>JAGHUQ010000134.1 GCA_018064725.1 Candidatus Cryptobacteroides caccocaballi
GAATCCCGGCAGGTACATGTATCCGTATCCATAGACGGTCGGCTTGAAGAGAGCTCTCGATGCGGGGGCCGGAAGCCCGAGTCCGAGCCTGGTGAGCGCGCCGAATTCGGCTCCGATGCCGAATCTCGGGAACACTGCGTTCTTCGCAGTCGCGGTCATGATGTAGCCGCGCACGGAAGCGTTCACCGCCTGCCTTGCCATGATCCTGCCCGGAACATACGCGTCGAAGAACCTGAGTCCGAGACTTTCCCCGCGGCTGTCCCATACGGCGAGGCTTGTGTCATAATGGTCGTTGCTGACGCTGTAGCTTGCCTTCGGGATGACTCCGCTGACCCATCCGCCCTTGTACCATTTCCATGGGATGTATGCCGAGATCTGCGCCTCGAGAGCCGGTCTGGAACCTGCTGCCGAAGGGGTGGCGAATCCCGCCTTTCCGTCAGCATACATGTATGAGCGGGTCGGGAGGTGGTCGGTGGCCGCCCTGTCGTTGAAGTCGAGCTTTGCCTCGATGACCGGGTACCAGCCGGTGTAGGTCATCTTCACGTGTCCCGAATGGCGCCACCTGTTCCTGTCCGCGGGATCCCTGTGGGCTGCATATCCTATCTGGGTGACCATGGTGCTGAGCCTGTTCTGCATGAGCACGGTCGCTCCTGGAGCCGCCACCTGGTAGATCCTGTCGAAGCTCTGGTTCATGATGTTGTCCACGTCCACGAAGAGCGGGGCCCATGAATGGACATTGAAAAGATGGGGCAGCTTTCTCCATCTGCGCACCTCGGAAAAGCTCACGCTGTCCTCGTCCAACGGAGAGACACCGTATTCCTTTTCCTGCTCAGACAGTCTGTCTGCTATGAAATACGCATGCCTCTGGCTGAAATCCACCGTCTTTACCGGAAGGGAATCAACCGCGGTTCTGAATACTGGAGTTCCCTTGAGCTGCGGTGCGGCATAGTAGAGCCATTCTCCGTCACCGGAGTACCTGAACCACTTGGCTCCATATCTGATGTTCGTGATTTGTCATACAGTCCCGCTGTCCGGGTCGAGGCTGTACAGCTCGTGCTCTCCTGTCCTGTCCGAGGTGAACATGAGCTCTCCGTCCCTGCTTGAGAGATCTGCCATGATGATAGGCTGTGGGGCCAGCACTGTCCTCCATCCGGACTTGCCGGCAGCATCCCCGAGCTCATAGAGTCCGCTTCCGGAATCGGAGATTGCGATGGCGAAGATCCTGTCCTCTCCCAGCCATGCGGCCTCGGTGACCTGGAGGCTGTCAGGCATCCTTATGCAGTGCCTTTCCCTGGTGTCCACATCCACTATCGATACCATGGTTCCTCCCATGTCTGCATATTCTGCCGAAATGACCTTCGTGCCGTCCGCATTAGGCGACGGGTTGAAGAATCTTCCTTTCCTGGTAAGGCTCACCGGATGACGGCGCGACCTGATGTACCTGAGCGATGAACGGTTCTCCATGTCCCATCTCGGTCCATCCACGGTCTCGCTCCACCACAGTCTCTCTCCGTCGGAGCGCAGGCCTCCGGAAACGGCGGAGAACTGCCTGAGTGCCCGTTCCTTGCCTGATGCATCTATCCTTACGAGCTGCGGGCTGCGGTACATGGACTTTCTGATGGCGTATATGTCGCCTCCCATCTCCGTGAGCCCTGAGTATTGCGTGAAGCCCCTCTTCGTGCCCGTGACTTGCTCCATGGGCATGAAGGGAGCCCTTTCGTCGAGCTCGGACTTCCAATGCACGGCCATGCTGTCAGCGACTTCCGCGAACGCATGGCGGAGCATCTTTCCTGCGACCCTGCGGGTTTCGTAGAAGTTCGTGATGTCGAGAGGCATTCGTGCGTAGTGCTCGAAGCTGTTTCCCATGAAGTCCTTGTCGTCATACCAGTATCTGAATCCGCTCAGCATGAGGTATCCGAGCGCATATTTGTCCGGAATGTACCGCGTCTGGGATTCGTGTGACCAACGGCTGAAATTGCGCATCTCTCCCTGGTCGAAGGAAATTCTGAAGTAGTTCAGGAAATCCGCGGTCCTGCCTCGTCCGGAATTCGTCAGCGCGGTCTCTGCTATCACCGCATCGCCTTCCATCCAGCTGAAATGGCCATATAATCCGGAGGCTCCTCCGTTGATCATCTCTCCGAAGAACCATCCGAACGGGCGCAGGGCTCCGGTGAGGCCGAACTGCATCTGCGCCACATGCCTGGACTCATGGATGGCGAGCATCCTGTCCCAGCTCAGCGGCATGAAGGGATATGCGTCCGGCTGGGTGTACAGGTCGACCCTGTGTGGAGCCCATGCAACGGATCCGTTTGAGTTGGAATTGAACGGATGCAGGACGACAGGCATTTTCCCACGTGTATATTCGCCGGGCAGGTAGTGTATGGATTGTCCTACCGGGGTGCGCCACATCTCAAGCTCGCGGCCATAGACCCTTGCCAGCGAGTCAAGCCCTTGAGGATAGATGATCTTGAAATTTTCGGTCTCGACATGATTCCATCTCGCTCTCGCCGGATCGTCTCCGGTGAGGTAGAACTGGGCCCTTGCGGTAGTGGCAAAGAGCGTCAGTGACAGTGTTATGAGAGCGAGCTTGCGCAGCATGGTGTCATGTTTTGCCGTAAAGTTACAACTTTTGGCCAGACGGATTGATTTTTTTAGTATTTTTGCTCTGATTTAGAAGTAACAACCACAACCCAATATTTAGATGGATACAGTATACGCTGTCCTTAAAATGCTCGGCTGCCTCGGTATGTTCCTCTACGGAATGTCCCTGATGAGCGGCGGACTTCAGAAACTGGCGGGAAATTCTCTCAGGTCGTTCCTTGCCTCAATGACTTCCAATCGTGTCAAATGTGTAATCACCGGTATCGTGGTGACGGCCCTCGTGCAGTCTTCTACCGCGACCACCCTCATGCTCGTCAGCTTCGTGAATGCCGGCCTCCTTGCTCTGGCAAACGCAATCGGAGTGATCATGGGTGCGAATATCGGAACGACGGTTACCGCATGGCTCTTCGCACTTTCTTTCGACGGCTCGTTCAGCCTCGGCGCAATCGCGATTCCGATGATGTTCTTCGCCTTCCTGTTCATGTCCCTCAAGAGGACCAAGTACAAGAACTTCGGCGAGTTCATAATGGGCTTCGGATTTCTCTTCCTCGGCCTTTCAACCCTCAAGGACACTGCGTACCCTATACTTTCTCAGCCAGCAGTACAGTCATTCCTTGCTCCGCTGACCAACTTCGGATTCGGATCCATCGTCCTTTTCATGATCATCGGCGCCTGCATGACCCTCATGCTCCAGTCTTCGGCTGCGACCATGTCCCTCACCATGCTCCTCGTCTCTGTCGGAGTCATTCCTTTCGAGATGGCGGCTGCCATGGTCCTCGGTGAGAACATCGGTACGACCATCACCTCGAACATTGCGGCATCGGTGGCCAATGTCTCTGCGAAGAGAACCGCACGTGCCCACATGCTCTTCAATGTGTTCGGAGTAATATGGGTACTCTGCCTCTTCAGGCCTTTCCTCAAGCTCATCGGTATCATCGTCGAAGCTCTTGGCTTTGCCAACCCTATGACTACCGACTTTGCCGGACATGAGGAGGAACTTGCCGCGACCCTCCCTTATTGCGTCGCAACCCTGCATACTCTCTTCAACCTCATCAATACCCTCATCCTCATCTGGTTCATTCCTCTCATTGAGAAGATAGTGAAGCGTCTCGTCCCTTCTCCAAAGGGCGAAGAAGAGGTGTTCAAGCTCAAGTTCATCCACGGTGGTCCTGTCGGTATCCCAGAGCTCTCCATCAACGAGGCTCAGCAGGAGATCGTCCACTTCGGAGAGGTCTGCTATGAGGGATATGCCCTCATCCGCGATGCTGTCAACGAGCAGGATCCGGACAAGTTCGAGGAGATCGCAAAGCAGCTCAACAAGTATGAGGAGATCACCGACAAGATGGAGTTCGAAATCGCTTCCTATCTCAACGAGATCAGCAGGGACGAGATTTCCAACGAGTCTGCTGAGAAGCTCAAGAGCATGTACAAGATTATCGGCGAGATGGAGTCTCTCGGAGATTCCGGAGATGCCATCGGTCGTCTGCTCAAGAGAAAGTGGGCTCACAAGAAGGTATTCGACGAGGATATGCTCAAGAGGCTCAACCGCATGATCGACATCGTGGACGTCGCATATCAGGTGATGATCGAGAACCTCAGGAACAAGCATCTCACCCAGATCGCCAACGCCGTGGATGCAGAGTGCAATATCAACGAGTGCCGTAACAACCTCCGCGAGGAGCACATCAACAACATCGAGGGCGACAACTATGACTACACTTCCGGTGTATACTATATCGACC
Organism: Candidatus Cryptobacteroides caccocaballi; assembly: GCA_018064725.1. Lineage (GTDB taxonomy): Bacteria > Bacteroidota > Bacteroidia > Bacteroidales > UBA932 > Cryptobacteroides > Cryptobacteroides caccocaballi. The sequence goes on from JAGHUQ010000134.1 coordinate 4,344, forward strand.
TCGTATCTGAGCTGGAGAAGATCGGCGACTTCATCATCAACGTCTCTGAGTCCAAGCTCAAGATGGTAACCAAGCGTCAGTAAATGAGTTCTTCGACCCTCATAGGTATCGTCACTGTCCTGGTGACGGTCGTGTCCTGTGGCAACAGACAGTCTTCGTCAACGTCGACGGAGGCTGTTGCCGTTTCTGCTGCACGTCCGTTCCGTCAGGTCGAAGTGCCGGGAATCTATGGCGGTCAGGAAGGCTTGGAGTACTTCGCCGGCCACTATTGGGACCATTTCTTCCAGGGGGCCGGAGACTGGGCCAGCGACAGCCTCATGGTCGCAGGAATTGAGCAGGGGGAATTCGAACAGGCGTTCGCAAACTACGTCTATACCCTTGAGCACCTCTCCCTCGACAAGGCTCGCGGTGAGCTCAGGAAGCTGTACTCAAAGCTGGAAGGACTTCGCAGGGACGCGGGTCCGGAAGCCTTTGACGGCTTCATCTCCGTTGCCCTCAGATATCTCTATGACCCTAACTCTCCCGTGAGGAATGAGGATATGTGGAATCCTCTTGCCGAGGCTCTTTCCGCAGACCCCGAGCTTTCCGAGGATATGAGACCTCAGTATGAGTATCAGGCAAGGACCAGCGCGTTGAACCGCGTCGGCACCAAGGCGGCAGACTTCCGTTTCTGCGACAGCAAGGGTCGTACGAGGAACCTGTATTCCGTAAAGGCTGACCTCGTACTCCTGTTCTTCAGCAATCCCGGCTGCAACGCCTGCAAGGACATCATAGAGCACCTGCGTTCCAGCCTCAAGGCAGGCTATCTCCTCGAGTCGGGAAAGCTTGCGGTCGTGAACGTATACATAGACGAGGATATCAAGGCATGGCGTGAATATATGCCGTATTATCCGGAGGAATGGTACAACGGATATGATCCGGACTACATGATAAGGACCGACCTCCTCTACAATGTGCGGGCTATCCCTTCGCTGTACCTCCTCGACAAGGACAAGACGGTCATCATGAAAGATGCCACCGAAGAAAAAGCATTCAACTACATAGACAACTTTTAAGACACAAACTATGGAAATCAAAAAAGAACTGTGGGCAGTTGCCCCCAATGGACAGGACATCTACAAGTACACTATCACCAACGGCCAGGGCGCAAGCGTAGTGCTCAGCAGCTATGGTGCAGCAATCGTATCGGTCAACGTTCCTGACAAGGACGGTGTTCTCGGTGACGTAGTCCTCGGCTACCCTAAGGCAGAGAGCTATTATGGTGACGGTCCTTTCTCAGGAAAGGTCCCAGGACGTTTCGCCAACCGTATCGCCAAGGGTAAGTTCACTCTCGACGGAAAGGAGTACACCCTCAACATCAACAATGGCGAGAATCACCTCCATGGTGGTCCTACCGGCTACGCTGAGAGAGTCTGGGACAGCCAGATCGACGGTTTCGCAGTAGAGTTCAAGTATTTCTCACCAGACGGCGAGGAAGGATATCCAGGAAACCTCACAGTCGTTACACGCTACGAGTGGAGCGAGGACAACAAGCTTACCATGACATTCAAGGGTGAGTGCGACGCAGCTACCGTCGTAAACCTCGTGAACCACGTCTACTTCAACCTCGAGGGTGAGGGCGCAGGCGAAGGCAACATCTTCGACCACATGCTCAAGCTCAACTGCTCTGAGTTCCTCCCAACTGACACTGGCCTTATCCCTCTCGGAGCACCAGCTCCGGTCGCAGGCACACCACTTGACTTCCAGAACGGAAGAAGGATCGGTGACGACATCCTCAACTTCGACTTCGAGCCGCTCAAGATCGGTAAGGGTTACGACCATTGCTTCCTCATCGACGGCGCACAGCCTGGTCAGCTCCAGGACGCTGCTACTCTCTGGTCAGAGAAGACCGGCCGTCAGCTCGACATCGCTACAACCCAGCCTGCTATCCAGATCTATACCGGTAACTATGTAGGCGGTAGCCCAGAGGGCAAGTGTGGCCGCAGCTACAATGACTACGAGGGTATCGCTATGGAGACCCAGCACTTCCCAGATTCACCTAACCAGCCAGAGTATCCTTCAACAGTGCTCAGACCAGGTGAGGTTTATCAGGAGACTACCGTATATGCATTCTCTGTAAAGAAGTAATGAAGCAATATCTTGAATTACTCAAGGACGTACGTGAGAACGGAGCCGTGAAGACTGACCGTACAGGGGTCGGCACGCGCTCCGTCTTCGGACGTCAGATAAGATTTGACCTCAGCGAAGGCTTTCCTCTCCTCACCACTAAGAAGGTGTTCCTCAAGGGCGTGATCCACGAGCTTCTGTGGTTCCTCAAGGGTGACACCAACATCAAGTACCTCGTCGACAACGGCGTGCATATCTGGGATGAGTGGGCAGACGAGAACGGTGACCTCGGAAGCGTCTATGGAAAGCAGTGGAGGTCTTGGGAGACGACAGACGGAAGAACCGTGGATCAGATCGCCGGCATCGTCGATCTCATCAAGAACCATCCCGACTCGCGTCGTATCCTCGTGTGCGCATGGAATCCGGGCGAAGTGGACAAGATGGCCCTTCCTCCTTGTCACTGTATGTTCCAGTTCTATGTCGCTGACGGAAAGCTTTCATGCCAGCTCTATCAGAGGTCGGCGGACATCTTCCTCGGTGTTCCGTTCAACATCGCATCGTATGCGCTCCTGACCATGATGCTGGCTCAGGTATGCGGCCTTCAGCCAGGAGAGTTCGTGCACACCTTCGGTGACCTGCACCTCTACCTCAACCATACCGAGCAGGCGGATCTTCAGCTCTCACGTGAGCCTAGAGCGCTTCCAAAGATGCATATCAACCCAGAGGTGAAGGACCTCTTCGATTTCAGATACGAGGATTTCACTCTTACCGAGTACGACCCTTGGCCTAAGATTTCAGCCCCTGTAGCAGTATGATGGAAAGATGCCTCATAGTAGCAGCCGCATCCAATGGTGCGATAGGTAAGGACAATCAGCTTCTCTGGCATATAAGCGAGGATCTGAAGTTCCTCAAGTCGTCTACCATGGGTTGCCCCGTGATAATGGGGCGCAGGACCTTCGAGTCCATCGGACGTGCCCTTCCCGGCCGTCTGAACATTGTCGTTTCCCGCACCATGACCGAAGCTCCGGCAAAGATCGTCGTCGCGGGATCTCTCGAGGATGCATATCGTATCGCGGAGGAATCCGGTGCCGAGCGCTGCTTCCTCATGGGAGGAGGACAGCTCTACGCAGCCGGTCTGGACTGTACGGACAGGCTTTATCTTACGAAGGTGATGGTCGAAATCCCCGAGGCTGACACTTTCTTCCCAGAAGTGGATTGGTCCGAGTGGACCGTGGAATATGAATCGGAAGTCAAGAAAGATCCTGAAACGGGATATGATTTCCAGTTCGTGGTATATAAAAAGAACTTAAGCAAAGAAACATGCAGGAAAGAGAAGGATTCGGCAGCAGATTCGGAACTCTAGTCGTCATCGCTGGCTCAGCTGTGGGCCTGGGCAATATCTGGCGTTTCCCATACATGGTCGGCACCAACGGAGGCGCCGCCTTTATTCTGATCTACCTTTTCTTCGTCCTCCTCATATGCCTCCCGATGCTCGTTTCGAAGCTCGTGATCGGAAGGCGCAGCCGCAAGACGGCTTTCGGCTCCCTCAGGACATTGGCTCCGGACAAGCCTCTCATGAAATATGCCGGATATCTCTATCTCTTCATACCGACCATAGTGCTGTCCTACTACTGCGTGATCGGCGGTATGACGGTAGAGTATTTCATCCGAGCCCTCGGCATCAGCACGACGTCCACTCCTGCGACATCGGTGCTCTGGATGCTGATCTTCCTCCTCGCGACAGACCTTATCGTGACTGCAGGAGTCAAGAACGGAATCGAGCGCTTCAGCAAGGTCATGATGCCGCTGCTCTTCCTCATCGTAATTCTCATAGCCATAAGGTCCATGACCCTTCCTGCCCGTCCAGGTGCAACTTCTTCTGCCGATGACGGACTCGTGTTCCTGTTCCGTCCGGATTTCAGCAAGGTCACAGCCCACACTTTCCTCGCTGCCCTCGGACAGGCATTCTTCTCCCTCTCGATCGGAGCGGGAGTGCTTATCACCTACGGTTCATATATCCGTAAGGAGGACAATCTCGTCAAGACTTCGACTCAGATCGCCCTCTTCGACCTCATCTTTGCCGTCATTGCGGGATGTGCTGTCATCCCTGCAGTGTTCGCACTCAAGAACGACCCTTCTACCGTGCTTGCCGACAATACCGATTCTGCACTCGTGTTCAACATACTTCCGGAAGTCTTCCCAGAGATGCCTTTCGGTGCGATAATCGGTGCATTCTTCTTCTTCGCGCTCATTCTTGCAGCTCTCACCTCATCCCTTTCCCAGTACGAGGTTCCGGTGGCATATCTTGTCGAGGAGCATCATGTTCCAAGAAAGAAAGCAGGCGTGATCGTATTCATCGTCGCGATGCTCATAGGTACGGCCTGCGCTCTTCGCGGGCAGGTTCTCGGCTTCCTCGACGGACTTTGCGCGAACTGGCTCATGCCTCTCGGCGGCGTCATAGCCGTAATATTCGTCGGTTGGATGATGAAGAAGGCAGACCTCATGGACGAGCTTTCCAGCGGTGGCGCCCACAGAGTGAACCCCGTGTTCTTTTCTGTCCTGAGGTTCCTCATCCGTTACATAGCTCCGGTCGGAGTTCTCGTAGTATTCCTCACCCAGCTGTTCTCATAGAGCGATGGAGAAAAGAGAGAATTTTTCGAGCAGCCTCGGCTCACTGCTGGTGATTGCCGGTTCTGCCGTTGGACTGGGTAACATCTGGCGTTTCCCATATATGGTCGGTACCAACGGAGGTGCCGCCTTCATCCTGCTATACCTGCTGTTCATCTTTCTCATCTGCCTCCCGATAATGATTTCGGAGCTTACGATAGGACGGCGTACCCAGAGTTCCTCCTATGGTGCGTTCCGTACATTGGCTCCTGGCAGCAAGCTTTTCAGGCATGCAGGAATCATCTACACCATCATCCCGACGCTTATCCTTTCCTACTATTGCGTCATAGGCGGTATCACGGTGGAGTTCTTCGTCCGTTCGCTCGGCATCTCCCTCCCGGACGGACCGCTGATGAGCATCGTGTGGATGTTCATTTTCCTCTCGCTGACTGGACTCATCGTGATGGCCGGAGTACGCAAGGGCATCGAACGATTCAGCAAAGTGATGATGCCGCTTCTTTTCGTGATCGTCATCTTCATTGCGATCAGGTCCATGACCCTTCCAGCCCGTGCCGGTGCCGCCTCCACCGCATCGGACGGCGTGTCTTTCCTTTTCCGTCCGGACTTCAGCAAGGTAACCGTGCATACCTGCCTTGCCGCTCTCGGACAGGCCTTCTTCTCGCTCTCTCTCGGCAGCGGATCCATCATGACCTATGGTTCATACATCAATCCGAAGGAGAATCTCACCAAGACAGCGGGACAGATTGCATTCGTTGACCTTCTGTTCGCCGTTATCGCCGGCTGTGCGGTCATCCCTGCGGTTTTCGCCCTCAAGGATGATCCTGCCATGGTCCTTTCGGACAATACCGATTCGGCCTTGGTCTTCAACATACTTCCCGATGTCTTCCCTCAGATGCCTTTCGGAGCGATAATCGGTGCATTCTTCTTCTTCGCCCTCATTCTCGCGGCAATCACCTCATCCATCTCGCAGTTCGAGGTTCCGGTTGCGTATCTCGTGGATGAGCACAAGATGTCGAGAAAGGTCGCCGGAGTCATCGTGTTCTGCTTTGCCCTGCTTCTTGGTTCGCTGTGTGCGCTCCGTGGCAGCGTGCTTGGATTCCTCGACGGGCTTTGCGCGAACTGGCTCATGCCGCTCGGCGGTGTGGTCGCGGTCATCGTGGTCGGCTGGATCATGAAGAAGTCGGATTTCCATGAGGAACTTTCCAGCAGGGGCAATCACCAGGTAGGAGAGCGCTTCTCATCTGTCCTCAGGTTCCTCATCCGCTATGTCGCCCCTGTAGGTGTCATCGCGGTCTTTGTCTCACAATTATTCCTTTAGAACATGGCTAGAGAGAAATTTTCAAGCACCTTGGGCTCTCTTCTCGTGCTCGCCGGTTCCGCGGTGGGCCTTGGCAATATATGGCGTTTCCCATACATGCTCGGTGAGTATGGAGGTGGTGCGTTCATCCTTATCTACCTCGTATGCATGATGCTCGTGAGCATGCCCATACTGCTTGTCGAAATCCTCATCGGAAGACGCAGCCAGAAGACAGCTTACGGCAGTCTCGGTGTCATAGACAGGGACGGCAAGGTCTGGAAGAATTTCGGAAGCCTTTTCGTGCTGATTCCCACCATCACCGTGTCATACTATTCCGTCATCGGCGGATGGACGGTGAAGTATTTCATTGATTCATGTGCACTCAAGTTCACCGCCGACAGCAGCGCGCTCGAGATAACCGGCGTCTTCGGGGACTTCGTCTCGTCGCCATGGGCCCCGATGATATACCATCTTGTATTCCTGCTGGCGGTCTGCGTCATCATCGCACTAGGTGTGAAGAAGGGAATCGAGCAGTTCAGCAAGGTGATGATGCCTATGCTCTTCGTGATCATGCTCCTTCTTGCAATCAGGTCCATGACCATACCGGCTCAGCCGGGAATAAGCCAGACAGCCGCTCAGGGCGTGCGTTATCTCTTCGTGCCGGATTTCAGCAAGGTCGGTGCTTCCACCTTCGCGGCTGCTTTGGGACAGGCTTTCTTCTCCCTGTCGATAGGAATGGGCATCATGCTCACCTACGGATCATATCTGCCGAAGAAGGATAATCTTGCGAAGACTGCTGCGTATACTTCCGTATTCGACCTGATCTTCGCGGTAATCGCGGGCTGCGCGGTAATTCCTGCGATGTTCGCGTACGGCATGTACTCAAATCCGGAGATGGCCGTGAACGGTCCAGGATTGGTATACAAGACACTGCCGGTGGTATTTTCTCAGATGCCTCTGGGCAGCGTGGTGGCCATATTCTTCTTCTTCGCTGTGATACTTGCGGCCCTTACCTCTGCGATGTCCCTGTTCGAGGTTCCCGTATCGTGGCTTGTCGAGACAGGAAGGATGAAAAGACCTGCCGCCTGCGTGACCGTATTCGTCCTTACATACGTGATCGGACTTGTCTGCTCGCTTTCTTTCGGAGTGCTCTCCGGCTTTACCATAAAGGACATGAACTTCTTCGATGCGCTTGACCATGTCACCGCGAACTTCCTGATGCCGCTCGCCGGTTTCGTGGTCGTATTGTTCGCTGGATGGAAGATGAAGAAGTCCGACATCATGGACGAACTTACCAACGGGGGAGAACTCAAGGGTCTTGCCAAGGCTTTCCCTGTAATCTACGTCCTCATCCGTTATGTCGCGCCTATAGGCGTGCTCGCAGTATTTCTTTCGAGTATTTTCGGCAACTAGATCTGCCGTCATCAGAAATTCCGAAGCTCGGTGTCCCGTCAGATGCCGAGCTTCTGTTTCATTGCGCGCAGCAGGTCAAATGCCTGCAGAGGGGTCATGTTGTTGAGGTCTGCTGCGCTCAGGTCGTCTCGCAGGCTGCTCAGGAGAGGGTCGTCGAGCTGGAAGAACGACAGCTGGAGCGATCCGTCAGCTTCCACATGACCTTCCTTCGTGTTGTGAGGCTTGACCTTCTTCTGCTTTCTGTTGCTCTCTACTGCGGTGATGACAGGACCGGAACCCTTCTCGAGCGCAGCGAGAGTGGCTTCTGCCGACTCGAGCACAAGCTTAGGCATTCCTGCCAGACGCGCCACGTGGATACCGAAGCTCTTTTCCACGCCTCCCTCTCGGAGCTTGCGCAGGAAGATGACCTTCTTGTCCATCTCCTTCACGGCAATGTGGAAATTCTTCACGCGAGGATATATGGTCTCCATGTCATTGAGTTCGTGATAGTGGGTTGCGAAGAGTGTCTTTGCGACGCCGTTCTCATGTATGTATTCCACGATCGCGCGGGCTATCGACATTCCGTCGTAGGTTGATGTGCCGCGTCCGATCTCGTCCAGGAGTATGAGGGACCTTGCGGACATGTTGTGGAGAATCATCGACGTCTCGAGCATCTCGACCATGAATGTTGATTCTCCTCTGGAAATGTTGTCCGTGGCTCCGACGCGGGTGAAGATCTTGTCGCAGTATCCTATCCTTGCCGAGTCTGCCGGAACGAAGCATCCGATCTGGGCCAGCAGGACGATGAGCGCGGTCTGGCGCAGGAGGGCGGACTTACCGGCCATGTTCGGACCGGTGAGTATCATCACCTGCTGCTTCTCGCTGTCGAGATAGATGTCGTTCGGTACGTACTCCTCGCCGGCGGCCATGAGGGTCTCGATGACAGGATGGCGTCCAGCCTTGATGTCGAGCACATAGCTGTCGTCCATGACCGGGCGGCAGTAGCGGTTGCTCGTCGCGAGGTCTCCGAAAGAGGAGAGCAGGTCAAGTCTGGCGAGCACCTGGCAGTTCTTCTGTATTGCAGGTATGTTCTTCTGGATCAAGGCCACGACCTCGCCGTAGATCTGTACCTGAAGCTCATAGATGCGTGACTCCGCACCGAGAATCTTGGCTTCGTAGTCCTTGAGTTCTTCCGTGATGTAGCGTTCGGCATTGACCAGGGTCTGCTTGCGCACCCAGTCCTCAGGAACCTTGTCCTTATGGGTGTTCCTGACTTCGATGTAGTAGCCGAAGACGTTGTTGTATCCTATCTTGACCGGGATTCCGGTGCGTTCGGTCTCCCTTTCCTGAAGTTCGGTCAGGTATCCCTTGGCATTCCTTGATAGTCCGCGGAGCTCATCGAGCTCGGCGTTCACTCCGCTTCCGATGATGTCTCCCTTGTCAGCGTTCGCTGCGGGTTCCGGATGCATGGTGGTGTGAATCATCTCCAGGAGCTCGTCGCAGCCTGAGAGGGACATGATCATCTTATTGAGCGGCTCCACTCCCGCCTGTGCGCAGGTCTCGACGATAGGGCCGATCTGGTCGAGGCCCCTGCCGAGCTGCATCACCTCTCGTGGGAGAATCTTGCCTGTCGCCGCCCTGGAGAGAATTCGCTCCAGGTCTCCGAGGTTTCCAATGTATTCCTGTACCTTGGACAGAGCCTCCGCATCGCTCTTGAAATAGTCTACGACGTCATATCTGGAATTGAGCTCGGCGATATCCATGACCGGCATGGCGAGCCAGCTGCGGAGCATTCTGGCTCCCATAGGGGACTGGCACTTGTCCACCACGTCCACGAGGGAGACGCCGTCGCTGCCGGACGCGCTTGCAAAGACTTCCAGATTGCGGAAGGTGAACCTGTCCATCCAGACGAATTTGTCTGCATCTATCCTGGATATGCTGCAGATGTTCTTCAGACCCACGTGCTGAGTCTGCTCAAGATATACGAGCAAGGCGCCGGCCGCGCAGATTCCGTGAGGGAATGAACCTATGGCGAAACCTTTGAGTGAATCTACTTCCAGCTGCTTGCAGAGCCTCTTTTCTGCAGAATCATATACGAAGGCCCACTCCTCGACCGAGGTCACATAGAGACGGTCTCCGAACCTTTCCTTCGTGCCCCTCTCGTATCCTCTCTCGACGACTATTTCCTTCGGCGCGAACGATGACAGAAGGGTACCGATATAGTCGAGACTGCCTTCTGCTACCTGGAACAGGCCGGTAGACACGTCCAGGAAGGCAGCACCGCACTTCTCCTTCTCGAAGCAGAGTCCGCAGAGGAAATTGTTCTCCTTCTGCTCGAGCATCTGGTCGTCGAAGGCGATGCCCGGGGTGATCAGCTCACTGACTCCTCTCTTCACTATGCCCTTGGCAAGCTTTGGGTCTTCGAGCTGGTCGCATATCGCGACCTTGTATCCGGCACGGACAAGCTTGGGAAGGTAGGTGTTGATGGCATGATAAGGTACGCCGGCCATCAGCGTCTGGGTAGCCGAAACACTGGACCTCTTCGTCAGTGTGATGCCAAGAACCTTGCTTGCGGTGACTGCGTCATCGCCGTATGTCTCATAGAAATCGCCGCAGCGGAAGAGGAGCAACGCCTCTGGGTACTCTGCCTTCATGGCATAGTACTGTTTCATCATCGGTGTCAGTTGCTCCTTCTTGACCGAAGTCTCCTTTGTGCTGTCCTTTTCTTTCATATCTCGCTTTTGCAGGTCCAAATTTACGAAAAAGTGCCACATTTTTCTTCTTCATGGTCGTTACTTTGAAAAAGTTCTGCTAAATTGCAGAGTCTATTTCTCCCTATGAACAGGATAATTCTGATATCCGTCTTCCTTTTGGCCGTCATGTTCAATTCCGTGTCGGCATCAGCTGGTCCTGCATCCGCGGAACCGGATTTCTGGAGTGGGGAGCCTGAAAGCGTTGCCAAGCGCTATGCCCAGGCATACAGACACCATAACGAAGACTGGGTCATCGACTTCGCGGACACCCTCGATATGCTCGGCAAATCCTCAGGCAAGAAGGAATATGATTTCTATGCTGCGCAGCTGCGTTGCCACTATGCCTTCAACGCCAAGGATTCAGTGTCGTTTTTCCGCTACAGCGAGCAGACACGCGAACTGGCCTCCAAGCTGGGTTACACGAAATCCTTCTTTGCCGAGATGATGAATGTGGTCGGATTCTACATGAATTCCAACCAGAACCGAAAGGCACGTGAAATGGCGTCCGCCCTTGTCTCAGAGGCTGAAAGGCAGGGAAATGCCGAGGGTCTGCAGATGGGACACTATGCACTGGGAGTTCTCTATGCCGCGTATGGAGATAATGCCAAGTCGACGACCTACTTCCTGAAAGCCCTTCGCTATCTTGACAGCAAGGCAGAACTGTACGAATCTTCGAAGGCGCAGCTATATTCTCTCATTGCGTTCAACTATTTCAATGATAAGGATTACGCAAAGTCTCTGGAGTATTGTGACCTCCATGACGAATGCGGTGTGTTCGACAATGATGTCGAGGCTTGCCGTGCGCTTTGCGCTTACTATATGCAGGACTATGATTCTTTCACGAGGAACGCGGAGATATACCTGGCCAAGGGCAGCAGTGCGTCTGTCTCTTATGAATACTATTGCGCGTGGCTGAACATCCTCCTTCATGCCATACACCGGGAATTCGAAGAGGCCATGGAGCTTGCGCAGTGCCTGGGGGATGACGGCGACATTTACTCGGCAATGTCCGAGGTATACAAGCAGAAAGGGGATTGGCAGAAGGCCTTCGAGTGTCAGGAGCAGTGCTCGGACTATCTGAGAAACGTGAGGGAAGCCATGCTTCTGGAGGACATGGAGCAGATGGACAAGGAGATGACGGATCTCGTCGACCTGAAGAAAAAGGACCACGACATCCTTGTCCTCAATTTCGTGCTCTATCTCGCTGGTGTCATTCTTCTCGCAACCTTCCTTCTGATTTTCTTCATCGTCAAGCATCATAAGGAAGTCGTCCGTCTGCAGAATCGTCAGCTTGACCGCTCGAAGCGCTACGTCGCCCTCGTGGACAATGCTCCTTTCGGATATTCGAAGGCAAGACTCATCTATGGACAGGACGGCAAGGTCGTGGACTACGTAACCTTCGAGGTGAACAAGGTCCTCAGAAAGTCTTTCCTGGACAACGGCTTCGTCATCGGTACGAGGACCATAGTGGAATCGTACCCTAAGTCCAGCATCCTGCTGCTTGATCAGATAAACAAGGCCCTCGAAGAGGGTTTGCAGTATGTACGCTTCACTTTCCATCTCGTTGAGTTTGACAGACACTATGAGACCATCATCGTGCTCGACGGTGACGAGAATATCCAGATCATAAGCCTCAATACTACGGATGTGATCAAGTATCGCGAAGAGCTCGAGGCCACGAATGCCAAGCTCCGCGAGGCGAAGGAGGCGGCGGAGAAGTCCGAGAGGGTGAAGACCAGGTTCGTGCAGAACATGAGCCATGAGATCCGCACTCCGCTGAACGCCATCGTGGGCTTCTCTCAGTTGCTGGGATTGCCGGACGGCATGATCTCAGAGCAGGAGAAGCAGGAATATTCTTCGTACATAACCTCGAATTCAGACTTGCTTACCATGTTGATAAACGATATTCTCGACATGGGCGACATAGACTCCGGCAATTACAGCGTGAACATGGCTCCGGCACGTTGCAACGCCATCTGCCAGGCAGCCGTGAACACGACGATCACCAGGGCTAATCCTGCCGTGCAGATGTCGGTCGAGTCTGAACTCGATGATGATTACACGATAGTTACGGACTATAGACGAGTCCAGCAGATCCTTATAAATTTCTTGACGAATGCGTGCAAGAACACGGTGCAGGGAAGCATAGTCCTCCGATGCACGGACAAGGAGGTCCCTGGCAAGGTCACGTTCTCCGTTACCGACACGGGATGCGGCGTTCCTCCGGACAAGGCGGACGTGATCTTCGAACGTTTCTCGAAGCTTGACCAGTTCAAGCCGGGATCTGGCCTGGGCCTCAATATCTGCCGCGATATCGCCGAGAGACTCGGCGGCGAAATAGGCCTTGACAAGTCCTATACGGCAGGTGCAAGGTTCTATCTCAACCTGCCCCTGACGCGCCCATTGGAGTAAACGATCGTAACTGCCTGGCCTGTTGCCTTCCGGCGTGTGATTTCAATGACGGAAATACTGCTTTTTTTCGTATCTTTGGCAACTTATGGACAAGCGCGTTCTCATCATATCGTATTATTGGCCGCCGACAGGTGGCTCGGGAGTCCAGAGATGGGTCAAGTTCTCCCGCTACCTGCCTTCAGAGGGCTGGCAGCCTGTCGTGTATACTCCATCAAATCCGGAGATGATCACGGTGGATGAGAGCTTGGCTGCGGAGATCCCTCCTGAGGTAGAGGTGATAAGGCGCCCGATTTTCGAACCTTATGAAATCTATCGCAAGCTCAGCGGAAAGAAGGGCGGGGCCCAGAAGGGAGAGGTCAACCCGATCAATTCCGGGAAGAAGACCCTTGGCCAGAAGCTTGCACTTTTCGTGAGGGGCAATTTCTTCATTCCGGACCCGCGCTGTTTCTGGATAGGTCCGTCGGTCAGGTATCTGAAGAATTATCTGAAGGAACACCCGGTGGACGTGATAGTCAGCACTGGTCCTCCACACTCCATGCACCTGATCGCGCGTAAGCTCGCGCTGGCGACCGGGATTCCGTGGATAGCCGATTTCCGTGATCCCTGGACCAGGATGTTCTATTTCAAGCATCTCGGTCTTACGTCGTTCTCAGCCCGCATCCACCGCATCCTGGAGCGCAAGGTGCTGGATGATGCCAGCGTTGTCGTCGCAGTGTCTCCTCTTGTGCGCGACGAGTTCGTCGAGATGACCAAGACCCCGGTGGAACTTATCACCAACGGATATGACGGGAATGATGTCGTCGAGGTTGAGGCTGACGGCTTTTTCAATATAACCCACACAGGTCTCTTTGCGGCAGACGGAATTCCGCAGGCACTCTGGGATGTGCTTGCCCGGAAGGCTGCATGCGACAAGACTTTTGCCGGGAAGCTTAGAATCAGGCTGGTCGGCAAGACCGATGCCGCGGTGCTGGCATCGATCGAGGCTGCAGGGCTTGGGGCAAACCTCGTAAACCTGGGATATCAGCCGCACAAGATTGCCGTCCAGGAACAGGCTCGTGCCACCATGCTCATGCTTCCTCTCAGGAAAGAACCCGAATACAGGGCTGTCCTCCCGGGCAAGCTCTTCGAATATCTGGCTGCGCGCAGGCCTATCCTCGGCATAGGACAGCCTGACGGAGCCATGGCCAGGATAGTGGCGGACACCAATACCGGCAAGACCGCAGACTGGGAAGACAAGGCGACGATGAAGGCCTTTGTCGACAGTCATTGGGATGCCTTCCTCGAGGGAAGGACACTCTATGACGGCAGGGACGTATCTGCATACTCCCGCCTTGAACTTACGCGCCGAATGGCCGAACTAATGAATAGAATCGTAAAATGAACAGACAGATCAAGCAAATCCTCACATATCTGGGGATAGTAGTTTTCTTCCTCGTGCTTGCCTACGCATTCGTGCCGCAGGTGCTCGGCGGCAAGATCGTGAACCAGTCGGACATCTCCGGATGGACCGGAATGACACATGAGATCAGCCAGCATAACGCCGCGCATCCCGATGATCCTACCTACTGGACGAATTCGATGTTCGGAGGTATGCCGACCGTCACGATGTATGATAAGTTCGAAGGCGACATGACGAACCCGCTCTACAAGCTGCTCCTGCTTGGAAAGAGGCCGGCGACGTACCTGTTCGTCGCGTTGCTTGGTGCATTCCTGCTCATGCTCTCGCTTGGAATCAACCGTTTCCTTGCCGTCGGCGGTGCCATCGCAGTGGCTTTCTGCTCATACAACTTTCAGATAATCCAGGTCGGACATAATACCAAGATGCAGGCTATCGCCTTCTTCCCATGGGTGCTCGCCGGATTGATCTATACCTATCGCTCAGCACTGTCCGGAGAGAAGAAGGGATGGATATGGAAGACCCTCCTGGGCAGTTCGCTCTTCGCTCTTGCGCTGAGCTTCCAGATCAAGGCCAATCATCCTCAGATCACCTGGTATCTCGCCGTCTGCGTCGTCATGGCAGCAGTAGCCGAATTCGTGGCCGTGCTCATGGACAAGACGCAGATGAAGGACAGACTCGTCCGTTTCTTCTCGGCATCAGCCCTCCTTCTCGTGCTCGGCGTTGCCGGCATAGCAACCAATGCCAACAAGCTCATCCCGACTTGGGATTACTCCAAGGCCACCATGCGAGGCGGGTCGGAACTCAGGGACCGCGGCTCGCGTGGCGGGTCAGGGCTCGACCTGGACTATGCTACAGCATGGTCTTATGGAATAGACGAGACTCCGAACCTCCTTATCGCCAACTTCAACGGAGGAGCTTCAGTGGGAACTCTCCCGGAGACTTCCGAGGTTGCCAGCGTACTTAAGCAGTACGGATACAGCGGCGCGGAGCTCAAGGGCGCGCTCGCCGGCATTCCTCTCTACTGGGGACCTCAGCCTTTCACTGCCGGTCCTATGTACATGGGTGCGATTTCCATATTCCTCTTCGTCCTCGGACTCTTCCTGTTCAAGGGCAAGGAGAAATGGTGGATGCTCGCCGCGACCATCTTCGCGATATTCCTCGGATGGGGTAACCACATGATGTGGTTTACGAAGCTCTGCTTCGAGACCCTTCCCATGTACAATAAGTTCAGGACCGTGTCCATGTCGCTCATAGTGCTGCAGGTGACACTACCTTTGCTGGGATTCCTTGTGTTGGACAGGATCATCAAGGGTGAATACGAGTGGTCTAAGATAAAGAAGGCCGGCTTGGGAGCGCTTGTCCTCACTGCTGGTTTCTGCGCTCTCTGCATTGCCGTCCCTTCATTCGCGGGCAGCTTCGTGTCTCCTACCGACGGTCAGCTTCCGGAACCTCTCATTCCGGCAATCAGGGCTGACCGCATCTCATTGATGCGCCATGACGCCCTCTGCTCGATCATCTACATCTGCCTCGCTGCGGCGGCGATCGCATGGGCATGCACGGCAAAGGCTGACGCCAGCGCAAAGCGCGTCAAGATTGCGTCGACCCTGATCTGTCTCCTCGTGCTCGTGGATCTTTTCTCTGTCGGAAAGAGGTATCTCAATTCAGAGCATTTCATTACTCCAAAGGCTTTCTCAAGCCAGTTTGAGGCCCGTCCGGTGGATAAGATGATACTCGAAGACGACGATCCTGACTACAGGGTTCTCGACATGAGCGTATCAACCTTCAACGATTCCCATCCTTCATATTGGCATAAATCCATCGGTGGCTACAGCCCTGCAAAGATGCAGCGCTATCAGGATCTTATCGACAGGTACATAACCAGGGAAATGACTTCAATCGTCAAGGTTTCCAGGACCCAGGCTACCGTTTCCGGAGTAACCGAGAACATGCCAGAGACTCCTATACTCAATCTTCTCAACACGAAGTACATAATTCTCCAGGACGATGCTGCTCCTGTTGTGAACACCAGAGCCATGGGTAATTGCTGGTTCGTGGACGGTCTGGTCATAGCCGACAATGCAGAAGAGGAGATCAATCTGCTCGGATCTGCTGACCTCGGTTCTACTGCCATAGTGCGCAGGGAAGATGCCGTTGAGGTTCCTCAGAGTGGATGGGACATCTATGAAGGTGACGAAATACGTCTCATCAGCTATGCTGCCAATGAGTTGCATTATGCCTATAAGACCAGTGTTCCGAGAGTAGCCGTATTCAGTGAGGTTTACTATCCTGGCTGGGTGTCTGACCAGGTGGAGCTCTTCCGCGCAGACTGGATACTCCGTGCTGCGATGGTTCCTGCCGGCGAGGGCGAGATCGTGATGAGATTCGAACCTGAGTCATATTCTGTCGGCGAGAGTATCTCAAAGGCAAGTTCGATACTCCTTCTCCTGGTGCTTCTTGCATCGGTTGCCATGCCGTTCGCGCTCGGTTCGGCTCGTTGTAAAAAAGCAGAATAAGAGTTATTTTTGCACTTTACCTGTAACTGATGAATCTCTCCCCGGCACTCGAAAAGGCATATACAAAGGAACAGCTTTCTGCTAAGGAAGCTCAAAGGCTAGCTGAGTATATAGCCTTTGGACCTATCGTATTCCAGACCAGCCGACTGATGCTTAAGTTCGGCATCCTTGACCTTCTGCGCGAAAGCGCGGAGGGCATGACCATGAAGGAAGTCGCAGCATCGACAGGCCTGTCCGAATATGCCGTGAAAGTACTTCTAGAGGGCTCCCTTTCCATAGGAACGGTGCTCGTCGACAAGGATAGCGAGAGGTTTTCTCTTTCCAAGGCCGGTTGGTTCCTCGCGACCAGCGAGATGACAAGGGTCAACATGGAGTTCAACCACGATGTGAACTACGAAGGATGGTTCAGGCTGGAGGAGTCCCTGCTCGAGGGCCGTCCTGCGGGTCTGGAACATTTCGGCAGCTGGCCGACCATCTACGAGGGGCTGTCATCACTCCCTGAGCAGGTCCAGAAGAGCTGGTTCGGATTCGATCATTTCTATTCGGATCACTCATTCGATGCTGCGCTGCAGATCATATTCTCAGACAAGGTCGACAACCTGCTCGATGTCGGTGGAAATACCGGAAAGTGGGCATTGCGCTGCGTGGATTACGATGAGAATGTCCAGGTGACGATCGTGGATCTTCCTCAGCAGCTCGAGCTCATGAGAAAGAACGTTGAGGGCAAGAAGGGAGCGGAGAGGATACATGGCTACGGCATGAACCTTCTTGACCGCAGCATGAGCTTTCCTTCCGACAGGGAGTACGACGTGATCTGGATGAGCCAGTTCCTTGACTGCTTCGGTGAGGACGAGATAGTGAGTATACTCTCTCGCGCCAGGGCATCGATGAATGCAGATACCAGGCTCTGCATCATGGAGACCTTCTGGGACAGGCAGAAGTACGAGACCGCGGCCTTCTGTCTTACGATGACCAGCCTCTACTTCACTGCGCTGGCTAATGGAAACAGCAAGATGTATCACTCTGAGGATATGGCCCGGCTTGCAGAGAAGGCGGGTCTCGTCGTCGAGCGTATTCACGACGGTCTCGGTCCAGGAGGACACAGCATAATGGTTTGTAAACTGAATTAGAATTATGGATATCAAGGAAATTGAAGCAAAGGTGAGGACCTTCCTCATTGATGAACTCGAAATTGACGAGGACAAGATTTACGATGATTCGAGGCTCAAGGAGGATATGGGTATCGACAGCCTTGAGGTGGTCGATGTCGTCGTCCTCGTGGATCAGACATTCGGAATCAAGATGAAGAACGAGGACTTCAAGGTCGTGAAGACCTTCGGACAGTTCTGTGCCTTCATCGCCGGGAAGCTCGCGTAACTGAAGGTGGCGGAGCTGGATCATAGCAAGTGGAAAGGCACCACGGGCGGCACGACTTGGATGCAGAGGACTCTGGTAGTCCTGTTCAGGTTCATGCCTGTCGAGGTCCTCTATGCCTTCATGGGCATGGTGATTCCATTCTATATGATCTTCAACCGCCAGGGCTATCTCAGCTCATACCATTGGTTCCGGCGGCGTTTCGGATTCGGGCCGATCAAATCATTTTTCGGGGTGTATCGCAACCATTTTGTCTTTGGACAGGTCATACTCGACCGCTTTGCGACCTACGCCGGCAAGAAGTTCCGATTTGAATTCGACGGCAAGGAAAAGTTTGACGCCCTTGCTGCAGGAGGACCGGGATTCATGATGGTCAGCTCCCATGTCGGAAACTACGAGCTCGCCGGTTACTCGCTCTCTACCGAAGGACGAAAGTTCAATGCGCTCGTATTCGCGGGAGAGACAGAGACCGTCATGAAGAACAGGAACATCATGTTCGGCAGCAACTGCATCTCGATGATTCCCATGTCCGAGGACATGTCACACATCTTCGCATTGAGCTGCGCTCTTTCCAATGGCGAGATCGTGAGCATGCCGGGAGACAGGATATTCGGGTCTCAGAAGTCGGTCAGGTGTTCTTTCATGGGAAAGGATGCAGACTTCCCGATGGGTCCGTTCGCCCTCGCCGTGCAGAAAAATGTTTCTGCACTTGCCGCCTTCGTCATGAAGACAGGGTCGAGGAGCTATCGTGTCGTACTTCGCGAGATAGGTTGGGGGGACGCCGCCGGAAAGGCTGAGAAGATTCAGCGGATGGCAGAAGCATACGCTGCAGAAATGGGAACGGTGATGGGTGCTTTCCCTTACCAGTGGTTCAATTACTATGACTTCTGGAAAGAAGATGAGAATTGATGAAATAGACATACTCGAGGTGCTCCCTCAGCGTCCGCCGTTCTGTTTCGTGGACCGCATGCTCCGCTACGAGGAGCCTGACATCGTGACTCAGTACACGGTGAAGGAAGACTGCGTGTTCCTCGAAGACGGAAAGATGCTTGCATCTGGTCTGGTGGAGAATATGGCTCAGTCCAGCGCCGCGAGGATGGGCTATATCAACAAGTTCGTCAAGCACCTGGATGTCCGTGTCGGATTCATCGGCAGCGTCAAGGGACTTAAGGTATACAGATGTCCGGCTTTGGGCGAGACTGTCACGACATGTGTCGAGCTCAAGCAGGAGATATTCTCGATCTCCATGGTGCAGGCTACGGTCTGCGTCGGGGAGGAGAAGATCGCGGAAGCGATAATGAAGACGGTTGAGGTGGAATGAGAAGGACGGTAAGGATATCGGACAACATAGTTTCTCCGCTGGGATTCAGCTCGGAGGCGAACTATGCGGCCGTGAAGGCCGGTCGTAGCGAGATAAGGCGACATGAAGGCACGTTCGGCGTGCCTCAGCCGTTTGCGGCATCTCTCTTTGACCGGGATGTCGTCATGGCAAAGGCTGCGGAATGCGGTATTCCTGCAGGACTGAGTCTATTCGACACGATCTGCCTGCTGTCTGCAACGCTTGCCCTTGAGGGTAGCGGAGTGGATACCCGCTCGCCGAAGACGGCTTTCATCCTGTCCACCACAAAGGGCAACGTGGAGCTCATCGGTGAGGAGGACGTGGATCAGACCAGAGCGCTTCTGGGCTTCTCTGCAAGGCTCATAGGAGAGTTTTTCGGGAATCCCAATCCCGTCGAGGTCGTGTCCAATGCCTGCATTTCAGGAGTCTGTGCAATCATCCAGGCCAGCCGAATGATAGCGGACGGAAGCTATGACCACGTCGTGGTCGTAGGAGCGGAAGTGCAATCAAGGTTCATCATATCCGGTTTCCTCTGCCTCAAGGCCCTCTCGGACAGCCTGTGCAGACCGTTCGATGCATCGAGATGCGGTCTGAATGCCGGTGAGGCGGCCGCAACCATGGTGCTCGCTGCGAGCGACAAGGTGGAAGACAGCCAGTGGGAAGTCGTGAGAGGTGCAATCAGGAATGATGCAAACCATATCTCAGGACCTTCCAGGACGGGCGAAGGCAGCTACAATGCCCTCCGTTACGTACTCGAGGCCTCAAGGAAAGACGAACTGGCGTTTGTCAACGTGCATGGAACGGCGACAGTCTACAACGATGAGATGGAGTCTATCGCGCTTGACAGGGCAGGTCTTTCTGACATGCCTGTGAATGCGTTGAAAGGCATATATGGACACACCATGGGCGCAGCTGGAGTTCTTGAGTCGATAATCTCCATCCATGCCTGCGAGGACGGAACCGTCCTAGGCACTAGAGGTTATTCTGAACGCGGAACATCCCGTCCGGTGAACGTGAGCGCAGAGAACAGGACCACCGACAGGACTGCCTTCGTGAAGCTTCTTTCCGGCTTCGGCGGATGCAATGCAGCCGTGCTTTTCCGCAAGGGAGATGGACCTGGAGGGGAAATTCCCGCAGAACCGGAACTCGAGACCAAGAAGACTGTCCGTCTGAGTTCTGAGGACTGCGACCTCGTGGCCCTGTACAGAGAACAGGTGGGTGACTATCCTAAATTCTTCAAGATGGACACGCTTTGCAAGCTGGGTTTCCTTGCGACTGAGCTGCTTCTCAAGGGTGAGGATAGGACTGAGCTCAGGGAGGACAGAGCGGTGCTGCTCTTCAACACCAGCGGATCGGTCTGCAACGACCGTCATTTTCAGGAGACCGTCTCGGATCCGGAAGGGTGGTTCCCGAGTCCGGCACTCTTTGTATATACACTCGCGAACATCGTGACAGGTGAGCTCGCGATAAGGAACAGATTCAAGGGAGAATCATCATTCCATGTGCTCGGAAAGAAAGACCAGGCACAGATGGACAGAATAATAAGGGAAGCCTTCATGGACGGAGTCACCCGCACCGCGGTCTGCGGTTGGGTGGAATGCTCTGCCGATGATTGCTTCGAAGCAGAAATATCACTGATATCAAAAAAGAATTCATAAGATGGAAGAACTTATCAACAATCTCAAGATCCAGATCATCGAGGCTCTCAACCTTGAGGGCATGACCCCCGACGAAATCGAAAACGACGCGCCTCTCTTCGGAGAAGGCCTCGGACTTGATTCGATTGATGCTCTTGAGCTGATAGTGCTCCTCGAGAAGCAGTATGGCATAAAGCTCGCCAATCCTGCAGAGGGAAAGGCTATCTTCAAGTCGGTCAACGTAATGGCCGCATACATTGCAGAGAACAGGAAGAAATAATGCAGCGACGCATCCTCATAAGTGGCGCCGGAGTGGTGTCGGCGATAGGTCTGGACAAGTCTCAGACCCTGGATTCCCTGCGTGCGGGAAAGACTGGAGTCGCAAAGGTAAGCTACCTTGCGACAGACAGGACTGAATTCCCGGTCGGAGAGGTCAGGCTCACCGACAGCCAGATGAAGGGGATGATGGGCATTCCAGAGGACAAGGTCGTGACCAGGACGTCTCTCTTGGGTATTCTTGCACTCAGGGAGGCCTTGGATCAGGCCGGACTCACAAGGGAGGAGCTTGCCGGTGCGGCAATAGTCGGAGGAACGACTGTCGGTGGTATGGACACCAGCGAAAAGTTCTATCTCGACTTCATCAATCCCGAGACCGACGCTCATTCTGAGTATATCGCAGCACATGACTGTGGTTCCACCACTGATGCGATTGCTGACCATTTCGGGGGATTCGCCCTTTCGACGACCCTTTCTACCGCATGTTCTTCGGCGGCCAACGCTGTGATACTCGGCGCAAGGCTTATTCTCTGCGGTCAGGCGGAGATAGTGGCCGTAGGTGGAAGCGAATGTCTTTCAAGCTTCCATGTGAACGGCTTCAACACCCTGATGATACTTGACAGGGAGCAGTGCCGTCCGTTCGATGCCACCAGAGCCGGGCTCAACCTCGGTGAAGGAGCCGCCTTCCTCATACTTGAGAGCGAAGAATCTGCCTTACGCAGGGGCGTGAAGCCTATCGCCGTGCTGTCAGGATATGGGAACGCCTGCGACGCATTCCATCAGACCGCGTCTTCGGCAGATGGCGAAGGAGCGTATCTCGCGATGACCAAGGCCCTTCAGATGGGTGGAATAGAAGCTTCCGACGTGGACTATATCAATGCCCATGGAACAGGAACGCCGAACAACGACGCCAGCGAAAGTGCGGCGTTGATGCGTGTGTTCGGAGACCACATTCCTCCGGTATCGTCTACAAAGTCCTTTACGGGACATACGACCAGCGCATCCGGAAGCATAGAGTCGGTCATCTGCCTGCTGGCGATGGAGAACGGATTCATCCCGGCCAGCCTCGGTTGGAAGGAGCCGGCAGAGGGCTGCATAGTGCCTGTTGCCGAAAACAAGGAATCCATCTGTCTGAAGCATGTGCTCTGCAACTCCTTCGGATTCGGAGGAAATGACTCATCACTCTTGTTCTCGAAGCCATGATGAAGGAGAAGATATATATCAATGCCGCGGCCCAGATTGTCTCAGGCTCGGAGGAACCTGACTACAGGCAGTTCATCACGCCGATGGAGGCGCGTCGCATGGGCAAGCTCATGAAGCGCTCGCTCGCGACCTCTCTCATCGCCCTCCGCGAGGCCGGAATCGAGCATCCGGATGCCATCATAACGGGAACTTTCCTCGGAAGCGTTGAGAACACAGAGGCTTTGCTGATGTCGCTTACCGGAGTCGTAGACGCTCCTTTGAAACCTACCAACTTCATGCAGTCCACCCACAATACGGTGAGCTCCATGATAGGTATCCGTACGGCCTCACACGGATATAACGCCACATACTCCCACGGACTGACTTCGTACGAGAGTGCCTTGCTCGATGCTATTCTTCAGCTCGAGCTTTCAGAGATAGAAAATGCCCTTGTGGGCCTCTCTGATGAACTTTCTCCCACTTTTGAAATGATGCTTGGAAAGATAGGGGTGAAAGGCTGTGAAATAGCTTCCTCAATGGTCCTGAGCCGCAAGGGTGAGAATGCCCTCTGCCGTATTGCGGATTTCCGCCTCAGCCACGGAAAGGCAGCGTACGATGATGCGCAGAATATTTCTGCCGACATCGTCCTCGAGGCTCCTGCCGGTTATGTGGACGGTGCGAAGATGATCGCCCAGGGCAGCTGCGCCAGCGTTCTCGTGCTGAACGGCGGAAGGAATTTTGACGACACATCATACACCTTGCTTGTCAAGGCGGACAATGAATAGTATATGATTAAGGAAATGATAGGATGGGGACTGGTGCCGCTGGCTCTGATTCAGAGCCTTCTGCTATGCTGCGGACAGGTCTTCGTGAAGCTCGCGATGGCGGCCATGGGAACCGTCCGCATGGACTTCCGCTTTCTCGTGAGTCAGCTCACGAACTGGTGGTGGCTTGCCTGCGGAGTCTCCTTCGGCGGTGCTACCGTGCTCTGGATGTACATACTGAAGCACTATCCGTTCAGCATCGCTTATCCTTTGTCATGCCTGAGCTATGCCTTTGGTATGGTTGCTGCAATAGTAGTCTTTCATGAACAGGTATCCTGGACACAATGGCTCGGTGTCGTGCTCATTATGGCCGGATGCGCTTTGATTGCTGTGAAATGATGAAAAGGATGATCATATTCGCCGCAACGCTCCTTATTGCGTGCGCGGCCTATGCCCAGGATTTCAGACAGGCGAGTCCTGAGGAAAGTGCGGAGATACTCTCGAAGGTGGAACTCAGTCCTTCTGAACAGGGATCCATGAAGTGCGATTTCGTGCAGACCAGACATTCCGCTCTGCTTACCGAGGATCTCGTCAGCAAGGGAAAGCTTACCATAAACGCTCCGAAGACCCTTGTCTGGGAAGTGACATCTCCGTACAAGAGTGTCTCCCAGGTTGCCCTTGATTCAGACAAGAGGCTGGCAGCCATGTCCCGCAAGAACGATTTCTCGAAGACGGTCTACGTCTCGGACAAGGAATACAAGATAGTGCTCGTGCCTCTCAAGAGAGACATGAAGCAGCTCTTTTCGAAGATAGAGGCGACAGTCCTTCGCAGCAGCGGTGACGTCCGCAAGGTAGTCATGCTCGACGCTGCGGGTGACAGTACCACAATAGAGTTCAGTCATGTTGAAAGGTGATCTCTACAATCTCGAAGTTCTGAGCCGAGAGGGACAGGCGTGCTCTGCAGAGCTTAGCCTGATACCAGAAAGCCGCATCTATGCCGCACATTTCCCCGGAATGCCTATCACTCCGGGAGTCTGCATACTGCAGATGTGCGTGGAAGTGGCCTCGGAGGCTGTAGGTCGCCATCTCGAACTTTCTGAAGCAAAGGACATACGCTTCCTCGTGCCACTGAAACCGGAATCCGACACTCGTGTCAGGATAGATTTCAGCCTACCGGAGGGGGAGGACCTTCCAACCGGGTTCGTCGTTTCCGTAGGTGAGACGACACATGCGAAACTCAAGCTCATCTTGCAGTAGACGAAGATGGAACAGCCGATGAGAATATGCGTCGTGATGCCGACATACAGGAATGCCGGTACCGTAGCCGACGTCGTGAGAAGGACTTTGGAGCAGCTGAGGGAGTTGTCCGGAAGCCGTGTCATAGTCGTCAACGACGGCAGCCCGGACTCCACTGACGAGGTTCTCGAAGGACTGCCTGTCACCGTGGTGAAGCACAGGGAAAACAAAGGAAAGGGGGCGGCGCTCAAGACAGGTTTCGAGAAGGCTCTCGAAATGGGCTATGACCATGTCATAACCATAGATTCCGACGGTCAGCATTTCCCTGAGGATATACCGGTCTTCCTCGATGCCATCAGGTCCCACCCGGATTCCATCATCACCGGCAGCCGTAACCTGCTTGCCGAGAACATGCCGGGCAAGAATACCTTTGCGAACAAGTTCTCGAATTTCTGGTTCAGGCTCCAGACCCTGCGCAATGTTCCTGACACGCAGACAGGATTCAGGGCATACCCGCTCAAGGGACTCCCGAACCTGGGACTCCTGACATCCCGTTATGAGGCCGAGCTGGAGCTTCTTGTGCTCTCGGCATGGAAAGGGACTCCGGTGCATCCAGTGCAGATCAGGGTATACTATCCGCCCGAGGGTGAGCGTATATCCAGCTTTCATCCATTCTGGGATTTCTTCCGAATCAGCGTACTGAATACGGTGCTCTGCCTCCTTGCCCTGGTGTACGGCTATCCGCGCATGGCTTTGACCTGGCTGTTCAGATTATTCAGGAGGGCTGGACGATGAAGGATTTCGTTGTAAGGGTGTATGACTTCCTGACGGCACATCGCTGGGTTGCGTGGACGGCTCTTGCGTTGCTCGTCATCGTGAGCGGCCTGCTCGTGACCCGCATGGATTACGAGGAGGATATATCCGCATTTCTTCCGCAGGATGAGCAGAGCGCTAGGTATAATTCCATCTATCAGAAACTTGGCGGTCAGGACAGGATAGCCGTGTTCTTTACCCCGGAAGGCGAAGCTGACCAGTATGAGGTCATGGATGCGATGGACCGTTTCGGCAGCCTCTGGGAAGAATGTGACACGAACCATATAGTTAGCGACATGCAGGTCTGCACCGACCAGGGAAGCATCCTGGAGGTGTTCGGCTTCATCAGCGAGAACTGGCCATACTTCCTTACGGAGGAGGATTATTCCCGTATGGAGGAGCTGCTCGGCCAGCCGGATTATATCCGCGAAAAGATTGCACAGGACAGACAGTCTCTCAATTCGATAGCATCTGCGGTCACTTCACGATACCTGCGTACGGATCCTGCAGGTCTTTTCACTCCGGTGCTCGGTCGCCTGAACGAATTGAACCCGGCCGAAAGCAACGGGATGGTAGACGGCTACCTGTTCACGGACGAAGGCAGGACGGGAGTCGTTTTCTTCCGCTCTCCTTTCGGAAGCAGCGAGTCGGGTAGGAATTCCGAATTGCTCTCGATAATAGACGAGGTCGTCGCAAGGACCGAGGCAGAGTGCCCTCAGATGGAAATCTCGGCTGTGGGTGGCCCTATCGTCGCCGTGGGTAACGCAAACCGTATAAAGAAAGACAGCGTCCTTGCTGTCAGTCTTGCCATGGTGCTCATCCTGCTTGTGCTCTTCTTCTCGTATCGCAGGTTCAGCGATGTCATGTGGATCGCAGTCTCGCTGCTCTGCGGAGCACTTTTCGCACTGGGCCTGATTTCCATCTTCAAGAGCAGCATATCCATCATCGTGCTTGGAATAGGGGCGATGATAATCGGCGTCGCCGTCAACTATCCTCTGCATTACATAGACCATCTCAAGTACCAGCCGGACAAGCGCAGGGCGCTCAGGGAACAGGTGACTCCGCTTCTCGTGGGCAATATCACCACCGTCGGTGCCTTCCTGGGACTTCTCCTGATGAAGGCCGGTGCCCTGCGGGATTTCGGTCTCGTCGGTGCGCTGATGCTGGTCGGCACCATACTTTTCGTGCTTCTTTTCCTGCCTGCCCTTGCCACGGGAAGGAAGGAGAAGGCTACGAACACGCTCAAGCTGGACTTTGACCGTTACCTGAATCCATCGCTCAGGATGCGCAGGATTGGATTCTTCGCCTTCGTTGCCCTTACCTTGGTGTTCGCTGTCGTGGGAAGGAAGATATCCTTCGATTCCGACATGCACAACATCAACTACATGACTCCGGACCAGAGCCGCGGCTTCGCGATGCTTGAGGCAATGGGGGCTGATGCGAGCGGTCGGGACTGCATCTATGCAGTGTCCGAGGGAAGCGAGGTCGAGGCAGCCCTCCAGGGCGCCGAGATACTCGACCGCGCGGTACGTGCGATGGGCGAGGGAGTCAGCGTGAGCTCAATAAGCGCTTTCATGCCATCGGAGGCAGAGCAGGCAAGACGTCTCGAACGCTGGCATCGTTTCCTCTCGGAACATCCTGCCCTTGTGCAGGACATCCGTCGTGAAGCGGCCGTACAGGGTTTTGCCGCTACGGCCTTCGACCCTTTCTTCTCGCTTATGGAAAAGGATTGGGAGGTGCAGCCGGCGGACTGGTTCGAGCCTCTGAGCTCGACCGTGGGCCAGTCCATGTTCCTCAGGTCTGGGGATAATACGAGCGTCGTCTCCTTCGTGAGGGTAGATCCTCAGCTTGCGCCGGTGGTAAAAAGCTCTCTGTCAGAGGTGATGCCGGACGGATGTTTCTGCTTCGATTCTTCTGACGTCAGCAACAGCCTGGTGTCTCTGCTTTCGGAGGATTTCGATAAGATCGGACTCATCTGCAGTCTCATCGTATTCTTCTTCCTTTGGCTTTCTTTCGGTAGTCTCGAGCTCAGCCTGATGAGCTTCCTCCCTCTTGCCGTAGGCTGGGTGTGGATACTCGGAATCATGCAGCTCACCGGGCTCCAGTTCAACATAGTGAACATCATCCTTGCCTCGTTCATATTCGGAATGGGCGATGACTACACCATCTTCATAACCGAGGGCCTCATGTATGAGCATGCCTGCGGAAAGAAGATACTGATGTCCTACAAGAACAGCGTCGCTCTGTCTGCACTTATAATGTTCCTGGGAATAGGAGTGCTTGTCGTCGCGCGCCATCCTGCGATGCGTTCGGTGGGCCTGGTTACCGTAGTGGGAATGTTCACCGTCGTGGTCATGGCCTACTACCTGCCTCCTCTTGTGTTCCGCTGGATCACGACAGTCAAAGGTCAGGTCAGGGAGGTCCCTGTCACCATGGGAAGGATTCTTCGTTCTCTCCTTTCCATTGGATTCTTCCTGCTGGCGTGCCTGTTCATAGTTCCGGGCGTGTGCGTGGCTTTCCTCCTTGGACCATCTACCGAGAAGAAGAAACTGCGTTACCATGTTTTCCTGCAGAAGCTCTCGAAGTTCTTCATATACCATATCCCTGGCACCAGGTTCAGCTGGTCAAATCCGGAAGGAGAGGATTTCTCCAAGCCTGCGGTTTATATCTGTAACCATCAGTCGCATTTCGATGTGCTTGCCGTGATGATGCTCACTCCGAAGGTCGTGATCCTTACCAATGACTGGGTGTGGAAGAACCCGTTCTATGGTGCCCTTATCCATAGGGCTGAGTTCTATCCTGCATCCAACGGATATGACGATAATTTCCCTCGCCTGAAGAACCTCGTCGACCGTGGTTACTCGATCCTCGTTTATCCGGAAGGCACCAGGAACACGGATTGTACCGGAGTCCAGCGCTTCCACCGTGGAGCATTCATGCTGGCTCACCAGCTCGGACTCGATGTGCTTCCGTTCTACATCCACGGATTCGGGAACGTGCTGCCGAAGCTTGATTTCATGCTTCGCAAGGGTAGTCTCTACATGGAGGTCGGAAAACGCATACCACATGCATGTATCGCAGAATATGGCTCATGCGAGGGCGGCGTTATCGACTGGCGCGCAGTCACGAGACGCTTCCATTCGGACTTCTCCGCAGAATATGCCAGGGTCCGCTCAGAGCGTGAAGATATGGAATACTGGATTCCTTACGTACACTATCAGTATCTTTACAAGGGCACTGAGGCTGCGGCCTCCTGCAGGCGTGCCCTCTCGCGCAGCTCCATATCTGCTCTTGCTGCCTTTGACGGGCAGATCAAGGCTATATGCAATCCTTCCTTTGCTGATGATGCCGATGCTTTCTATGCCAGTCTCTGTGACTGCCATTCCGCTCAGTCGTCTGACGATGGCCTGAGACATCCTGGGTCTGGAATCAATCTCCCCGCGCTGCTTTCCGGCACGGAGCTGCCTGACGGCATCTCCCTGGTTTCTCTTGTGCCGGGAAGGATTGAACTTTCTGGTTGCGGATACGGTGTCGTGACGCTTCTGCTTGCCCTGAGCTATCCTGATCTTGAGATAGTGGCCCATGAGGAAGACGAGGAGAAGAGGCTGACTGCGTCTCGCTGCCTGTCTCCGGTACCAGGTGGGCTCGCCCTCCCGTCAAATCTCAGCTATCTGCCTTAGAGAATCCTGCGGAGCCATGAGATGAAAAGCTCCTGCCATGCAGAGGTCTCCGGTCCCTGCTTTTCCTTGTTTGCTCCGAAGCCGTGACCTCCTGTCTTATACTGTGTGTACAGGTGGGGTACGCAGGCCTTGGTAAGAGCCTCGTCCAGAAGCTCGGAATTCCTGTAATCTACGATCGGGTCGTCGACGCAGTTCATCAGGAAGGTCGGCGGAGTATCCGTGCGTACATGCTTTTCCAGAGACAGCGAATCACGCATGTCCTGTCTGTTCATCCTTTGTTCACCGAGGAGGCCTCTGCGAGAACGTTTGTGGGTGCAATCTTCGCTGAGTGTCACCACCGGATAAATAGGGCAGCAGAAGTCGGGCCTGAGCGACACCTCTGGTTCTATGCCGTAACGGGAGAGAAAGTTTGTGTCGAAATATTCTCCGGCCGACATGACGAGATGGCCGCCTGCCGAGAATCCCATTACGCCGACGCGGGCGGGGTCTATGCCGTAGTCTTCAGCATTCTCTCTGACTATCTGGATTGCCCTCTGGATGTCACATAGCATGTCCGGATGCCTGTGACCTCCGAAGATCGCCCTGGAGCCTGTGGTGAAATTGAATCCGCCTCCTGTGCGGTATCGCAGAACGAATGCAGCTATGCCTTCTTCCTGCAGCCACTCGGCAACGGAAGCTCCTTCGTCATGCTCGTCGAGCCAGAAGTATGATCCTCCGGGGCATACGATGACCGCAGTCCTGATCCTTTTGTCGCCGGCGGGCAGATAAGGGGTGAGCGTCACACCGCTGGCATGGCATCCTGTGTCCTTCCATATCCTGACGCACTCTCTGCGACGCAGATTCCACGATGGTACGGCGTCGGCGTCGGGAGATCCCGCGAGTGATGCAACGGTCAGGATGACCAGTAATGATTTTCTTGCTGAAAATTTCATCTTTCGGATTCGTCTGCACTGCAAAGTTAATTAATCCTCAATCAAAAGAAATCCTTAACTTTGCATACTTATGCAATTCGTGATGGATATCGAATATAGAACGCCGGATGAGATAAAGGAATTTCAGGAAGGACTCCTCAGGGAGGCCCTTGTCTACCTCAAGGGTCACTCACGTTATTACCAGAGGCTTTTCGACAGATATGAGATCGATATTGACAAGATACGCCACTTGGAGGATCTCGTCAAGATTCCTTTCACAGAGAAGAAGGACCTGCAGCTTTTCAACGAGGATTTTCTTTGCTGTGACAAGTCTGCCGTCGTCGATTACGTGACGACTTCCGGAACCCTCGGTGATCCGGTTACCTTCGGGTGCACCGAGAAGGACCTTCGCAGGCTCGCATTCAATGAGAAGAAGTCCTTCGAGTGCGCGGGAGTCGGCCCCGGCAACATCGTCCAGCTGATGACTACCCTCGACAAGAGGTTCATGGCAGGACTGGCGTATTTCCTCGGAATACGTGAGCTGGGTGCCAGCGTCATCAGGGTAGGAAACGGAATCCCTGAGCTTCAGTGGGACACGATCCGTCGTCTCAGGCCAGATACCATCATGTGCGTGCCGTCTTTCATACTCCGACTCATCCAGTATGCGGAGGAGCATGGAATCGACTATCGCAACAGCAGCATCCGCCGAATAATCGGCATAGGCGAGGGACTTCGTGACCAGAACTTCGAACTCAACCTTCTCGGAAAGTCGATAAAGGATAAGTGGGACGTGGATCTGTTCGCGACTTATTCATCGACCGAGATGGGCGCGACCTTCTCCGAGTGCGAATGCGGCCAGGGTGGACATGTCCATCCTGAACTGATCATCGTCGAGATCATCGGCGACGATGACTTGCCTGTTCCTGACGGCGAGATCGGTGAGGTTGTGGTTACGACACTTGGAGTCGAGGGCATGCCTCTCCTGCGCTTCCGTACGGGAGACATAGCGGCCAAGAAGACGGAGCAGTGTGCTTGCGGCAGGTGGTCTTATCGCCTTACTCCTCTGGTGGGACGCAAGAACAATATGATCAAGCTCAAGGGCACGACCCTCTATCCGCCAGCGGTGAACGACGTTCTCGACAATGCGGAATATGTGCAGAACTATGTCGTGGTCGTGAGGGAAAGCGAGGCCGGTACGGACGACGTGGTGGTCAGGATTGGTCTGAAGTACGAGCCGCCGTTCGATGTGGTGAAGGATCTCAAGGACCGCTTCCGCTCCCGCATCAGGGTTGCTCCTCAGATAGAGATACTCCCGGTCGACGAGGTGCAGAAGATCA
>JAGHUQ010000083.1 GCA_018064725.1 Candidatus Cryptobacteroides caccocaballi
TTTCCGAGGAGCAATGAAACTGAGACAAGCACCGGATAGATTTCCACACGACCGAGAAACATGTCGGCGGTATATATCAGTTTCGCTATCTCCGGTTGTGCCGAATAATTACCGGCTGTTCCTATCGACTCAAGTGCAGGGCCCACATTTCCGACCGAGGCAAGCGATCCGGAGAACGCCTCGGTGAGATTGACACCGACCAATAGCAGAAGCATGGTCGACAGCACAATGAGCATGATGTAGAGAACGATGTAGGTCATGATAGGAAGGACTGTCTCATCTCTGAGGTAACTGCCTCCGACACTCACCTGATTTACCGCAGTAGGGTTGATCTGCTTCTGCGTCTGTCGTTTCACAGCGCGGAAAGTGAGGAAAATACGGTCAGCCTTCAGACCTCCGGTGGTGGATCCGGCACATGCGCACTGGAATCCGGCGAGGAGCAATGCCATGGCGGCAAGAGGCGGAACATGGTTCAGGTCGGCTATCGCGAATCCTGTCGTGGTGATGTAACAGGTTATATGAAAGAAGCCGTCTTCAAATGCCTTGCCCCAACTTTCATAACCACCCTGAAGCTTGAGAGAGAGGGACAGGATGAAACCGAGGACTATTATACAGCTGATGAAATACCTCAGCACGGGATTCTTCAACGGCTTGAGCGAACGCGTCAAAACGACCGATGCCATAAGTCCGAAGTGCATTGCAGCCAGGACCATGTATACCATGACTATGGCATTGATGAGATGCGAATCATAGTAACCGATTGACAGATTCTTGGTACTGAAACCTCCGGTGGCGACATTGCTGAATCCATGATTCACGGCATCGAAGAAAGGCATGCCGGCAAGAGTCAGGAATATTGTCTCTGAAATGAACAGCGTAAGATAGATGATGACTATGGTCTTCACGGTGTCATCTGTACGCATATGATACTCATCTCTCGAAAGCGATGACAGTTCAATGTTCGCAAGCCTGAGCTTCACGGCACTGTCCCCCGGTATGACAAGCAGAAGGAATACGACTACTCCCAAGCCACCGATGAAATGGGTCGAAGACCTCCAGAAGAGGAGGCTTCGAGGCAGTGCCTCTATATCATTCAGTATAGTAGCACCTGTCGTCGTGAAGCCGGAGACGCTCTCGAACCATGCATTGACGAGGGAAAACTCACCTCCCCACATGATATATGGCATCATGCCGAACACGAAAGATAGAAGCCAGGACAGGAATATGACCATGTACCCGTCCCTGAGCGAAACCCTCGAAGTCTTCTTGACGAAGATGAAAGGGAAACCTCCGACGATGAGAGTGATGATGAAGCTTATCAGGAGAGGCTCAAAACCCGAATCCCTGCCGTCGATCAATGATACGACGATGGACAGGAACATGAACAATGCACTTACGAGCAAAGCAAGTCCGACGAAGCGGGAAATGGCCTTTATGTTCATGGCTATCTTTCCTCCCCCTGCTCAGAATCGTCCGACGCCGCGCCGTTGCGGAATTTAATGCTCCTCTTCAGCTTGATGTTTTCTTCGACAAGTTCGGAGATATTGTTATTCAGATGCTGGAGCTGGTCGTCACCGTCAAAATTATAGGTATATGTCTTACCGTAAGACTTGTATGCATCCATACCGGCAAGCATCTTATACAACGGACGGACATAATTGACGATCAGGAAGAACAGAAGAAGGGTGATGAGCAGGAGTCCCGCGAGTACGGATACTATGCCAGGGATGATGCTTCGGTAGAAACCCATCTGGAAAGAATCCGCCTTCTCCTTGAGGGAGTTATGGACCTGCTCATTATATGTTTCGAGGACGGATGTGAAATTGTTGAAAGACGGCTGGAGCGAATTGAAGAACCATTCACGGGAGTCAACGAAAGTGGACCTTACGATGGTCTCAAGTCCCTCGGTCTCCAGGATATATGCATCAAAGGCGGCACTGAGATCATCCAGAACGGGCATCGGGTCGACCAGGTAAAACTCATTGAACACGTTCTTACATTCCTCAGCAGCTGCCTGGCGGTCAAAATTAGTGACCGCCGCCAGAGAATCTGCGGCTCCCACGGTTGCAAGAATCTTGTGGTTGTAGAGATCTACCGCATTCGCCACCTTCTGAGACACATTGATGCAGTCTATGCTGTTTCCGATCTGGGCCGTGACATGATTGCTCATGCTGCGATATTCCAAGATGGAAATGACCGCAGTCACGAGCAGCACCACAGCTATCGCACTCATGCTCAGGATGAGCTTCGTGTGCAATGCCAAACCCCTATTCTCGAAACTTTCGTCCTTCATTAGAACTTGAATGAGTCCTTGAGTGCAGTTGTCTTGTTGAATACAGGCTTCTCAGGAGTGCTGTCAGCATCCTTGAAGAAGTAGCCCACGCGCTCGAACTGAACGGCGATTCCGCTGTTGTCTTCGAGAAGAGCAGGCTCTGCATAACCCTTGGCAATCACGAGAGAATCAGGATTGAGGAAGTCCTTATAGTCCTTGTCCTCAGGAACCTGGCTCATGTCAGCGAGGGTGAAGAGGCGGTCGTAAAGGCGAAGTTCGAGTTCCTTTGCATAAGCTGTCGAAACCCAGTGGATGGTGCCCTTTACAGAACGCCACTCGCCATTGCCTGGACGGGTGGTAGGGTCATATGAGCACTTGAGCTCGACCACCTTGCCGTTCTCGTCCTTGATGATCTCCTCACACTTGATGATGTAGGTATATTTGAGACGTACCTCGCCGTCCGGCTTGAGACGGAAATATTTCTTAGGTGCGTCCTCCATGAAATCCGCACGGTCAATGAGAAGTTCGCCGGTGAAAGGTACCTTACGGCTGGCACCCTCAGGATCTGCAGGATTGAGCGGGCAGTCGAACCACTCTACCTTTCCTGGCTCCCAGTTTGTGATGGTAAGCTTGATAGGGTCATCCGAAACGACCATATAACGGTTTGAACGCTCATTGAGGTCCTGACGCACGCACCACTCAAGGAGCTGGATATCCATAAGCTGATCACGCTTGCTGACGCCGATCTTGTCACAGAACATCTTGAGTGCCTGAGGAGTATATCCACGACGGCGCACACCGCAGAGGGTAGGCATACGAGGATCGTCCCATCCTGCGACGAGACCCTTCTGCACGAGCTCGAGAAGCTTTCTCTTGCTCATGAGGGTATATGTAAGATTAAGGCGGGCGAACTCGTACTGGTGGCTTGGGAAAATGCCGAGGGTCTGGATGAACCAGTCATAGAGAGGACGGTGGACGTCGAACTCGAGGGTACAGATTGAATGTGTGATGTTCTCGATGGAGTCGCACTGTCCGTGAGTATAGTCGTACATAGGATAGATGCACCACTTGTCACCTGTGCGGTGATGGTGAGCATGCTTGATACGATAAAGGATAGGGTCACGGAACATCATGTTCGGATGTGCCATGTCTATCTTGGCGCGGAGCACCTTCTCGCCGTCTGCGTACTTACCTTCGCGCATCTCGCGGAAAAGCTTGAGGTTCTCCTCCGGAGTGCGGTCGCGATATGGGCTGTTCTTACCTGGAGTCTCGACCGTACCGCGGTTCTCGCGCATCTCTTCCTGGGTCTGGTCGTCCACATAGGCCTGACCCTTCATGATCATCTGCTCGGCCCACTGATAGAGCTGCTCAAAATAATCAGATGCATAGCATTCCTTCTCCCACTGGAAGCCGAGCCATTTGATGTCCTCCTTGATGGCATCAACATACTCGGTATCCTCCTTGGTAGGGTTTGTATCGTCGTATCGGAGATTGGTCTTTCCATTATATTTCTGTGCGAGGCCGAAATTGATGCAGAGGCTCTTCGCGTGTCCCAGATGGAGATAGCCGTTAGGCTCCGGCGGGAAACGTGTAAGAATAGACTCGTACTTGCCGCTGGCAAGGTCTTCCTCAATGATTTCCTCAAGGAAATTA
>JAGHUQ010000070.1 GCA_018064725.1 Candidatus Cryptobacteroides caccocaballi
GTCACGTCTCCGTATATCTCGGAATTGAAGAGATTGCCAAGTCTGATCAGTGCTCCTGCAAAGCAGACCGTGATGACCAGCCTGTCCATGATCCACAGGTAGTCGAAATCATATTTCTTTCCGTAGTGATTGGAGAACCACCACATTGCAAGCAAAAGTGCGATTGCACCTCCATGGCTGGCGAGACCGCCTTTCCATGGCATGAAAATCTCGAAGAATCCTTCCCAGCTTGTGAGATAGTAGTCTGGCTGATAGAACAGGCAGTGGCCAAGGCGTGCTCCTATGATCGTCGCGATGAGAAGCGTGTAGAGCAGCGGGTCGAGCAGAGTCTCCGGAATACCTTCCTTCTTGAAGAATCTCTTGAAAATGAACCATCCGATGATGAATCCGCTGACGAAGAGCAGCGAATACCATCTCAATGCGAAATTTCCAATGCTGAAAATCTCAGGGCTTACATGCCAGTTTATCGATAGAAGGTCAATCATTGATCAATCCGTACTTATGAGAATACAAATATAAAAATTTTTTAGATAGTCTGTATGTCCCTTCGGGACAACAGAGATATCTTCATTTCCCGTCTGTAGCTGGCCGGAGACTTGCCGGAGTGCTTCTTGAAGAACTTTCCGAATGCCGACTGATCCGTGAATGACATCTTGTCTGCAATCTGCTTTATCGTGTATGTCGGATCGTTCATGTACTTCATGCACCTGTCGTAGCGGAAGTTGTCAATAGCCGTCCCTATTGTGCGCCCGGTCTCCTTGAGGATTATCTCTGACAGATACTGTTTGGATATGAACAGATGTGATGCATAGAAGGCGATGTTCGTCTCTTTCTCGATGTTGTCCTGGAGACATTCCATGAACCCCATCATTATTTCCTGCCGACGGCTCAGGTGACTTGCCTGGCTTCTTTTGCTGGGCATGTTGCGCCACACGATGTCTGCTATGTCTATGAGAAATATATAGAGGTTGGCATAGTTCAGCTCCTGAAGAAGGCTGTGTTCCTTGTTTCCCAGGGCTCCAAGCATGATCCTGCAGTCTTTTGACAGGATGCGGATGGTGTGGCTGTCCAGCTCGACTGAGTGTCTGGTGATGTGGAACAGTTCTCTGGACGGGACAGGGAACGGACTCCTGTTCCTGATGATGTCGAGCATGAGGCTCATCTCGATGGCGATGAGGTAGCCGTGGAAGTTCTTCCTGAATTCCAGGCTTCTGCACTTCCTGTTCATGGACAGGTTGATTATTCCGCGCCTGATTGTGGTTGTCTCCTCCAGTCCGCTTTCCATGACTTCTCCTCGGTTGCATAGTATAATATGATACCACTTGTCGGACCTTTCGGATGGCAGCGACACAATGTCATTGCCTCCGATCTCGCAGCATCCCAGATAATCGTCTATGTGGTTCTCCTTGATGATGGATTCCTTGTGTATTACACCGTCGTAGTACATCTTTTTCCTAATTTTTAAACAAATTTAAAATAATCCGAATAATTTACCAAGCTATCCGAATAAAGTACCAAACAAAAGAAAAAATATGGTTTGATATTTGCTCTGGAAAAAAGTGAAAAAGCTATTAAGTAATGAAAAAGTCATTAATTGGATTTGCGATCATTGCCGCTACTGTGTTCTCACAGTTTGATGCGGCTGCTCAATTTCGCAATGGAAAGGTGCCTCAGGAGAAGACGGAGGCACAGCAGCTGATGGAAGAGGCTGAGGCAGCCGAAGCCCCTCTTGCCATCACTCTCGAACAGGCTCTCAAGATCGCCCTCAGCGAAAACGTCGCTGTAAAGATCGCCGACAAGGAAATTCAGAGAAGCGAATATGCCAAGAAAGGTACATATTCATCTCTCTATCCTCAGCTCTCGGGCACAGGCTCGTATCAGAGGACGCTCATCAAGAACGATATCCGCGCCATGATGGGTGATGGTGGCTTCTCAGACATGATGAAGGATACCAAGATCGGTAACTCGAACACCTTCAACGTCGGAGCCGCCCTCAGCATGCCTGTGATCAATCCGCAGCTCTGGAAGAGTCTCAAGATTTCGGATATCAGCGTGGAGACCGCCGTGGAGAAGGCGAGGTCGTCAAAGCTTGACATGGTGAATCAGGTTAAGCAGGCATATTACTCGTCTTTGCTCGCAAAGGAGGCCCTCGACGTGTATCAGACCGTTTATGACAACGCGGTTGCCAACTACGAGAAGATAGAGCTCAAGTACAAGGCCCAGAAGGCATCCGAACTTGAGTATCTCCGTGCCAAGACAAATGTCTCAAATGCCATCCCGAATCTCTACGATGCCGAGAATTCGGTATTCCTTGCATTGTGGCAGCTCAAGGCTGTGATGGGAGTTGACCTTGACATGAACATTGATACCGTAGGCGAGCTCAACGACTACGCCGAGACTCTCTTCTACGATCTTACCCAGACAGATTCTCTCGATCTCTCCGGCAATTCTTCGCTCCGTCAGCTCGACCTCCAGGCAAACGTCCTCGAGCAGACCTGGAAGCTCCAGAAGCTGGCTTATGCACCTACCGTTTCGCTCATGGCAAACATCACCTATTCATCGGTTGCCAATGACCCTATCAAGAAGCTCAGCTGGTTCCCATACTCCTATGCCGGACTCACTCTCCAGATTCCTATCTTCTCCGGATTCAAGCGCATGAATGACGTACGTCAGGCAAAGAATCAGTACGAGCAGGTTCAGCTCACCCGTCAGGATACGGAGAGACAGCTTCGTATTGCTGCTCAGAACTATGTCAATACCATGGCTTCCTGCATGAAGAGCTATTATTCTTCGCTTGATGCCGTGCAGTCTGCCGAGAAGAGCTTTGAGATCATGAACCGTTCATACGAACTCGGAAGGGCAACTCTCACCGACCTTAACGATGCGACTGTCGTTCTCGTGCAGTCCCGTCTCGTCCAGTCGCAGGTTGTCTACAACTTCATAGTCGCAAAGGCTAACCTCGAGAAGATGATCAGCAATGACTTCCTCTACGAAGAATAACATCAACAGAAAAATGAGAAAAAGCTATATGAAAAACACAGCAAGAATTTTCGGAGTATTCGCTATGGTGGCTCTTGCCGCATCATGTGCGAACAACAATTCTACCGAGGCTGCCGCAGAGGAAGACGTGGTAGCGACACCTAATGTAACCATCGCTCAGGTAGGCAGGCAGATCGTTCCTCAGTCGAACGTGTACACATCTACTGTCCAGGCAAACGTAGTAAACAACATCGCACCTCAGTCAGTGGTGCGTATCAAGCAGATAAATGTCGAGATCGGAGATTTCGTCTCAAAGGGACAGGTCCTTGCGAGGATGGATGTCGCAAATCTTGAGCAGGTGAAGATGCAGCTTGTAAACGACAGCACCGAGCTTGCACGCATCAAGGGTCTTTACGAAGTCGGTGGCGTTTCAAAGTCTGACCTTGACCAGATTACTCTCGCCTATAACGTGCGCAAGACCTCATATGACAACCTTCTTGAGAACACAGTCCTCCGTTCGCCGATCACTGGTGTGATTACTGCGCGTAACTACGACAAGGGTGACATGTACTCAATGAGCCAGCCTATCTTCACCGTACAGGAGATCACTCCGGTGAAGCTTCTCGTAGGCGTTTCTGAGTCTGACTATACCAAGGTCAAGAAGGGCGACAAGGTAAGCATCGAGGTTGACGCTCTTCCTGGTGAGACCTTCGAGGGATCGGTCGAGAGACTCTATCCTACCATCGATCCTGTGTCTCACACCTTCAACGTCGAGGTCAGGGTTCTCAACCGTGACAGGAAGCTCCGCCCAGGTATGTACGCAAGGGTTTCTGTCGGCTTCGGCGAGAACAACAGCGTAGTCGTTCCTGACAGGGCGCTCGTGCGTCTCCAGGGCTCCGGCGACAAGTTCGTCTATGTCTACAATCCTTCTACCAAGACAGTTTCCTTCGTCAAGGTTGAAGTCGGTGTGAGGTTTGACACCTCTGCCGAGATTCTCAGCGGAGTCGAGGACGGTGCATACGTCGTAACCGAGGGCCAGATCCGTATCAAGGACGGCATCGAGGTCGAGGCTTCCGAGAAGTAATATCCAACAACAGAGCAAACAATTATGAGCATATATAGAAAAGCGGTGAACAATCCGGTGACGACCATGCTCGTGTTCGTCACTTTCGCCATCCTTGGTGTGTTCTCGCTGCTGAATCTGTCCATCAACCTCCTGCCTGAGTTCGAGTCGAACTACATCATGGTGATGTCTTCGTACCAGGGCGCGAGTGCCGAGGATGTCGAGAATAACCTTGCCAAGGTTCTCGAGAATACCCTCAACGGAGTCAGCAACCTCAAGAACATAACCTCTACTTCACGAGAGAATACCTGTGTCATCAGTCTCGAGTTCGAGTATGGTACCGACATCGATGTCGCTACCAACGACGTGCGTGACAAGCTTGATATGGTGAATTCATACCTTCCGGACGGTGTCACCGTTCCGGTAATCTTCAAGTTCAGTGCTGACGACATGCCTATCATGATCCTCAGCGCTACTGCAGACCAGTCCATCAATGCGCTTGACAAGTTGCTTGATGACAGGCTTGCAACCCCACTCGCACGTGTGTCCGGTGTGGGTACCGTATCTGTTACCGGTGCACCTCAGCGTGAGATTCAGGTCTATTGCGACCCTACCAAGCTTGAGGCGTACGGCCTTACCGTTGCAGGAATCTCCCAGACACTTGCGCAGGAAAACAGGAACATTCCGAGCGGTAGCATCGATGTCGGCTCCAATACTTACACCGTGCGTGTCGAGAAGGAGTTCAACGCCGCTGAGGAAATGCTTGACGTGGTCGTCGGCAACTCGAACGGCAAGGTCATCTACCTCAGGGACGTCGCTACGGTGAAAGATACCGTGGAGGAGAAGTTCCAGGAGTCTTATACCAACGGTGTTCAGGGCGCAAGGATCATCATCCAGAAGCAGTCAGGCGCAAACACCGTCAACGTCATCAAGAAGATCAAGGCACAGCTTCCTGAACTCGAGAAAGGTCTCCCGTCCGACGTGCATCTTACCGTCGTGATGGATGGTTCCGAGAATATCATCAATACCATTGATTCCCTCAAGGAGACCATCCTCATCACCTTCCTTGTCGTCATGCTCGTCGTGTTCGTATTCCTCGGAAGATGGCGTGCGACCTTCATCATCGTCCTTTCTATTCCTATCGCCCTGCTTGCGTCAATCATTTACCTCCTGATGACAGGCAATACGCTCAACATCGTGTCCATGTCCGCGCTCTCTATCGCGATCGGTATGGTCGTCGATGATGCGATCGTGGTGCTCGAGAACATCACTACGCATATCGAGCGAGGCGAGAAGCCAAAGGAGGCGGCGGTACATGCTACCAGCGAGGTCGGTATCTCAGTAATCGCGTCTACCCTCACCATGCTCTGCGTGTTCCTTCCCCTCACCATGGTCAGCGGTATGGCCGGAATCCTCTTCAAGCAGCTCGGATGGATCGTCAGCATCATCATGATCGTCTCTACGACCGCTGCGCTTACTCTCGTGCCGATGATGTGCTCGAAGATGATGAAGAAGGATATTCACCACGGAAAGTTCTACAATGTCGTGTTCGGACCTGTCAACAGGTTCCTTGACGGACTTTCGAGCGGATATGCCAAGTCTATCAGGTGGTCTACCGAACACCGTAAGACCGTCCTTGGTGCTGCTGTCGCCGTGTTCGTCGGTTCCGTGTTGCTTTTCGGCCCTCAGCTTGAGACTGAGTTCATGCCTAAGCAGGACCAGGGTCGTCTCTCTGTGTCTATCCAGCTTCCGGTAGGTACCGAACAGTCCGTGACCAGGGAATTCGCTCTCGGCCTCTCGGAAAAATTCATATCAGAGTATCCTGAGATCAAGCTTCTCAACACTTCTTTCGGTCAGGCAGACTCGAAGAATGCGTTTGCGTCCATGCAGAACAACGGCAGCCACATCATCTCACTGGATATCAACCTCGGCAGTATGGAGCTTCGTGAGCGCTCATGCGGTGAGATTGCGGACCTTATGCGTAAGGAACTTGCGACATACTCGGAGATCAAGAAATTCCAGGTCAACGAGGGACATGGCGGAATGGGCGGCCAGTCAAGCATCAGGGTGGAAATCTATGGATATGACCTCAATACCACTGACGCCGTGATGGCAGAGCTCGCACAGAAGCTCCGCAAGCAGAAATGCTTCTCTGAGGCAACCGTCAGCCGTGATGAGTACACCCCTGAGTATCAGGTGGACTTCGACCGTACAAAGCTTGCCCTCAACGGCCTCAACAGTACCACTGCAGCTTCGTATGTCAGCTCATGTATCAGCGGTTCCACAATGTCATACTTCCGTGAGGACGGTGATGAGTACAATATCCGCGTCAGATATGCTAAGGAATTCCGTCAGAGCATCACAGACATCGAGAACATCACTATCTACAACAACCGTGGACAGGGTGTGAAGGTCAAGGACCTCGGTCGTGTCATCGAGTCGCAGACTCCTCCTGATATCGTCCGCAAGAACCGTGAGCGTATGGTCAGCGTGACCTGCGTCCTCGCAGACGGCTATGCGCTCAGCAAGGGTGTGGAAGCTGCCGAGAAGATCATTGCATCTACCGAGATTCCTGGCGAAATCGACATCAAGATAGCCGGTGACTTCGAGAACATGCAGGAGACCTTCTCCGATCTCATAATGCTCCTCATCCTCATCGTGATCCTCGTGTACATCGTGCTCGCATCCCAGTTCGAGTCCTTCCTCAGCCCTCTCGTGATCATGTTCTCAGTTCCGTTCGCATTCACCGGAGTGCTCCTCGGATTCTGGGCAACCAAGACTGCGCTCGGCGTCATGGCGTTCATCGGAGTCCTCATCCTCATGGGTATCGTCGTGAAGAACGGTAT
>JAGHUQ010000040.1 GCA_018064725.1 Candidatus Cryptobacteroides caccocaballi
ATGCTATTGCTTTCCGGCTCGGTATGTCTTGCGCAGGAGCCGGAGAAAACCATGGAGATAAACCGTCAGTTTGGCCAGGTCTGTCTCGGAGAATATGTGACGGCGGAGATGGCGGCAGAGTCATTCGGCCTTCCGTGCATATATTCGAAGGAAGAGTATCATGATTACTCGTCCATAGTGATCAGAACACCTTTCGAATGGAATGACGTCCGGTGGGATGAACTCATCGTCGACTACGATATATTGGAGATCGCTCAGGGAATTCAGTTCTCCGTCAGCTCAAGATCAGATATCAAGAACATTTATGACGTGCTGAAAGAGAAGTACACAGGCGAGTACGGAGAAGGGGAGGAGACCCTGACTCCGGGAGGCGTGGACCTGGTCAGCCTCTGGAGCGATGACGTGACGACGATTCAGCTGACTCACCGCATCTTCAAGGATACGGGTCGTCAGTATGTCATTCTCGCGGCAATCAGGCATTGATACCTATTCGCTGTACTCGCCCCACTCGCAGCCGACGTTCTCGGCATGAATGCGGTCGATGAGCTTACCGCGACGGTAGAGAGCTACCGTACCTTTGCCGTTGCCGCCGTTCCAAAGCCGGTTATGACGTTTCATGCCGTTCGGCGCCTCATAATTCACCAGCAGCATGTCTGCCTTGTCGCACTCGATGTCGGTGACCATTCTGTCGGTCCATGTACGCTGGTCAACATGCCAGATGATTTTCGAGTCCGTCTCCCGGCAGTCGAAACTGGTCCTGCAGAAAGTCCAGAATTTGGAGAAATTGAATTCGAAGCCTTGACCTTCGTACCAGAACGCGGAGAGAAGCTTGCGGTCGAGAACGACAGGACCGCATTTCGGTCTTCCTCCGCCAATGTCGAAGACAGAGTCGCTGAGCTTCCTACCGCTGATTTCGCTCGTGAGATTGTCTGAGGATAGCCATACCCACGGACTGGTGAAGTCCTTGCCCCAGTTCTTGTCCGCATATCCATAGCTTGTCTCAGGCTTGATCTCATAGAGCTCTCCGTTCCAGATGACTTCACCTTCATATTCCGTTGCCATTCCTTCCGCGTGCCAGAACATCTCGAACAGCTGAAGCTTGCGGAAGAGGGATCCGGCCCCATATCCGACATTGAACGCTGTCTTCTTATGTATCGTCAGATTCCAGCTCATGCTGCCGCTGCCGCACATCCACTCTGGGTGGTACGCACTCTCCTCTGAGGTGATGCTGATCGAACCGTGCGTAGACGTCTCACATATGGAGCAGTCTTCTGCTTCTATGCTGTATGGGCAGCCCCACGCCACCTTCGTCTTCTTCCAACCGAAGAAACGGTGGAGCTGGGCGGCATCCTTGCCCCATGAGCCAGCCTTGACCATCAGGTAAGACGGATTGATTCCCTTTGCCTTGTTTTCTGGCAACTGCCCGAAGATAGGCTCATCAGAACCTGATGCTGGGTTACAGAGAAAGAATTCGATGAAGAAAGATTTCTGTTCGCCGGTGCGTGAGTTGATTCCGGTGAATGAGTGCCACCACCAGTCATATCCCTGGTTGGCCTGAGCGCCTGTCAGCTGGCAGGTGTTTCTGCTTATGTCGTGTCTGTTGAACATATTATGACGTCTTTTCTGTCAGATATGTCCAAAGATAACAATATTTACCGTTTTTCGAACTTCCGGCAGAAGATAGTGTAGCAGATGATCCCGAGCCCGAAGGTGCCGGCAGAGAGGGCGATGAGACTTTTTGCTGTATCTCTTGTCATTTGATGTCCATTCTGATTTCGGGCGGCAAATATATAAAAAAGGCGGGGACTGTATAGCCTCCGCCTTCTGTTTACCCTTTATTGTCTTAAGTGTGATTACTTGATTACGCCGAGTTCCTTGCCGACCT
The DNA here is from genome assembly GCA_018064725.1 of Candidatus Cryptobacteroides caccocaballi. Classification (GTDB taxonomy): domain Bacteria; phylum Bacteroidota; class Bacteroidia; order Bacteroidales; family UBA932; genus Cryptobacteroides; species Cryptobacteroides caccocaballi. The sequence goes on from JAGHUQ010000040.1 coordinate 1,886, forward strand.
TGATGAAGGCAGCGATAGCCTTGTCGAGGTGCGCCTGCTCGTGAGCGGCAGAGAGCTGCACGCGGATACGTGCCTGACCCTTAGGAACGACTGGATAGTAGAATCCTGTCACGAAGATGCCTTCCTCTGCGATCTTGGCGGCGAACTTCTGTGAGAGAGGTGCGTCGTAGAGCATCACTGCGCAGATTGCTGACTGGGTTGGCTTGATGTCGAAGCCTGCGGCAACCATCTTCTCGCGGAAGTAGTCCACGTTTGCCTGGAGCTTGTCGTGAAGCTCGTTGCTCTCGTCGAGGATCTTGAAGGTCTCGAGAGCAGCGGCAGCGATCATAGGAGGGATGGAGTTGGAGAAGAGGTAAGGACGTGAGCGCTGACGGAGCATGTCGATGATCTCCTTGCGACCGGTGGTGAAACCGCCGACTGCGCCACCGAATGCCTTGCCGAGGGTACCGGTGTGGATGTCGATCCTGCCGTAGCAGCCGTACTGCTCAGCGACACCGTGGCCTGTTGCACCTACGACACCTGCAGAGTGGCTCTCGTCTACCATCACGAGTGCGTCGTACTTCTCGGCGAGGTCGCAGATCTTGTCCATAGGAGCGACATTACCATCCATGGAGAACACACCGTCGGTCACGATGATGCGGTACCTCTGTGCCTGAGCCTCCTGGAGGCAGCGCTCGAGGTCAGCCATGTCTGCGTTGGCATAGCGATAGCGGACAGCCTTGCAGAGGCGTACGCCGTCGATGATGGATGCATGGTTGAGAGAGTCTGAGATGATTGCGTCCTCAGCTGTGAAGAGAGGCTCGAATACACCGCCGTTTGCGTCGAAGCAAGCTGCGTAGAGGATGGTGTCCTCAGTGTGGAAATAGTCTGAGATAGCCTTCTCAAGCTGTTTGTGGATATCCTGGGTACCGCAGATGAAACGTACTGATGACATACCGTAGCCACGGGTTGCCATAACGTCCTGAGCGGCCTTGATGAGCCTTGGATTGTCAGCGAGGCCGAGATAGTTGTTGGCGCAGAAGTTGAGAGCCTTTGATCCGTCCTCGAGGGTTATCTCTGCTGACTGAGGTGATGCGATGTTTCTTTCGCGTTTGAAGAGTCCAGCCTGCTCGATTGATGCGAGCTCGTTCTGGAGAAACTGCTGATACTTTCCGTACATGGTCTATTATGGGTGATTGTATGTTATTATTCTGCAAATCTACAATTAAAAATTGTCAGTAAAAAACTATATTTCTACATTATTGTTTTACAAAAATTTAATAAACTCGTAATCGTGATAATATATTGTAAGAAAATTGCCGTTATTCCATAATTTGACCTATATTTGCGGCCGATTTAAATACACTTCAGAACATGACCAATGTACTTGTAATAGGCTCTACCGGCCAGATTGGTTCGGAGCTTACCATGAAGCTCAGAAGAAAGGGATGCACCGTAGTTGCCGGATATATTCCTGGCGCTGAACCTAAGGGTGAACTTCTCGAGAGCGGACCTGCCGAAGTCGTGAATGTTTGCGACAGAGAGCAGATCGCTGATGTTGTCAAAAAGTATTCTATCGATACCATATATAATCTTGCTGCAATCCTCTCGGCAACAGCAGAGCGCAAGCCTCTTCTCGCCTGGGATATCCAGATGAACGGATTGATCAACATCCTTGAGGTTGCGCGCGAGAATGGATGTGCAGTGTTCACTCCAAGTTCCATAGGCTCATTCGGACCTAGCACTCCTCGTGACAACACTCCTCAGGATACCATCCAGCGTCCTACTTCAATGTATGGTGTCACCAAGGTTGCATGCGAGCTTCTCAGCGACTACTACTACACCAAGTTCGGTGTCGACACAAGGGCTGTGCGCTTCCCGGGCCTCATCTCATACACCACTCTCCCTGGCGGCGGCACCACCGACTATGCAGTGGAGGTGTTCTACGCTGCGGTGAAGGGCGAGGAATTCGTCTGCCCGATCGCTCCTGGCACATATATGGACATGATGTATATGCCGGACGCCCTCGACGGTGCAGTGGATCTCATGAACGCAGACCCGTCAAGGCTCGTGCACCGCAACGCTTTCAACATCGCTGCGATGAGCTTCGAACCGGAGGAACTCTTCGCCGCAATCCGCAAGTATATCCCAGGTCTCAAGGTTCGTTATGAGTTCGATCCTGTGCGTCAGGCGATCGCTGATTCATGGCCGAACAAGATGGATGACAGCTGCGCCCGTGCAGAGTGGGACTGGAAGCCTAAGTATGACCTTGACGCGATGGTTCGCGACATGATCGACAATCTCAGAAGGATTCTTCTCTAGAAGAACACAAATATTGTAAAAACCGGAGGAGCATAGATGCTTATCTCCGGTTTTTTGTTTAAATTCGCACCCGTTTATAACAAGAATCACCAATGAAAGCACTCGTAAAGTCAGATTTCCATTTCGATGGACAGAAAAGCAAATATGTCGGAAAGGTACGCGACGTGTACGATATCAACGACAAGTATCTCGTGATGGTCGTTTCAGACCGTATCTCAGCATTCGACGTCGTCCTTCCCGAGGGTATTCCTTACAAGGGACAGGTACTTAACCGCATCGCAGCAAAGTTCCTCGATGCAACTGCAGACATCCTTCCAAACTGGAAAGTCGCAGTTCCGGATCCTGCAGTGACCGTCGGTCTCAAGTGCGAGCCTTTCAAGGTTGAGATGGTTATCCGCGGCTATCTTTCAGGTCATGCATGGAGAGAGTACAAGGCAGGCAAGCGCACCATCTGCGGTGTGGAGATGCCAGAGGGTATGGTGGAGAACCAGAAGTTCCCTGAGCCTATCATCACTCCAACCTCAAAGGCTGCCGAGGGCCACGATGAGGATATTTCTAAGGAGGAAATCATCGCTTCCGGCCTTGTAGGACGTGAGGATTACGAGAAGCTCGAGCAGTACACCCGTGCCATCTTCCAGAGAGGTACCGAGATTGCTGCAAAGCAGGGCCTCATCCTCGTGGACACCAAGTATGAGTTCGGCAAGATCGGCAATCAGATCTATCTCATGGACGAGATCCATACCCCTGATTCATCTCGCTATTTCTATGCAGAAGGCTATGAGGAGCGCCTTGCAAAGGGCGAGCACCAGAAGCAACTCTCCAAGGAGTTCGTACGTGAGTGGCTCATGGCGAACGGCTTCATGGGTCAGGAAGGACAGAAGGTTCCTGAGATGACTCCGGAGGTTGTAAATGGTATTACAGATCGTTATGTCGAGCTCTATGAGAACATCGTGGGCGAGAAGTTTGAACGTGTCGAGTACACTGCAGAGCAGATTGAGAAGAATGTCGCTGCATGTCTTGCAGGCCTCAAGTAAAAAAAAGTTAAATTTTTTTAATATTAATGACCGGAAGCAAAACCTTCCGGTCATTTGTTTTTCATATAGCAATTCACGCCGATCTCTGACTATGATTTATCAATAGTTTAAGATTGCCTGAGAGGATGTTAAACGGTATTTTTAAATTTTTTTATAAATGTTTTGCCGGTGTTATGGTTTTTCGAAAATTAATTTGTATATTTGACTAGACTATTATTTTCAAACCTTAATTAATTATGAAGAAGTTCATTCTCGGAATTCTCGCAGTAGTGCTGTTCTCGGTCGCTGCGAGTGCTCAGACAAGAACTTTGACCGGATCAGTCAAGTCTGCTGCTGACGGCTCACCTCTCGTGGGTGCCACGCTTCAGGACAAGGCTACTGGTCAGTTCGCAATCACCGATCTCGACAGTAATTTCAAGATCACTGTATCTGAAAAGTCGACATCTCTCTTGGTGATGAACCTCGGATTCAGGGACTACAATGCCACTATCGGCAAGTCAGATGTCCTGAATATCGCTCTCGAGCCTGATGCTCTCATGCTCGACGAGACCATGGTCATCGCCTACGGTCAGGGTAAGAAGACATCCTTCACCGGTTCAGCATCTGTCGTAAAGAAGGAGGATCTCCAGAAGATCGCCACCTCTAACGTCACCCAGGCCCTCCAGGGTCTTTCTGCCGGTGTACAGGTCATCAACAACAGTGGTCAGCCTGGTGACTCTGGTTCCATCACCATTCGTGGTATCGGTTCCATGAACGCATCATCCAGCCCTCTCTATGTCGTTGATGGTGTTGCATACTCTGGTTACATCAATGCGATTGCTCCTTCCGACATCGAGTCAATGACAGTCCTCAAGGATGCGTCTGCGACTGCCCTCTACGGTTCACGTGCTGCCAATGGTGTCATCGTGATCACCACCAAGAAGGGTCAGAACGAGAACGGAAAGGTAAGCTTCCGTGCGACTGTAGGTTTTGCATCTCTCGCAGTTCCGCTTCCACGTCAGCTTTCACCTAACGAGTTCGCACAGGTTACCTGGCGTTCACTCTACAACGCAAACATCGATTCAGGTATGTCACCTGAGGAGGCTGGTGCACAGGCAGCTATCGTAACCCCTAACGAAATCAAGATTCTCCCTTGGGCTACCAGAAATATCATTGACGCCAATGGTAATCCTCTCGTGACAGACAAGGATCTCCTCTGGTATGGTGATTGGAGGCATGAGACCATGAGGTCACGTCCTCGTCAGGAATACAACGTTGACTTCAGCGGTAAGAAGGGTGAGACCAACTACTTCTTCTCAGCCGGCTACCTCAACGACAAGGGTATCTTCACCACTCAGGAGTTCGACCGTATCTCAGGACGTTCAAATGTCTCTACCAAGGTTAAGCCTTGGCTCGAGGTAGGTTCAAACACCTCATTCTCACACAGTGTCACCGACTCTCCTGCAGGTGACAGCGTGGTATGGTTCCTCCGTACCGTTCCTACCGTGAACAGCATCTACCAGTATGACTACAATACTGGCGCGTATGCTAAGGACGGTGCTGGCAACTACATCTACAACTACGGTCTCGACAACGCTGGTTGGGCAGGTTGGAACGTCCTTGCAGACGCAGCCTACAACAACAATAAGTCTACTGCAGACCAGATCTCTACCCGTAATTACATCGACGCACAGATCATCCCTGGTCTCAACTTCCGCAGCACCATCTCTATCGACTACTATATCAGCAAGTACGATAGCTATGCAAGTGCTGAGTACGGTTATACCGCAGGTGAGGGTGGTAACGCATACAAGTCTTACGACAGGAACGTCGCTACCACTTGGACCAACCTCCTCACCTTCAACCGCGCTTTCGGTCAGCACAATCTCGGCATCCTCCTCGGTCAGGAGAGCTACATGCGTGATGTCACCGGTCTTTCAGCTTCAAGGAAGGGCTTCCCATTCGCAGGTCTCACCGAGCTCAGCTCAGCTGCCACCTCAGTGGACTCAAGCTCATACACCGACAAGTACCGCCTCCTCTCATTCTTCAGCCGTCTCGAGTACGACTATGCTGACAAGTACTATGTATCAGCATCTCTCCGTTCAGACGCGACTTCAAGGTTCTCTCCTCAGTCACGTTGGGGTATGTTCTGGTCAGCCGGTGCTTCATGGCGTATCAACAATGAGGACTTCCTCAAGGATGTAAGATGGATCGACAACCTCAAGCTCAAGGCTTCTTATGGTGCTGTCGGTAACGATGGCCTCAACTCATGGTACTGCTACCAGGGTCTCTACGCTACCGGTTACAACGATCTCAACAACGCCGGTGTCGTAATCTCACGTCTTCCTAACAACGGCCTCAAGTGGGAGACCAACCTCCAGCTCAACGTCGGTATCGACTTCGCTCTCTTCCGCAAGCTCACCGGTAGCGTCGAGTTCTTCGACAGGAAGTCAAAGGACCTCCTCTTCACCATGCCTATGGCACCTTCAACCGGTTTCGGTGGTGTTGACCGCAACATCGGTGACGTATCCAACTATGGTGTCGAGGTCAATCTCGACTACGCTGTATTCAACAACCAGAACTTCCAGTGGAACATGAACTTCAACCTCACCCACTATGAGAACGTCATCACAAGCCTTCCACAGGCTGAGATCAACGCCGACGTATTCAAGTGGAGAGAGGGTCAGAGCCGCTACAACTTCTGGGGTGCAAAGTATGCAGGTGTCAACCCTGCCAACGGTAACGACCAGTACTGGAGGAACATCTTCGATACTGATGAGGATGGTAAACGTGTGATCGTTGACCGTGTTCTTACTGAGAGCACCGCTGACGTTACCAGCGACGAGCAGAAGCAGTATCTCGGAAGTTCACTTCCTGATGTATTTGGTGGTTTCACCAACAACTTCAGATTCTACGGTATCGACCTCTCTGTCATGCTCTACTACAGCATCGGTGGTCTCCTCTATGATACTGACTACTCACAGATGGTGAACTATCGTACCGGTTTCTCACTCCATCCAGATGCACTCAGCAAGACCTGGACTCCTGAGAATCCTAACGCAGAGCTCCCTCGTCTGAACAAGAATGCGCAGGATACCTTCTCAGATAAGTATCTCTACAACAACTCATTCCTCCGTCTCAGGAACGTGACCCTCGGTTACACTCTTCCTAGGAAGGCTCTCGACAAGATGCACATGGATCAGCTCAGATTCTTCGTACAGGGAGACAACCTTCTCACTTTCGGTTCAGCTGCAAAGCGCGGTACCGATCCTGAGCAGAGTGTATCAGGTACTACCAGCAACAGGTTCCCAACTACTAAGAACGTCACTTTCGGTGTTCAGGTTACATTCTAAAGCATGGGAGAAAAGAATATGAAAAAGATATTTTACGCAATATTGGCTACGGCATCATTGATGACCGCTGTCTCATGTGAGAATTGGCTCACTACTAATCCTTCGAGCTCTGTTTCTGACAGTCAGGTGTTCCTTTCACTGAAGGGTTCACAGGCTGCCCTTAACGGATGCTACAATCTCCTTGCCTTCAGCTATGGTGGCGGTGGACGTCCTGATACCCAGGGCTGGGTGGCTCAGATTCTTGCCAACGACGTTGACGGTGAGGATATCATCGTGAACGGTGGATGGTACGGCTACGACTACAACATGTGGGGTCACCAGAGAGGTGATATCTTCAAGTCATCTGCACTCTGGTTCTACTATTACAACATCATCAACAACCTCAACAGCATCATCGCCTACACTCCTCAGATCGAAGGTGTCACCGAAGCAGAGATTGCCGGTGTCATGGGTGAAGCATATGCAATGAGAGGATGGTGCTACTTCAACCTCGCACAGTACTATCAGCACACCTATGTCCTCGCACATGAGAGGAACATGCCTGGTGTTCCAATCTATACCGAACCTACCACTGACCAGACTGAAGGAAAGGGTAGAGGTACCATCGATGAGACTTATGATCAGATCATCTCTGACCTTGGCAATGCAGAGAAGTATCTCGCCGGCTACAGCAGGTCAGCCAAGAACCACTTCGATCAGAGCGTCGCTCAGGGCCTCCTCGCACGTGTATATCTCGTGATGAACGATTGGGAGAAGGCTGCAGACTATGCATCAAAGGCTCGTGCAGGTTATCCTCTCACCTCTGCTGAGGATTGGGACGCAGGTTTCAACAACATCGACACCCGTTCTTGGATGTGGGGTATGATGGTTGACGCAGAGCATACTCTCGAGGCTAATGGTGACTACGGTCCTTTCTCAATGTGGACAAACTACATCACCCGTGATGGTGGCGACTTCTGGTCATTCAACTGCTTCTACCTCAACGACAAGTTCGCTGAGCTCTTCAGCGCTGACGATATCCGTGGCAAGCAGATCTGGTGGAAGGAGGACGTAGGTCTCCACTGCTCAAACAAGTTCTATGACACTTCAGACCTTACCGGTGACTTCGTGTTCATGCGTTCTGACGAGATGCTTCTCATCGAGGCTGAGGCAAAGGCTCACCAGGGTGATGACGCTACTGCAGCATCTCTGCTCAACGAGCTTCGCGCTCTCCGTAACGCTACTCCTACCCAGACAATCGGTTCCAGCCTTCTTGAGGAAATCGTGACCGAGCGCCGTAAGGAGCTTTATGGCGAGGGCTTCGCATGGTTCGATATCATCCGTCTCCAGAAGGGTATCACCCGTGACGGTAACCACAGCAACTTCGGTGGCAAGACTCCAGTACCTGCAAGGTCATGGCGTTTCGTTTACCAGATTCCTACCAACGAGATCAACAACAATCCGAACATCAATTCTACTTACTGGCCAAACGGTGATCAGAATCCTTTCGGAGACGTCTCTATTTGCCTTGAATAATTTAACAGGTCGATAACATGAAAAAGATATTATCACTCATCTTGGCGGTTGCAGGCGTATTCAGCCTCGCATCTTGTACGGTGGAAGAAGCTTTCACCAAAGATGGCAAGACTCCGCTCGAGACTCCGGTTATTACCGCCGGTGAAGTGACTGCAAACTCCATTTCTTTCTATTGGACAGCAGTCGACAATGCCGGACAGTATTCCTATAAGGTTCTCAACCCTGCTGGTTACGTTGTATCAAAGGGTGAACTTACTGAAAACAGCGTCAATGTAAAGGGACTTAAGTTCAGCACTGAATTCAGTGTATATGTTTCCGCCATCCCTACAGCTGAAGCTTCAAAGACTCTCTGCGCTTCCGTTCCTGCGGAGGCTAAGATCAAGACTGACGATCCTATCATCATCAACTATGAGTGGGTGCAGCCAGGAAAGGCTTGGTTCTATTCAGGTGATGACAAGTGGAACATCGTGAATGTAACTGTCGGTCGTGAGGAAGGCACAGGTCACTTCATCATCAGCTCATACTGTGGTGCTGAGGGATTTGATTTCTATTTCGACATGACCAAGTTCGATGGAACATATCCTTTCACCTTTGACAACAGCATGAAGAACATGAAGCCGGTTGAGGGTCAGGCAATCGACACATCCGGTCCTATCGGATCACGCCCTGACTTCAACCTTGCCCACGGTCTTGGTGGAAAGACTCAGGATTACAACGTCTTCTACGGCGACGGTGCTAGTTACGAATTCGGTGTCATCGATCCTACCGGTGGTTACATCGATTTCTGGACAACCAACTTTGATGCACAGTGGTGCGGTTACCGTGTTGAGTTCGGTGATTACAAGGCACCGGAACCAGAGCCTTGGACTCCTGATCCTGACATGTCATTTGCATGGGAGGCTGACGGTGAGATTCTCATCGACGGTGAGGCTACCAAGACTTATGCTCATATCTCATACACCGGCGCAGCAGAGGCTGAGTACACTATCAGCGGTTGGTATGGTGTTGAGGGTTATGACCTCGTATTCACCAGAAATCAGGAGGATGGTACATGGATCATCAACAACGGGAAGTCAAGTGCATTCGCTTCAGAGTGCCCTGGTGACGGTCTCAAGGGATATCTCCATGGTGCAGCTGGTGCTTCTAAGATCATCTGGATCAAGGATGATACGAAGAGCGGTCTCACAGGTACAAACGAAGAAGGCCAGATCTGGATCGACATTATCGATCCAAACGGGAACGAGGTAACCTATACCCTCGAGTGGCCTGCGAAGTTCTTCACTTGGACCAAGGACGGTAAGTACTACAGCGGCAGACATGATTCTACTGCTGACGCTACTCTCGGATACGTCGAGGATAACGACACTTACACTCTCGTGATCCCTCAGTATGACAATGCAAAGGTTCTCTTCACTACTGATGATTCTGGCGCATTCATTCCAGTAGCGGGTGGTGACATGTACAAGAGTGACGACACATGGTGGTTCATCAACTATGCTGACACCTGGGTATTCGTAAAGGTTCCTACCAGCTCAGTGGATCTCGCAGCCGGCAAGGTCATCCTTGACGTTTGGAACGGCAACGACGAGTGGACTGATACCTTCACCTTCGCAGCTCTTCCAGGTGTTGACGCTCTCGTAGGTACTTACAGCCAGGCTTCTGAAGGCTGGTGGTGGAGCGGCGCTGCTTGGGAGTACGTCTACTGGACAAATGACGTGACCATCACCAAGGTTGATGAGTCATCAATCCAGATCGTAGGTCTCATCGAGTGCACCGATCCTATCATCGGTACTGTGAATGCCAAGACAAGCACCATCACCATGGCTGCTAACCAGCCATTCGAGGGCAGCCTCTTCTTCAAGGCTTATGGTACTGGTGCTGATGTGACTGCCACTTATGATTCTGACCTCAAGATCACTTTCTCAGTTAACTGGTCAGTGACTAACGAGGGTGGATCACTCTACTGGGACAACATCATCACTTCTCTTACCAAGAAGTAGGCGACAGACTCTAAAAAAGAAATAGTCGAAAGACTTTCCATAACGAAAGGTCGGGGCTTCGGTTCCGACCTTTTTTTGTTCCCGCCTGGGGCTGTCGTCGCGGGAGCGGCAGAAGGCCACGAGATAGGACCAGCCTTGCAGGGGAATGCCGTCGCGGGAGCGGCAAAATGCAGATCGGCTTCGCTCCGCTCCGCCGACCCTAGTCCGGGCAAATGCATTTT
>JAGHUQ010000076.1 GCA_018064725.1 Candidatus Cryptobacteroides caccocaballi
GTCTTGGAGTTACTCATATATGGTACACAGGTGTCATCCGACATTCCACAGGAAAGCCATTCGTCAAGGGTCGCCCTGGTTCTCCATACTCAATCTCCGACTACTACGATGTCAATCCATATCTTGCGGAAGAACAGGATAATAGGTTATCTGAATTCAAGAAGCTCATTAAGCGTACTCACAGCTCTGGATTCAAACTTCTGATTGACTTTATTCCGAACCATGTCTCCCCCGACTACGGGGATCAGCACGGTGGAATCCCAACCTTCGACTACTGTGATTACGACTGGACCGACACCAAGAAGATCAACTATTCACACCCCGATACTTGGGGAAAGATGTACGATATCGTCCGCTACTGGGCGGCGATGGGAGTGGACGGCTTCCGCTGCGACATGGTCGAGCTCGTACCACCGGAATTCTTTGCATGGATGATCAGGAAGATCAAGGAAGAATTCCCTGAGGTCATCTTCATTGCAGAGGTCTATGAGAAACATAATTACTGGCGCTATATCAGGGAAGTCGGATTCGACTATCTCTACGACAAGTCGGGCCTCTATGACACGCTCATGGCGGTGTACAGGCACGGTGGTACCGCGGAAGCAATCACATGGAACTGGCAGTTCCTTGGCGACCTCCAGCCCAATATGCTGAATTTCCTCGAGAACCATGATGAGGTCAGGGTCGCATCTCCCGAGTTCGCACAGGCACCGGAGAAGGCGTACGCTGCACTCGCCTGCTCCGCCCTTCTCAATGACGCACCGTTCATGATCTATTTCGGTCAGGAGGTCGGTGAGAATGCATCCGACTGCTCCAACAACAGGACCTCGATATTCAACTGGAAGAGTGCAAAGTCGGTGAACAGGCTCATAAATGAGATTCATGGCGAAAAGGGTCTCACCAGAAGGCAGCAGGCAATACTCACCCGCTACCAGGACACCCTTGCGCTTGCCTCCGAGCCTGCGTTCCGGTGCGGTCAGGTCCATGACCTCGGATATTGCAGCCCTATGGACCGTTACCGTCAGTTTGCGTGGCTGAGGTATAATGACGATTCCATGTACCTGATAGTCGCGAATTTCGCTGAGGAAGATGCCGTTGTCACGGTTCATATTCCCATGAGCGGAGAGGACGTCCGTGTCAAGGTCGCGGCATGCGACTACATCGTCAGGAAACTGAAATAGCAGGCCATAATGCCCGAAAACGTCATGGCCTTCCTATGGAAGGGTTTGAAATTTGACGACTATTTGCTAAATTAGCGCCCAATTTCGCGCAATGCGTGAACTTAGAAGAAATTTCATATTAGAATCATAAAAGAAAATGGCAACAAAATCCAATCTTCAGATTGCTCGCGCTGCTTATCAGCCAAAGCTTCCAAAGGCACTCCAGGGTCCTGTAAAGGCCGTAGAGGGTGCTGCTACTCAGTCAGTTGGTAACCAGGCCGAGATTAAGGAACTCTTCCCTAATACCTATGGTATGCCAGTCATCACCTTCGAGCCAGGCGAGAAGGTAGAGCTCCCAGCATTCAACGTAGGTATCATCCTCTCAGGCGGACAGGCTACTGGTGGACACAACGTCATCTCAGGTCTCTTCGATGGCGTTAAGTCTCTCAACCCTGCCAACAAGCTCTATGGCTTCATCCTTGGTCCTGGCGGACTCGTTGACCACAACTACATGGAGATCACTCCTGAGCTCATGGACGAGTATCGTAACACCGGTGGATTCGACATCATCGGTTCAGGTCGTACCAAGCTCGAGAAGGAAGAGCAGTTCGAGAAGGGTATCGAGATTCTTCGTGAGCTCGGTATCAAGGCTCTCGTCATCATCGGTGGTGATGATTCAAACACCAATGCATGCGTCCTCGCTGAGTACTATGCAGCCAAGAAGTATGGCGTTCAGGTAATCGGTTGTCCTAAGACCATCGACGGTGACCTCAAGAACGATCAGATCGAGACTTCATTCGGTTTCGATACCGCTTGCAAGACTTATTCCGAGCTCATCGGTAACATCCAGCGCGACTGCAACTCTGCACGTAAGTACTGGCATTTTATCAAGGTCATGGGCCGTTCTGCATCACATATCGCTCTTGAGTGCGCTCTCCAGTGCCAGCCTAACATCTGCCTCGTCTCTGAGGAGGTAGAGGCTAAGGAGATGTCTCTCGACGACGTTGTGACCTATATCGCAAACGCAGTTGCAGCACGTGCAGCTGAGGGTAACAACTTCGGTACCGTCGTGATCCCTGAGGGTATCATCGAGTTCATCCCTGCAATCAAGAAGCTCATCGCTGAGCTCAACGAGGTCCTCACCGACCCAGCTACCGGCGAACCTCGCGAGTTCGCGAACGCAGAGGAGCAGATCGCATTCGTAAAGGGTGCCATCGCTGCTGACAACCTCGCAGTACTCGAGTCACTCCCTGAGGATGTCGCTCGTCAGCTCTGCCTCGACCGCGACCCTCACGGTAACGTACAGGTTTCTCTCATCGAGACCGAGAAGCTTCTTTCACGCATGGTTGCAACCAAGCTCGCTGCTTGGAAGAAGGAAGGCAAGTTCGTAGGCAAGTTCGGTACCCAGCATCATTTCTTCGGTTATGAGGGTCGCTGCGCAGCTCCTTCTAACTACGATGCAGACTACTGCTATTCACTCGGTTACAACGCATCTCGCCTCATCGCAAACGGCAAGACCGGTTACATGTCAGTAATCAAGAACACTACTGCTCCTGCAGCAGAGTGGATTGCCGGTGGTGTTCCTATCACCATGATGATGAACATCGAGCGTCGTAACGGTAAGAACAAGCCAGTTATCCGCAAGGCTCTCGTAGAGCTTGACGGTGCTCCATTCAAGTACTTCGCAGCACATCGCGACGTATGGGCTAAGGAGACTGCTTACGTTTACCCAGGTCCTATCCAGTATTGGGGCCCTACCGAGGTTTGCGACCAGCCAACCATGACCCTCAAGCTCGAGCAGGCAAAGTAATTCAGGCTTGACGGCGTGCCCTTACGGCCGCCTGAAAGCGTTATGATAGAATAAGGCGGTGGCCATTTGGCCATCGCCTTATTTTGATTTGTAAATGCTTTGTCTTAAATTTGCCTTTTCGTGCGGACGCGCGTATATGCGTATGCATACGGACGTATACTCGCACGTGTGTAAGAGGACATTTTTCTCTATGGAAACAGAGCAGATTCAGAAAAGGATAGACGAGCTCAAGAAGCTCATCTCCGAGAATAACGAGCATTACTATATCGAGAATGCTCCTGTCATAAGCGACTATGAGTTCGATATGCTCATGCAGGAACTCGCATCGATCGAGAAGGCGCATCCTGAGCTCATCACTCCCGACTCTCCTACCCAGAGGGTCGGAAGCGATCTGTCGAATGCCAGGAAAGGATCGAGAAAGGCAAGCAAGGAATTCGAGCAGTATCCACACAGATACCCTATGCTCAGCCTTGGAAACACCTACAGCGTGACTGAGATCGAGGAGTTTGCCGACAGGGCTGCCAAGGCGATCGGCGATGCATTCACATATTGCTGCGAGCTCAAGTTCGACGGTACGGCAATCTGCCTGACCTATCGTGACGGTAAGCTCTTCAGGGCACTCACCCGCGGCGACGGTTCCGTAGGAGACGATGTCACCGAGAATGTGAAGAGGATTCCGAACATCCCTCAGCGTCTCAACGGCATCGGATGGCCGAAGGACTTCGAGATCCGTGGTGAGATCTACATGCCATACAAGGCGTTTGACCGTCTCAACGAAGAGCGCAGACGCGACGAAGAAGCTCCGTTTGCGAATCCGAGGAACGCTGCGTCAGGTTCGCTGAAGCTCACGGATCCTGACGAGGTCGCAAACCGTGGACTCGAATGTACCCTCTACCACATCCTCGGTGAGGATCTCCATTTCAAGACCCACGACCAGGCGCTCAGATGTGCGATGAAGTGGGGACTCCCTGTTTCGGACAAGAGAAAGATATGCCGCAACATCGTGGAAATCGTGGAGTACGTCAAGTACTGGGATACGGAGAGAAAATTCCTCCCGTTTGCCACCGACGGTATCGTCATCAAGGTCAACGAACTCCCATACCAGGATTCACTCGGATACACCTCCAAGGCTCCAAGATGGGCCGTTGCATATAAGTTCAAGGCCGAACAGGCTCTCTCCAAGGTCCTGAGCATCGACTATCAGGTCGGACGCACCGGCGCTGTGACCCCTGTCGCCAACCTTGAGCCGGCGCAGCTTTCCAGCACCGTGGTAAAGCGTGCTTCCCTCCACAACTCTGACCAGATGGAAGTGCTTGACATCCGTGTCGGCGACTATGTCTATGTCGAGAAGGGCGGAGAGATCATCCCGAAGATCACAGGGGTGGAACTCAGCAAGAGGGACGGTTTCTGCGTGAAGCCGGACTTCCCTACCGTATGCCCGGACTGCGGTGCGAGACTCGTGCGTGACGAAGGTGAGGCAAAATGGTTCTGTCCTAACGTGGACGGCTGCCCTACACAGATAAAGGGCAAGCTTGTGCACTTCCTGAGCCGTAAGGCCATGAACGTGATTGCGGGCGATGCGACCATCGAGCAGATGTACAACAAAGGCTATGTCAGGAATGTGGCCGACTTCTATAAGCTTGACGAGAACAAGCTCCTTCATCTCGACGGATGGAAGGAGAAATCTGCACAGCGATTCCTTGCAAGCCTCGAGGAATCCAGGAATGTCCCATTCGAGAAAGTGCTCTTCGCCCTTGGCATACGTCATGTCGGCGAGACCACCGCAAAGCAGATAGCCCGTGCTTTCGGAAGCATGGATGCGATCATGAATGCCGGTCGCGAGCAGTTCCTTGCCGTGGGTGATGTCGGTGACGTTATCGCAGACAGCATCATCGCCTGGACTTCGGTTCCGCGCCACAGGGAAATTGTCGAGAGACTCCGTGAGGCTGGACTCAAGCTCAAGGTCGACGGACTCGTCGAGAAGGTTTCCGACGTGCTTGCCGGACAGACTGTCGTCGTCACCGGAAACTTCTCCATCTCACGCGATGCCGTAAAGAAGCTCGTCGAGGCCAATGGTGGCAAGAACGGTGCTTCTGTAAGCAAGAAGACATCATTCATACTCGCAGGCTCGAAGCCAGGCCCTGAGAAGATC
The DNA here is from genome assembly GCA_018064725.1 of Candidatus Cryptobacteroides caccocaballi. GTDB lineage: Bacteria > Bacteroidota > Bacteroidia > Bacteroidales > UBA932 > Cryptobacteroides > Cryptobacteroides caccocaballi. The sequence continues at coordinate 5,123 of JAGHUQ010000076.1, forward strand.
AGGAAGGCGGATGAACTTGGAATCAGAATAGTCACCGAGGAGGAGTTCCTCTCGATGATCCCCGAACAGGAGGTAATCATGGACGATAATTCTTCCGAGCCAAAGACAACGGCCGAAATACCTGTACAGGGAAATCTTTTCGGATGGTAATATGAACAACTGGAAGCGCACATATGTCTCGCTGAGGCCTGCGTTCACGAGCGACCTCTGGCAAATCGACCTGCGTTCGATTTCCTCCGACGCGAAGAGAAGATTCTTCAAGACGGTGAAGCTCGTCCGTTTCATCTTCACCGAGTTCAGGGATCTGCACATGGGCTTCCAGTGTGTCGCGCTCAGCTATTTCGGATTCTTCGCTCTTGTCCCTATGCTTGCGACCATCTTCTTCGTCAGCCAGGGACTCGGACTTTCCGACAAGCTCCAGGAGCTTGCTCATGAGTATGTACATGCGATTCAGCCCGAGCTGATAGACGTCCTTATCGAGAAAGCCAACAACATCATCGACATCCTCATGTCAGGACCGGTAGGATTCGTCTCGGGAGCCATCTTCCTGTGGACCATAATCTGGCTGATGATAAACATCGAGCGCGTGTTCAACAACATCTACCGCACCAAGACAAACTACTGCGTCGAGCATGTCAGCAGAAAGGCATGGAAGAAGTCGCTGACCTACATATCCCTTCTTATCCTCATTCCTTTCATCGTCATCATCTTCGGTGCGGGCATCATGTACTACACATATCTCATCGACCTCACCGAGTTCAGGATCATAGACGTGCAGATGTTCAAGAAGGTATTGAGCTGGATCATATTCGGAGTGGTGGCGATATTTACCATCTCCGCGATGTATAAGCTCATCCCTCAGTATAAGATACGATACAAATATGCGCTCATCAGTGCGGTCATATCCGGAGTCGTCTTCACTGGATTCCAGTTCCTCTACATCTCGACCCAGTTGTTCGTGACCCGTCTGAGCGCGGTATACGGAGTCCTCGCCGCCATCCCTCTCTTCATGACATGGATGAACTTCAGCTGGCAGATCATCATGTATGGCTGCATGCTCTGCAGAGGATTCCACAACATTGACAGTTATAACCTCGAAGATTAATACAGATAGATGGTATCAGAATTCACCGAACAGGATTACGCGGTAATCAACGAAGCATACGATGACCTCAAGGCATCGTCGTTGAAGCGCTGCTCCAACGAGCAGGAGCTCGAGGTCGTGCAGAAAGCCTTCGAGTTCGCGAACAACGCCCACAAGAACGTGAGGCGCCGTTCCGGAGAGCCATACATGCTCCATCCAATCGCTGTCGCCAAGATAGTCGTCAGCGACATCGGTCTCGGTTACAAGTCCATCGCAGCCGCCCTTCTCCACGATGTCGTGGAAGATACCGACTACACCATAGATGACCTCCGCAACCTTTTCGGAGACAAGATCGCTTCATTGGTCGACGGTCTCACCAAGATCAAGACCGTCCTTGACAAGGAAGACCAGGCAAAGACTCAGAGCATACAGGCAGAGAACTTCAAACGCATTCTTCTCACCCTGAACGACGATATCCGAGTCGTGTTGATCAAGCTCGCCGACCGACTTCACAACTGCCGCACGATCGAGTTCATGCCGGAGTACAAGAGAGACAAGATTCTCAGCGAGACCATGTTCATCTTCATCCCTCTCGCCCATCGTCTCGGTCTTTACAGCATCAAGTCGGAACTTGAGGACATCTGGCTCAGGTACAAGGAACCGGATGCCTACAAGGAGATCTCCGAACATGTCGACAAGGATGCGAACGCAAAGGCACAGGAGCTTCAGGAATTCATGGAGCCTATCGAGTCCGCTCTGAAACAGGCAGGATTCTCATTCGAGATCAAGAAGCGCGTAAAGACTCCATACTCTATCTGGCATAAGATCCAGACCAAGGGAGTGACCATCGACCAGATATATGACCTCTATGCCGTCAGGATCATTTTCAATCCTGAAGCGACCTCGGTCACAGGAAACTACAAGGAAGACGAACGTGCACAGTGCTACCATATCTTTGCGCTCATAACAAGCATATACAAGTACAAGGCAGACAGGGTGCGTGACTGGGTGGAGAGTCCGAAGAACAACGGATATGAGGCACTGCACGTGACGGTGATGAGCAATACAGGTATATGGGTCGAGGTGCAGATCCGAAGCCAGAGGATGAACGACATTGCCGAGAAAGGTATCGCTGCGCATTGGGCGTACAAGAAGAACGGCGTGAGCGAGAACAACTCGGAATCGGAGATGGAACTCTGGATCAATAAGATCAAGTCCATACTGGTCAATCCGGATGTCTCTTCGCTCGAGCTTCTGGACATGATCCACAATGACCTCACTACAACCGACATCTTCGTATTCACCCCAAAGGGTGAGCAGCGCCGTATCCAGAAAGGTGCCACTGCGCTGGACTTCGCATACATGATCCATACTCATGTGGGAAACCAGGCCATCGCAGCGAAGGTGAACATGAAGCTCGTGGCACTGAGCTACGTACTTCGAACCGGAGATCAGGTGGAGATCATCACCGCCGGCGACGGTATCCCCAAGAAGGAATGGCTCGATTTCCTTATCACCCATAAGGCGCGTAACGTCGTGAGCAATTACTACAGGGACGTCAATGCGGGTAAGGACAGCATGTCACAGGACTTCGAGGAGAAGCCGACCGATAAGCAGAAGTCGACATGGAATCTCTTCGGACTGCTCAGCAAGGCAAACAGGAAGGCTCCATTCGTCATAAACAGGGACAATATCGATAAGGTCGTCATCTCCAAATGCTGCCACCCTATCCCTGGCGACAGCGTTGTCGGATTCGTTGCTGAGGACGGCAAGGTCATCATCCACAAGAAGACCTGCCCTGAGGCAAACAGACTTGCTTCGAAGTATGGCGACAATATCGTGATTCCGGAATGGGAGGCTATCGAGGAGAAGTCCTTCGACGTCAAGCTCTCCCTGTCCGGATTGGACAGAATAGGAATATTGAATGAGATCACGAGGTACATCTCCCTTGTGCTCAGCATGAACATACGCGAATTCTCCCTCCACACCGATACAGGTGTGTTTGATGGATACCTTGTACTTTCCGTGCATGACACGGAAGAACTTGACAAGCTCATCAAGCGCCTCAGCCGCATCGAGGGCCTCAAGAAAGTAGTACGTAACGACCTCTAGAAAACAACATGAACAAAAGGCTCATAAATCTGCTCCCAGCGATTCCGATCCTACTTATCCTCGGATCGATGATGTTCTCGCACTCTTGCGCGAACACCACCACTCCGCCGACAGGTGGACCGAAGGATACCATACCTCCGGTGATAAAGAAGATTTCTCCGGAACCTGGAGCGACAAATGTTCCGGTACATGGGACCAAGATCACCTTCACATTCGACGAATACGTGGTGGTCAAGGAACCGAACAACATCTATCTTTCTCCTCCGCTTGAGAAGAGACCGAAGTACAAGATCCAGGGCAAGAGTCTCGTCGTATATTTCGAGAACGACCTTGACCCGGACAAGACCTATGTGCTCGACATCACCAATGCCCTTGCTGACAACAATGAGGGCAATAAGTATCCGGGCTATTCGCTCGTGTTCTCTACCGGCGACCAGATCGATTCCATGATGATCACCGGAACCGTGCAGGATTGCAACACTCTCAACCCTATCAAGGGAGCGACCGTCATGCTCTACAAGGACCATGCGGACAGCGCAGTCTTCCTCAAGAGGCCGGATGCATCGATAAAGACGGATGACTGGGGCTTCTTTGCACTCAGGAATATCCAGGACACCCTCTACAGAGTGTACGCGATCATCGACGAGAACAATAATAACAAGTACGATCCGGAGAGCGAGAAGATAGCCTTCATCGATTCCCTTGTCCGTCCTGTCCAGGTTGTCGCCGATACGATAGTCGAACTCATGAAATACGACATGAAGGATACTCTCAAGTGCAAGGCAAGAAAGTCGGAGCACGAACTGTCGATCTTCCGAGAGAAGCCAAGCAAGCAGATGATAGTAAACAAGGAGCGTGTCGGAGAAAGGACTGCGTACATAACGTTCATGGCGCCGTATGCACAGGTGGATTCAGTATGGATCAAGGGTGTGCGCCCAGAAAGGCTCATAACCCAGTTCAATATCATGAAGGACAGCCTCGAGATATGGGTCAACGATCCAAGGAAACAGCCTGACACCCTCTATCTCAATGTCAAGTACATGAAGACGGATACTGCGGGAGTCCTGACCAGGCAGACTGAGCAGGTGAAGCTTCCTCGTCCTAAGGGAACATCTGCTGCGAACAAGAGCTCCAAGCGAGATATCAAGAAGGAAGATACGCTCTGCGTGTTCACTCTCAAGCCGGAGCCTGAGAGGATAGAACAGTACGGATTCGAGATAGAGTTCAAGTATCCTATCGTAGAGAACGGCTGGGATTCCCTCGTGTTCCGTTCAGTCAATCCGCGTCAGCAGGAAGCGATTGCCAAGTACAGAGTCGAGCAGGATAGTCTCAACATAAGGAAATATACTGTATGGCCTAAGGACAAGCTGATGGAAGGATATGAATACTTCCTCAAGATTCCTCATCGCAAGTTCAAGGACATAAACGGCTTCTACAACGACAGCACTGAGGTCAAGGTCTCCCTTCCTAAGGACGACAAGCTCAGTATCATGAAGACCGTGCTCACGGGAGTCAGGAACAAGTATATCGTGGAACTTCTCAATGAGAAGAGAGACAAGGTCATACGCAGCTATGTCGTCGACAGCGACTGTACGCTCGACTTCCCTTACCTCAAGGCGGCAAAATACTGCATCCGCTTCACGGAGGACGTGAACAGGAACGGAATTGTCGATACAGGTAATCTCCTTGAGCATCGTCAGCCGGAAAAGGTCAAGTTCTACAGGCTTGAGAACGGTAAGGAGGACATAATCATACTTGAATCCGCAGAGATCGAGCAGACTATCAACCTTGAGGAAATGTTCAGATGATGAAGAGGACAACTTTCATATCACTAATCGTGACGGTGGCGGCAATGGTGCTTCCGGGTATGTCCTATGCACAGAACAGGGACTCTCTCGTCGTCGATATCGACTTCATTGACGATGACGTCGACACTGGAGATCTCCAGCTCAAGGACGATCCTGTCGTGAAGGAGAAGAAGCCAAGAAAGAGCAGGAAGGACATCAAGCTCCAGACTGATACCCTGAGCTTCGACAATCTCTATCTGGACACCGTAGTGGTCAATAAGAAGAATCTCATCAATGACTATACGATGATAGGTGTCCAGTATGGTGCCGGAGTCGCTTCTGCCTTCTATAATCCTAGCCGTCAGCAGCGCTTCGTCGTGTCTCCGTACAACTTCGGAATAGTCTATACCAGATATGGCAAGATGTTCAACTTCATGCCATATTTCGGACTGCAGGTGGGAGCCTTCTACAATACGGAGGGATACAGGTTCAAGATTGACAAGGAGACCGGCGCACCTAACTACACCGAATCCGGTGCCGACAGGGCTCTGATCACCACCTATGACGGCAGCGTGCTTGCCCATGCCCATATCGATTTCTGGAAGATGAAGCTCATCATCAACGCCGGCTATTATGTGGGATACAGGGCAAACATCGTCAGGTACCGCAACGATGAGATTATCAGCAAGGAGTTCAACGACTACGACCGCAGGTTCGACTACGGACTCAAGGGAGGAGCTGGTTTCGGCTTCGTATTCGACCCTATCGAGTTCCACCTGACCGCAACCTACAAGCACTCGTTCAACAGCCTGTTTGACCCTGATTATGACAGCCAAATCTATTATAGATACGCATACCCATACAGTATAATCATTTCCGCAGGTATCCATGTGCAGCTGACCAAGCGTGTCGGAAAGACCACAAGGCAGATCAAGATGGAAGCCAGGGAAGCCCTAATCGATAAGAAATGACAGCAAGAGAAGTAAAGATCGGCGAGAACCTTGTACTCGGTGGTTCGAACCCTATTGCAATCCAGACTATGTGCAATACGCACACCTGCGATGTGGATGCATCGTATGCCCAGTGCGTAAGGTTGGCCAAGGCCGGCGCAGAACTCATCCGACTCACCGTTCCCGGTGTCAAGGAAGTGGAAGACCTCGCTGAGATACGCAGGAGGCTCAATGCCGACGGTATCAATGTGCCTCTCGTCGCTGACGTCCATTTCTCGTCAGAGGTTGCCATCGCTGCAGCCGCAGTCGTAGAGAAGGTCCGCATAAATCCAGGAAACTTCCATAAGGACCATGAGAAGGCACGCGAGCAGTTCGCCCGCCTGGTTGCAGTTTGTAAGGAGCATGGCACTACCCTTCGAATCGGACTCAACCACGGATCCCTCGGAGAGAGAATCACCAATCTTTACGGAAACACTCCTCTCGCGATGAAGGAAGCCGTAATGGAATGGTTACACATGTGTCGTGAGCAGGATTTCGAGCGCGTAGTCGTATCTCTCAAGGCGTCTAATACCATCGTGATGGTCGAGGCATACAGGCTCCTTGCTGAGGCCATGGAAAATGAGGACATGCACTTCCCTCTCCATCTTGGCGTAACTGAGGCTGGAAACGGCGATTCTGGACGTATCAAGTCATGTGTCGGCATCAGCACACTGCTTTCAGAAGGTATAGGTAATACGATACGTGTTTCTCTTACTGAGGATCCTGAGAATGAACTTCCTGTAGCTCGCTACCTCGCTGACCGCTATGACGGCAAGCTAAGCTCTACGATGTCAAAGGTCGTGATTGAAGGCCGTAAGGCCATCGCAACCTACGCTGCGCCATCAAATGAACGCCTCATCCTTGATTCAGCATGTGACTGGGGAAAGAGACTTATGGACAGGGAAATCGATGAGGTCAAGATCGAAGGTTGCGACCCTGAGTTCGCCGCCTATCTCGAGGACGAGCTCCTTCAGGCATGCCGTAGGAAATTCTACCGTCCAGAGTATGTCGCATGCCCTGGCTGTGGAAGAACCATGTACAACCTCGAAGAGACCTTCAACGAAGTCAAGCGTCGCACCGCCCATCTCAAGGGAATGGTAATCGCAGTCATGGGTTGCATAGTAAACGGCCCTGGCGAGATGGCAGACGCCGACTGGGGTTACGTCGGCGAGGGCAATCACAAGGTGTCCATCTATAAAGGAAAGACCCCGGTGCTCAGGCATGTGCCGGAGACCGAGGCCATCGATCGACTTCTCGAACTTATTGAGAATGCTTAAAGCTTAGCAATCACTGATTCGCAAGCCCTTACTTCATCTCCTACTTCAACGTTAATCTTCGCTGTAAGTGGGAGATACATGTCTATACGTGAACCGAACTTGATGATACCGCACTGGGTTGCTTTCTCAACCTGTTCACCGATGCAGTCATAGGTCACGATCCTGCGTGCGAATGTTCCGGCCATCTGCTTGAAGAAGACCTCGCCGCACTCATTCCTGACAGCGAGCGATGCGTGCTCGTTGAGCTCAGATGCCTTAGGCATCCATGCAAGGAAATATTTGCCTGGATGGTACTTATAGTATGTGTTCTCACCATCTATAGGCCAGTAATTGACATGAACGTTGAAGAAACTCATATAGACGGAAACCTGCATGACCTCGCACTTGAAGTATTCAGGTTCGTACACTTTCTCGACAATCACAACCTGTCCGTCGGCAACGCTTGTGACCACGTTCTTACCGTAGATGTTGCCTCTGACAGGCACGCGGAAGAAGAAGAGGATCCAAGCCATCATGAATCCCATAAGTATCACGATAGGCAGCCAGATGAACCTCGGGTTGATCATTGTGACAGAGATCACGATGAGCGATAGTGCGATGAACCACACAACCGCAATCGTTCCTCGTCCATCCTGATGTATCTTTACCTTTTTCATGTCGTGTAATTTTAGAGCAGTCCGAAAATAATCATGTAGATGACAGCAGATGGTATGGCTACAACGGCGCTGTCAAATCTGTCCATCATTCCTCCATGTCCCGGGATACAGTTGCCGGAATCCTTGACTCCGCACACACGCTTCCACACCGACTCGATGAGGTCACCGCATATTCCGGTCACGCAGATTACTGCAGCGAGGGCTATGCAATGGCCCATTCCGAACGGAAGCATGCCGGTAGCACTAAGTATGGCACCGGCTGCGACTGAAGTCGCTACTCCGCCGATGACGCCGATCCAACTCTTTTTAGGAGATATGTTAGGACAAAGCTTAGGACCATATTTCTGGCCGAGAGCCATACCGAAGCAATATGCTCCGACATCGGATACCCATACGATGATGAAGAATCCGAGCAGTACGATTCCGTCAAAATTGTAGTTGTGGAACACCAGGAGATTGAACATCGACATAGGGATGGCGATGTAGAGAATCGAGGTGAAAAGATGGGATACCTTATGGAACTCCTCCCTGTCCTTGATGCCGAAGAAACTGACCATCAAGGCAAAGAGCGGTATGAATCCGAGAAGTATGTACTTCGATTCGATACCATAGGCCATATGGCAGAAGAAAAGGAGGAAGATACCGAGTCCGGTAAGCACGGAGAGTACCTGCTGGACTGGATAGGTCCCACCCATATTCATCTTGTGGAATTCATGCATCATCATGGTCACGACAAGCAGCATGACCAACAGGAAACAGTATTTGCTTAACAGCAGACAGCCTACCATCACGACGAGGTAGGCAAGTCCTGTGAGAGTCCTTGTAATAAGGGGCTTCATTATTCTACTTCTTTTGGTTCAGGTTCAGTGTTCTCCGCGGGTTTGTCAGTCACCTCAGCGGTAGTGGTTTCAGCGCCAGGCTCAGCAGACGGAGCTTCCTGGTCAGTGGCAGGCTCTCCATCATTCTGTACCTCTGGCTCCAGCCTTTCCTGTCCATGGACGCCGGCCTTGGGGCCGATGATACGTTCGAGGTCAGATGAAAGGATGAGTTCCTTGTCTATGAGTTCCTGGGCAACAGCCTCGAACTCTGCCTTATGCCCGGTAAGTATCTGATAGGTCCTGTCGTGAATCTCGTCCACGAGAGCCTTGACTTCCTGGTCTATGAGCTCTGCAGTCTTCTCGCTGTAAGGCTTGGTGAGATCGAAGCCGCGTGAGCCTGTGCTGTCATAGAAGCTGAGGTTGCCGACCTTGTCGCTCATACCATAGTATGAAACCATCGCGTATGCCATCCTGGTGAGTCTCTCGAGATCATTGAGAGCACCCGAGCAAGGGACGCCGCGATAGATTTCCTCGGCTACCCTACCACCCATGAGGACGCAAAGCTCGTCCATCATGTGGTTGCGATCCTGGATCACGCGCTCGTCAGGAAGGTTCCAAGTGAGACCAAGGGCCTGTCCGCGAGGGATGATGCTGACTTTGAGAACAGGGCTGGCGAACGGAAGAACCCATCCGGTGACGGCATGTCCTGCCTCGTGATATGCGGTGAGCATCTTCTCTTCCTTGGACATGATGGTCTTGCTGCGCTCGATACCGCCTACGATGCGGTCGACTGCATCAAGGAAGTCTGTCTGGTCGATGGCACTCTTGTTCCTGCGTGCTGCCGTAAGGGCAGCCTCGTTGCAGACATTGGCTATGTCAGCACCGCTGAAGCCTGGTGTGTTCTTTGCGATGAGTTCCATGTCGAAGTCACCGGCGAGCTTGAGCTTGCGTGTATGGACTCCGAAGATCTCCTTCCTCTCATTGAGGTCAGGAAGGCTGACGTGAATCTGGCGGTCGAAACGTCCGGCACGCATCAGAGCCTTGTCAAGTATATCAGCACGGTTGGTGGCTGCGAGAATGATCACACCGCTGTTGGATCCAAATCCATCCATCTCGGTAAGGAGCTGGTTGAGAGTGTTTTCGCGCTCATCATTTGAAGAAAAGCCTGCATTCTTTCCTCTGGCACGACCCACAGCATCGATCTCATCTATGAAGACGATGCACGGTGCCTTCTCCTTCGCCTGACGGAAGAGATCACGAACTCGTGATGCACCTACACCGACGAACATCTCGACGAAATCAGAGCCTGAGATGCTGAAGAAAGGAACATTAGCTTCACCTGCGACTGCCTTCGCGAGGAGGGTCTTACCGGTACCCGGAGGGCCCACGAGGAGAGCACCCTTAGGAATCTTTCCGCCGAGTGCGGTATATTTCTTAGGATTCTTCAGGAAGTCGACGATTTCCACCACTTCCTCCTTGGCTCCATAGAGACCGGCTACATCCTTGAAAGTGACAGGATTGTCCTTCTTCTCCACGACTTTGCCGGTCGTCTTTCCGACAGCGAAGATGTTGCCGCCTCCGTTGCCGTTGCCCCGACCGATACTGCGGAACATGAACACATACATGATGATCAGCAGAATCGGGAAGATGAGCCATTCAGCAGCCTTTGACCACATCCGGTCATTGTTAGTCATGATGATCTTGACCTGGTCGTTCGCAGGGAGATTCTCATTGAGAGCACCGAACATCTCCTCAGCATTGAAACTGCCTGAGACGAGGAATATGAAATGAGGGGATTTCTTAGGGACTACGCCTCCGAACTTGGATGCATACTTCTCGAGAGACTCCTGCTTCACGGTCACCTGACCCTTGAAATCGTTCCTGACGAAGACAATCTCCTTGATGTCTCCGGCATTGAACATCTGCTTTACTTCATCCCACTCAATCTTCTGTGGATTAGCACCTCCCTCTCCGGTAAACATCATGTAGATGATGATTGCCAGAAAGATCACGTACAGCCACGAGAGGTTGACGGAGAATCGTCTTATCTTTGGTTTTTTCCCTTTGTTGTCTGCCATAGGTCAGCTTATTCGTCAATGAAATCTGTCCTCTCGGCATCGGCCCAGAGGTCCTCGAGTCTGTAGAATGAACGGTAAGGTGTCTGGAACACATGAACGACCACGTCAGTGTAGTCGAGGATGATCCAGAAGGCATTCTCCTTGCCCTGAGAACGCACGACCTTGCGGTGGAGCTTCTCGTAGACGCGGTCTTCTACATTGTCGGCAATTGCGAGCACGTTGGTGGTGCTGTCTGCGTTGCACACGATGAAATGGTCCGAGATTGCGGTACCTATCTTAGTGAGGTCGAGCGAAACCACGCCCTGAGCCTTTTTTTCGAGCATTGCGTCAGCAATGACGTTGATGATGTTTTCTTCCAATTTATTTATTCGTTACTTTTGCAAATACAAATATAACAATTTTCAAACCAATGAAAAGAGGCTGGAACATAATATGGCATGAAGAATTGGATTCAACCAATTCAGAGGCAGAAAGATGGCTTTCCAAAGGCTCCTGTGGCAGCATTGACATTTTGTCAGTCATCGCGGCCAGGTGTCAGACGGCAGGTCGTGGACAGGGAGATCACAAGTGGCATTCAGCTCCTGGAGAGAACCTTACCTTCACGGTCGTGGAACAGTATGAGAAGGGTCAGATGGAAGCAAGGAATCAGTCAAGGATCAGTTGGGGAACCGCTCTTGCCGTAACGGATTATCTTGCATCGAAAGGTATTGAAGCAAAGATTAAGCTTCCTAATGATATCTACGTGGGTGATAAGAAGATATGCGGATTGTTGATAAAGTTGAAAGTAAGGGAGAAAGATGTGCTTGACTCGATAATCGGCATAGGGCTTGACATCAATGAGACTGACTTCCCCGCCGACCTTCCTAACCCTGTTTCCCTGAGAATGGCAGTCGCTGCGAACACTGGTGTCGAGCCGGAAGAAATACCTGCCTATGACATTGAACGTGAGCTTGAAATTTTCATGGATTATCTTAGTTCAAGATTAGATTTATCATTATCTTTGTCAGATATGGAAAAAGATTTTAACAGCAGATTACGATGAACGCGAACAATGTTCTGGAAATCTTCAAGGAGATAACAAAGGTGCCCCGCGAATCGGGCCATGAGGAGCAGATCGTCAAGTGGCTTCAGGACTTTGCGGCGAAGCATGGTCTCGAGTGCAAGACTGATGAGGCCGGAAACGTAGTTATCATCAAGGAGGCATCGGCAGGCAAGGAAAACGTACCTACCATAGTGCTTCAGTCACACAGCGACATGGTGTGCGAGAAGACGGCTGGCTCGACTCACGACTTCACCAAGGATCCTATCCCGTATGTGATCGAGGACGGATGGATGGTTGCGCACGAGACGACGCTCGGCGCAGATTGCGGAATCGGTATGGCCAGTGCTCTCGGACTTCTCATAAGTGACGTACCTACCGGAAAGATTGAGGCTCTGTTCACCGTATCTGAGGAGACCGGCCTTGACGGAGCCATGGCGCTCAAGCCGGGATTCATCACAGGAAAGACCCTCATCAACCTCGACTCTGAGGACGAAGGACAGATATTCGTCGGCTGTGCAGGTGGCCTTGACACCACGGCCAAGTTCAGCTATAAGGAGGAAGATGTCGACCCGGACAGCGTAATAGTAGAGATTTCAATCAACGGCTGCATTGGCGGCCATAGCGGAGATGACATCAACAGGGGCCGCGCGAACGCCGTGAAGCTTCTCGCAAATCTTCTTTACGACCTCCTTCCTCTCGGATATCAGCTTGTGAGCATTGACGGAGGAAACAAGCGCAACGCCATCGCACGTGATGCCCGGGCAGAGATCGCTCTTCCTGAGGAACTCGTCGACGAGTGTCTCGAGACCGTGGACGATTTCAGGGATGCCATGCTGGAGATGTATGGTACCAGAGAGAAGAATATCAAGCTCATGGCTACCGTCTCCCCTATGGATGACGAGATGGTGGCTATTGACAGGGAGACTGCCACAAGGCTCGTGACTGCACTTGCAGCAGCGCCGCACGGAGTCCTTGCGATGAGCCAGGAGATCGAGAATTTCGTGGAGACTTCCAGCAACCTTGCGTCGGTGAAGATGACCGAGCCGGGCATCATACGCATCGGCACCAGCCAGCGCAGCTGTATCACTGCGGCACGCCGCTCTGCAGGCAGAAAGGTAGAAGCCTGCTTCGTTCAGGCAGGAGCAAATGTCGAGCATGAGTCTGAATATCCAGGCTGGGCACCGGCAAGCGAGTCCGCTATACGTGATGCATGCGTCGCTTCATATAAGAAGCTCTTCGGTACTGAACCTAAGGTGCTTGCGATTCATGCTGGACTTGAATGCGGCCTGTTCACGGAAACCTATCCGGGACTTGACATGATTTCCGTCGGCCCGACTCTTCGTGGCGTCCATGCCCCTGGTGAGAGACTCGAGATTGCATCTCTCGACAAGTTCGTCCTACTTCTTACTGACCTCGTAACTAATTTCAGATAATGGTAAAGATTGCACCTTCGATGCTTGCCGCAGATTTTCTCCACCTCAGTGAGAGTGCGGACATCGTGAACAGATATGCGGATATATTCCACCTCGATATCATGGACGGAAGGTTCGTGCCGAACATTTCCTTCGGATTCCCTGTGGTCGAGGCCATCGCCAAGATAGCAAAGCGCCCGATGGACGTGCATCTGATGATTCAGCACCCTCAGGTATATATAGAGCGTTTTGCTGCGACCGGTGCAAAGATGATCAGTTTCCATCTCGAGGCCGTGCATGATCCTGAGCCTGTACTCGGACTCATCAAGAATAACGGCTGCAAGGCCGGTCTCGTCATCAATCCGGACAAGCCGGTGGAATCTCTCTTCCCATACCTCGAGGAATGCGACTACATACTCCTCATGTCAGTATTTGCCGGATTCGGAGGACAGAAGTTCATAGAGGATACCTACGACAGGATCCGTATCTTGAAGGCTGAAATAGTAAGACGTGGCCTGAAGACCCAGATCGAGATCGACGGTGGCGTGAGCCCTGCGAATGCAAAGCTTCTTGCAGAGGCCGGAGCAGATATCCTGGTGGCCGGAAGCGCTGTGTTCAAGAGCGAGAATCCACGTGAAACGATAAATCAGATGAAATTGTAAAAGTATTGGAACTTAAACATCTGGAACTGCCCTGATGGGCAAAACAAAAGGCGGTGAACTTCACCGCCTTTCTTCTTATCTTCTTGTTGTGTTTAGCATCTTTTCGATGTCTGTGACGTACTGCTTGAATACCCTGTCTGTGGTCATGAGATCCTGAACTGTCGTGCATGCATGAAGCACGGTTGCATGGTCCTTTCCTCCACTCTCGGCACCGATGGTCGAAAGCGAGCAGTTTATCAGATTTCTCGACATGAACATCGATATCTGGCGTGCCTGCACGATCTGACGCTTACGTGAGTTGGAAATAAGCTGCTCCTTCGTAAGGTTGAAGTACTCGCATACGACTTTCTGTACCTTGTCGATGGTGAGTTCGTTCTTATCCTCTGAAACGATCTTGCCGGTGATCTTCTCGGCGAGGTCTACCGTTACAGGCTGATGAGCGAGTGTAGCACTTGCGATGAGCGAGATGAGCGCTCCTTCGAGCTCGCGGAAGTTGTTCTTCACCCTTGTCGCAAGGTACACGAGAACATCTTCGTCAAGCACCACTCCTTCCCTCTCGCACTTCGACTTGAGCATCGCGAGGCGGGTGGTATAGTCAGGAGCCTGAAGCTCGACTGAAAGGCCCCACTTGAGCCTTGAAAGAAGCCTCTCCTCGAAGTTCTGAAGGTCTACCGGAGCACGGTCAGATGTGAAGATGAGCTGCTTTCCGCTCTGATGGAGGTAATTGAAGATGTGGAAGAACGCATTCTGGGCACCTGGCGATGCAAGTTCCTGGATGTCGTCGACGATCAGAACGTCCATCTTCTGATAGAACGCAAGGAAATCGACGAGCTTGTTCTTCACGTTGACGGCGTCCATGTACTGGGTCTTGAACCTGTTTGCAGGCACATAGAGGACTACGAGTTCAGGATACTGCTCCTTTATCGCGATACCGATTGACTGAGCTATATGGGTCTTTCCGAGACCCGGTCCACCGAAGAGGAAGAGAGGGTTGAAGGAAGTCTTTCCCGGATACATCGCAATATTCTTACCGGCATTCACGGCCATCTTGTTGCATTCGCCCTCGATGAGGTTGCGGAAGCAGTAGTTCCTGTTCAGCTGTGGGTTGATCTGGACTCTTGCCACGCCTGGATACACGAACGGACCAGGATTGCCTGACGGAGAATATGTAGGTACAGAGACTGTCTTGTTGGTCGGCTCCTTGCCTGGTGCGGCAGGGAACTCCATCGCTCCCCTGTTGACTACAGGACGTACGCGATAATAGAGCTGTACGTCAGATCCGATCTCCCTCTTCAGCACCTTGGTGATCACGTCGAGGAAATAGGTTTCGAGATAGTCGCGGAAGAAATCGGTAGGAACCTCCAGGGTAAGCCTGTTGTCAACAAGACTCAGTGCCTTGAGCGGCCTGAACCAAGTCTTGAACTGGTCTGGTTCCACAATGTTCTCAATGACCTTGAGGCACTTGTCCCAGACAATTATGTGCTTATCCTGTAACATATCGATTTCGGGGATACTCTTTATCGAGTTTGGTAATGCAAATGTGGTGAAAAAATTCTAATAAAAAATTTATATTCCTATTGCATTTTAAGATTTTTGTACATCCCTAAAACCGAAATTTTACTGGCTTTTGTCGATTTTTAAATTATTGATTACTAATTAGTTAAAGTTTCAAGGTCAAGAAAAACTCATTGAAAATCAATCGCTTTGTAGTTTTGAATTATTCCAAATAATCCATTTCGCGATTTTTCTGCAACTGAGTATGCTGTAGGGCAAATAAATCAAGGACGCCTACCCCAGAAAGTGAATCTTTCATCCTCGATTTTGACCATGAAGGCATCAGGAAATTTCTTTGTCGCCTCTCTGAAATCCTTCTTCATGTTCTCTTCCGACTCCTGTTCACAAATCACGTACTTATAAACATTGCCTGATTTGTGGCAGCTGACAGGATATCCCTTGAAATATGGATCGTCTGCAGCCATCAGCTTGGACGATGCGACTACCTGTATTCCGTACATGGTCTTGTCAGGAGATGCAGGCACGAAATCCTTCACTTCCTTCTTCGGCTCAGCCTTGACGACATCCTGCTTCTTCTCGGTGTCGTTCTTCTCTGCGGCTTTTGTGTTGTTTGCCGGCTTGCTGTCAGCAGTGGTCTTCTCTGCGTCCTTAGTATTGTTTGCCGGCTTGCTTTCAGCAGTGGTCTTTGCTGCAGTGCTTGACGACTGGACTGCCTTATTGAACTCGGTGCTGCCGTCATAGCGGTCCTTGAACTTGGCAAATGCCTTGAAGATGCTCTCTGCGATCTTGTCCAGGCCTTCGTCCGACTTCAGTACGGAAAGGTCCTTTGGATTGGAGATGAAACCGTTCTCGATAAGCACCGACGGCATGGTCGTCTTCCACAGCACGAAGAAAGGATCCTGGTGGATGCCTCGGTTGTTCTGGAAGCACTTCCCTTTCTCCAGCTCGGACTGTACGTCTGCGGCGAAAAGGAGACTCTGCTCGTAGAATGCATTCTGCATGAGGTGGAAGAAGATGAATGACTCAGGGTCATTGGGATCGAATCCCTGATACTTCGTCGTATAGTCATCCTCGAGCAGGATCACGGAGTTCTCCCTCTTGCAGACATTCATGTTGTATGCGAAGAGATCCTGGTCCTTCTTGCTGGATTCTCCGAGGATGTGGGTGGAGAATCCGTCGGGATTCGCGTTGGTGAACGAGTTGATGTGGATGGAGATGAAAAGGTTCGCCTGGCTCTTGTTGGCTATGTCCGCACGGTCCTGGAGAGTCACGAACTTGTCTTCCGGCCTTGTGTATACGACCTTCACGTCAGGGTATGCCGCGTTGATCTTGGCACCTACGAGCTTGGATATCTTCAGGGTGAGGTCCTTTTCCTTGGTCTTTCCATCCCTGCTGACGGCTCCCGGGTCCGTTCCTCCGTGGCCCGCATCGAGTACTACGGTCTTGAGCTTTATGTCCTGCTTCACTGCCGCGAAGCCTTCGTTGCCGAATGTCAGGATTGGCATTATAAATGCCAAAACCAGCGTGATGCGTATACGTGCGCGTGCGTTCATTTGCGTATTACCGGAATTAATAGTAATTTTGTAGGTTGCAAATTTAGCAAAAAAAATAGACAACACCGTTATTAGATGTCTCTTAACAGATTCAGAATCGCAGCTTTCTTCATTGTCCTGCTGCTCGCTACGACGATTCTTCCCGCACAGAACACGGGGCGAAGGAACCGTCGTGACCGCAATAATGCAGCGACTGTTGACTCAGCGTGGGTGAATCTCAGCGACTCTGCAAGGACGGCGCGTCTGGATTCTCTCCGTCTCAAGCACATCTCCGACTCTACATCGCGCGCCGATTCCCTCGACATGCTGGGCAAGAGTTCGTTGGAGCGTCCTGCATTCACGGAGGCCAAGGACTCGATCATAGAGGACTTCTCGGATGGAAAGAGAATCATTTATTACTATGGAAATGTCAGCGTGAAGTACGGCGACATCGAGCTCACTGCCGACTACATGGAGTATGATCTTTCCACGAACATACTCTTTGCACGAGGCACCAAGGATCCTGCGACCGGCGAACTCAAGGGAAGCCCTACGATGAAGCAGGGAGACAAGACCTACGAGATGCGCGAGGTCCGCTACAACTTCGACACGCGTAAGGCCAGCATCAAGGACATGACCACCACGGAGGAGGACGGTACCATCCATGGCAAGAACATTAAGATGATGCCGGACCACTCGATCAATATGACCAAGGGCCAGTATACGGTCTGCGACGCCGAGCATCCGCACTACTATCTCAAGCTTTCTGCAGCGAAGGTGACCACAGGCAAGAACAGGAAGACCGTGTTCGGACCTGCGAACCTTGTGCTCGCGGACGTGCCGCTTCCGATCGGTATTCCTTTCGGATTCATTCCGAAGAGGCCGGACCGTGCGACCGGATTCCTCATGCCGACCTTCGGCGAGGAGGCATCCCGCGGCTTCTATCTAAGGGATGCAGGTATGTACTTCGTGCTCGGACAGTACTTTGACCTCTCGATCACCGGTGACATCTATACCCTCGGATCATGGGCGGTGGACATAAACTCCAGGTACAAGGTCAACTACAAGTTCAGCGGAAACTTCGCACTCACCTACTCCAATGACCAGACGGGAGAGAAAGGAAGCTCCGACTTCTTCCAGTCGAAGAACTTCGCGGTGAAGTGGAGCCATTCGCAGGACAGCAAGTCCCGTCCTGGAACCAGCTTCAGCGCTTCCGTGAACTTCTCCAGCCCTTCGAACAGCAGGTACAACTCTACCAGCGTCAACGAGGCACTCCAGAACCAGATTTCATCTTCCATCTCATATTCGAGGAACTGGAACGGAAAGTTCAACCTTTCGGTCAATGCTCTCCATAGCCAGAACTCGAGGGACAGCTCATATACCTTTACCCTTCCTAACGTGACCTTCTCCGTGACCAGATTCTATCCGTTCAAGCAGAAGAACCGCGTCGGCAAGGAGAAATTCTACGAGAAGTTCTCGCTCGGCTACAGCACAACTCTCCAGAACAAGATCGGCTTCAAGGCTTCCGAGTTCGACCTCAAGGATCCGGAGTTCCTCGGAAAGTTCCAGAATGGTATGACCCACAACTTCCAGATAGGTCTGCCGAACTTCACGTTGTTCAAGTACCTGAACTTCACGCCAAGCATACAATATGGTATGAACTGGTTCTTCAGGAAGACGATGAAGGAGCTTGTCGACGTGATTGATGAGGAGACGGGCCTGCCGAAGCAGGTGGCATATACAGACGCTGACGGCTTCACGCAGATGGTCACGGCCCAGGAGATACAGGATGTCCGGGGCAAGGCGTTCTCGTCATTCGGAGTCACGCAGACGTATTCCGGAAGTATCTCGATGAGTACGCGACTGTACGGTATGTTCAATTTCGGCAAGCATCATAAGCTTCAGGCGATAAGACATGTCATATCCCCTTCGATGTCCTTCAACTTCAGCCCGGAGAAGGCAAACAAGATGAACGGATACCGTTCTCTCGAATATGTCGACGTGAACGGAAAGCTGGTGCACAAGGACTATAATATATATGAAGGACAGGTGTACTCGGCTCCTGGACGTGGCCGAAGCGGCACCATGAGCCTCAGCATCGGCAACAACCTCGAGGCTAAGGTCCGTGACTTCCGCGACACTACCGGTACCGGAACCAAGAAGATCAAGCTCATCGACAACCTGAACATCAACACCGGATATAACTTCCTCGCAGATTCTCTCAAGATGAACAATGTCGGAATCTCGATGAACACATCTATCTTCGGCAGGCTCGGTATCAGCGCCAATGCCAACTTCGATCCTTATGCAGTGAACGAGCGCGGTGTCAAGTACAACAAGTTCGCCGTCACCCAGGGACAGGGTCTTCTCAGGATGACCGGTGCAAGCGCTTCCCTTTCCTACTCAATCTCCGGTGACGGAAAGTCGGTCGGAAGCACGGGCGAGGTACAGGGTGCTGCAGGTGACTATTACAGGGTTTACTACCATCCTGTGACAGGAGAATATATTCCTGGTGGTTGGCTTTATTATATGAATACTAACTCAGCATGGTCGCTCAGCTTCAACTATTCGTACAGCTATCAGCGTTCATACCAGTATTCGAATAACGAGCTCATCACGAAGCATAGGCATAATCAGACTCTCGGATTGTCCGGAAACGTGAAGCTTACTCCTAAGCTCAGCATCAACATGTCATCCGGATTTGACCTCATGGCGATGAAGATCACCACGACTCAGCTTTCTGCAAGTTATGACCTGCACTGCTTCAACATTGCGGTTTCATGGGTGCCTACCGGAAAGTGGCAGTCATGGAGCTTCAGAATCGCAGCCAATGCTGCGGCACTTTCAGACCTGCTCAGGTTCAAGAAGAGCAGTTCTTACTGGGACAATTAAATATTTATTGCTATATTTGCCACCGTTCCGTTCGGGACGATCGCAAAATACAATCATTTCTACATAATGCACACTATTTTTCAATTGAAGGAAATGCCTGTGGAATCTCTGCGTGAACTTGCAGAATCACTCGGCATCAAAGGCGCCAAGAAGATGGAGGCTGAGAAGCTTCTCTACAAGGTGATGGACGAAGAGGCCCTCGTGGACTCTAAGAAGGAGCCAGAGGAGAAGCCACGCAAGCTTCGTACACGCAAGGATGCGCCAAAGAAGGAGAAGGCCAAGCAGCCAGCTGCTGTGGCCGCGGAGGCGAATGTTACAGAAGATTCAGTGAAGCCAGAAGAGCCAGTCAACAACGCTGAGGGAGGCAAGAAAAGAGGCCGACCAAAGAAAGAGAAAGTCGCAAAGACTCCTGCCGCAGAAGTCAAGACTGAGGAAGCACAGGAAGTGGTGGTTGCAGAGAATCCAGCTGTAGCAGAAGAATCAGCTGCAGCAGAAGAATCAGCTGCAGCAGCTGAACCATCGCAGAAGAAGATGCGCCAGCGCAGAAACAGAATACAGAATGCCGCAGCAGAGCCTGTAGCAGTTGTTCCGGAAGGAGAGACCACAGCCGTGGCAGATGAGCCTAAGGACGCTGAAAATGCGGAAGTACAGCCAAACCAGGACAACCAGTCCCGTAACGGCCGCAGGAACAGGAACCAGCGCAATGCCAACCAGATTGACAAGACTAAGCTTCCAAGCGTAGAGGAACTTCGAAACAGGCAGCGTCCTGGCGGAGCACAGCCGGCTCCTCAGCAGAATAACCAGCAGCCACAGCCTGCTCAGGAACAGTCTGCAAAGGAGAACGGCGAACAGCCTCAGCAGGAAGTTTACAATCAGAATAACAATTATCAGAACAGACAGCGTCAGCCTCAGCAGCCACAGCAGCCTAAGATTGTGTTCGAAGGCACTGTAGAGGCTACCGGTGTTCTTGAGATCATGCCTGACGGATACGGATTCCTCCGTTCATCAGACTACAACTATCTCAACTCACCTGACGACGTGTATGTTTCACAGCAGCAGATCAAGGTCAACGCTCTCAAGACCGGTGATATGGTCTGCGGTGAGATCCGTCCTCCGAAGGAAGGCGACAAGTACTTCCCTCTCGTAAGGATCAAGACCATCAACGGACGCTACCCTGAATTCATCAGGGACCGTATACCTTTCGACTTCCTCACACCGCTTTTCCCTGATGAGAAGTTCAATCTTCTCGGCAACGGACATGCAAGTGATGAGTCCTGCCGTATCGTCGATCTCTTTGCACCTATCGGAAAGGGACAGCGCGGACTTATCGTGGCACAGCCTAAGACAGGTAAGACCATGCTCCTGAAGAGCATTGCAAATGCTATCGCAGACAACCATCCTGAGGTGTATGAGATCGTGCTTCTCATCGACGAGCGTCCTGAGGAGGTTACAGACATGCAGCGCAGCGTCAAGGCAGAGGTGGTCGCTTCGACCTTCGATGAGCCAGCTGACAGGCACGTAAGGGTTGCGAACATGGTCCTTGAGAAGGCAAAGAGAATGGTAGAGTGCGGACACGACGTCGTGATCCTGCTCGACTCTATCACTCGCCTCGCCCGTGCATACAATACCGTTCAGCCAGCATCCGGCAAGATTCTTTCCGGCGGTGTCGACGCGAACGCCCTCCATAAGCCAAAGAGATTCTTCGGTGCTGCGCGTAACATCGAGAACGGCGGCTCTCTCACCATCATCGCTACCGCCCTCACCGAGACCGGTTCAAAGATGGACGATGTGATCTTCGAGGAGTTCAAGGGTACCGGTAACATGGAGCTCCAGCTCGACCGCACGCTCTCCAACAGGAGAATATTCCCTGCTGTCGGCATCACCCTTTCCGGTACTCGTCGTGACGACCTTCTCTATGAGAAGAGCAAGGCACAGAGGATCTGGATACTTCGCAAGCTGCTCGCCGAGATGAATCCTACCGAGGCTATGAACTTCATGCTCCAGCTCATGGACGAGAACAAGACCAATGAGGATCTCCTTGACAACATGAGCAAGGTGAATCCGAAGGAGGCCAAGTATTACGACACATTCTGATAGCATTGGGATGAACCGTTTCACGGATACTACGATATGCGCACCTGCAACCACTCCCGGTACAGGTGCGATTTCTGTTATCAGAATAAGCGGTCCTGATGCACTTGCGATTGCGGACAAGGTCGTTTCATGCCGCAGAGGGACTCTTTCCGATGCTCCCGGATACAGTGTGCGCTTCGGATGCGTATATGCTCCGGACTCCGTGCTCGTCGACGAGGTGCTCGTCAGCGTCTTCCGTGCTCCGCATTCATATACCGGAGAGGATTCCGTAGAGATATCCTGCCATGCATCCCGCTATATCGTAGAGACCATACTCGGATTGTTGACAGAGGCCGGCGCGGCTGTGGCAATGCCCGGTGAGTTCACGCAGAGGGCCTTCGTCAACGGCAAGATGGACCTTGCCCAGGCAGAGGCGGTCGCGGATCTTATCTCATCACAAAGTTCTGCATCACATAGGATTGCGATGAATCAGCTAAAGGGAGGCTTCTCCTCAGAATTGCGTACCATGAGGGATGCAATGCTGAAGATCGTATCGCTGATGGAGCTGGAACTTGACTTCAGTGAAGAGGATGTAGAGTTTGCTGACAGGTCTGAGCTGATGGATCTGGTCGACCGTACTGTCGCCCATTGCGACAAGCTCGTGGAATCCTTCAGGCTTGGCAATGCTATCAAGAACGGAATTCCTGTTGCCATCGTAGGTGCGACGAACACTGGTAAGAGCACCTTGCTCAATGCGCTTCTTGGTGAAGACCGTGCGATCGTTTCTGATATTGCCGGTACGACACGCGATACTATCGAGGAGACGCTCAATATCGATGGTATATTGTTCAGATTCATAGATACTGCCGGCATCCGTGGCACTGAAGAAACTATCGAAAGAATCGGTATCGAGAGGACTTTCAAGAAAGTATCCGAGGCTCAAGTAGTACTTGCAATGATTGATGCTAGTGATGATGAAACATCTGGGGCTACTTCAAGCGATGCTTTAAATCAATTATCGGGCGATGCCAGATCCATAGCTACGATCATTTCTGCCAATCAATATTGTTTATTTATCCTGAATAAAGTCGACAAGTGTAGCAAAGAGGATATTAACAAAAAAGTTCGCGACCTAAACACTTTTGTTAATTCGCCTGTAATTCAGATGTCTGCTAAAAATGGGGACGGAATTGAACTCCTGATTAGTGAATTGACGTCCTTTGCCAAGAAAATGGTCTCAGACAGTGACACAACACTGGTCACGAACCTTCGACATGTACAGGAACTGAGTGAAACAAGCAGCAGTCTAAGGAGAGCTAAAGATGGACTTCTGAATGGTGTTCCAAGCGATCTCGTATCGCAGGATATTCGTGAGGCTATCTACCACCTCGGTTCAATCGTCGGTGAAATCTCCACAGACGAAGTCCTCGGTAATATTTTCAGCAAGTTCTGCATCGGCAAGTGAGCCGGAACTGACAATAACTTAACAAAAGTAGTAATTACTTGATTGAGAGTCACTTATCCGTGGCTCTCTTTTCTTTTGTACAGGCTCTCATTCAGTGATTCTAA
>JAGHUQ010000038.1 GCA_018064725.1 Candidatus Cryptobacteroides caccocaballi
CTTGCATTTATTCAGGAAGACGGTAAGCCGTTCGTGGAAGAATATACCCTTGTGAGCGTTGCTGACTATCTTCTAGAATGCGCAGAAAAGGCCGGTTTGAAGAATATTGCGACCGTATCCAACCTTTCTTCCACCAGGGCTCTCCGTGACGTAACAGAGGCCCACGGAGGTGTATATTATGCAGCAGCTGTCGGTGAGGTCAATGTTACTACCAAGATGCATGAAGTTGATGCTCTGATAGGTGGAGAAGGTAACGGTGGTGTCATTTATCCTGCGCTCCATTCTGGTCGTGATGCGATGGTTGGAGTTGCTCTTTTCCTCAGCAATCTTGCTCACAAGAAGATGAAGGTTAGTGAGCTTAAAGCTACATATCCGCAGTACCAGATCGCGAAGAATAAGATCCAGCTTAGCGACTCTGCACTCATTGATAAAATACTTTCGGAGATGAAGACTGTCTATGCAAATGAGAACATCAATGACATCGACGGCGTCAAGATCATCTTCGAGCAGAAGAGGGAGTGGGTACATCTCAGAAAATCCAATACGGAGCCGATAATCCGTATTTATGCAGAGGCTTCTACCATGGAACGTGCAGATGCTCTTGCGGCAGAAATAATCGATATTGCAAACAAGATAATTGAAGGCTGATGTTCTCTTTCAGGACAACACCTCTCGAGGATCAGCTGGACAAGGCTCTCTGGGAGGGTAAGGTTGGCTGTTTCTGTACTCAGAATTGCTGGGATACGGAGCACGGGCGCTATATGTACAACATTTTCTCGGAGAGAGGAAACCTCAAGGTTATCTTCTCTCCGAGGGATACAGAGCTTACACCTCTTACCAACCATATAGATATAATAGAATCTGAGATATCCTCTCTTAACGCGATTGTCGTCGAAATCCAGGATGTCGGATCTCGTTATTTCAACTATACGAAGGACCTTTTCCGACTGATGAATATCCTCAAGGAATATGAAGAGGCTCCTTCGCTCTATATCGTTGATCATATCAATCCGGCAGGAAGGACGGTTGAAGGTTCCATGCCTCTTTCTGATATCGAACAGTTCGTGCCGAAGGTTGCGCACAGACATGGATTGACGCTTGGAGAGCTCGCATATCTCTATTATTCGGAGATAGGTGCCAAGTATCCTCTTCATGTCATTTCTGCGCTTGCTAGCGATGCAACCAGACAGCTTATGCCTTGGACAATTGCGCCTGCTTCTGATATACCAGGCCTTTTCACATGTGACATGTACAGCGGCGGTGGACTTTGGAACAATACGAACATTTGTCCTGGCATCGGTACTGCAAGGCCGTATGAGTATATAGGAGCGCCATTCGTCAAGACTGCAGCAGGGGAGCCCGTACCGCAGCCTTCGGGTGTGATGATGCGTCCATGTTCATTCACTCCATCAACCGGTCGCTACCAGGGTACGAAATGTTTCGGGTATCAGATCATGCTTCAGCCTGGTGCCGAGTACCATTCACTCATGCATACGCTACAGCTGATGCATTATTTCAAGCAGAGGTATCCTGAGTTCAAGCTTGATGATGAGTTCGCACGCAAGCTTTCCGATCCGTTGCTTCTGGACTATATACTTGGAAATGTGGAGTGGGATGAGGCACACGAGCACATAAAGCTCGAAGAACAGAAGTGGATAAGGAAAGCCAAGAAATTCACTCTTTATGAGGATGCTCCATACAGAATAAAATAATGTGTTTAGGTTCTATCTGTATGACATGCCAGAGCCAGAAGCCTCAAAAGATTATTTTTACGTTTTTTATTGGCTGAAATTTGCAATGTAAGAAATTTTGCCTATATTTGCAATCCCAAACGATAAATGCTGGGTTCGTATAACGGTTAGTACCCAAGATTCTCAATCTTGTAATAGGAGTTCGATTCTCCTACCCAGTACTCCAAAGGACAGCTGATTTAGCTGTCCTTTTTTTATTACAATAACGCCACCTTTATTTGATCAACAGGTGGCGTTATATGTTTCTATTTCAAGGACTGGAAAATGTCCTTTATTGCCTTGGCTTCATCTGTCTCGTCAATAATCTTTCTGATTCTTTCTGCAGATGGTGCGAACACATGGTTCATAAGTCCTATAGATACTGTAGTAGGCTCAGCATCCGGATGAGTCGGATCGACGATTCTGCCGACGCTCACAAGAACATAGTCATTCACTTCGAAGCATGACTTCATTATCTTGCCTACCGCGGGTTCGACCAAAAAGGAAATAAGTCCGTCACGTGATGCTCCTAGATAGCTGTACGCGACGTCTTCGAAACGTTCCTGCATAACAGCAGAATGGTCTGCCTCACTTGGCTTTGTCATAGCCATAAATACTGCAATAGCTACAACGATTACAAGTGTGACTACGAACTTCAGATTGCACTTTGATTTCTTTTTCTTTGCCATATCTTTAACTGTCTTGAAAGAAAAAGCCGGAGGGGTGTAAAACCCGACCGGCTTTCCTTATCAATGTTTCTTCCGATTAGATCATGAGTGAAGCAACGAGTGCAAGAATTGCATAGAACTCAGGAAGAGCGGCGTAGATCATGGTGTTGGTCTGAACGTCGTGACCCTGGCTGATACCAACGATACCGTTAGCGCAAACCTGACCCTGACGGATTGCAGAGAAGAGACAAACTGCACCTACTGCAAGACCTACTGCGAAATAGAGGAAACCGCTTTCTGCCATTGCGACTGCGGTCTTAGGCCACATAAGGAATGCTACGAAACCGTAGAGACCCTGAGTTGCAGGCATGGCTGAAAGAATCATGTAGCTTGAAGACTTTTCTGCGTTCTTCTTCAACGCTCCTTCAGCTGCGTTACCAGCGATTGTTGTTCCGATACTTGAACCGATACCGGCGAGGGCAAGCATAAGGCCAAGGCCGAGAAAACCGAGAATTGTAGATAACATAGTTTTGTGAATTTATTTGTTTGTTTATTATTTCTTTAATGGGTTATACTCGCTGCCTTTGCCTTCATAACCGCTGTTCTTGAAGTACTCTACGAAGGTAAGACGGAGTGGGTGGACGAACGCACCAAGACTCGACATGAGCAGATTGAGCGTATGTCCGAGGAAGAGGATGATTACGTATGGAAGCCAATGCCATGTCGGATGGTCGCCGAGTATCATACCGCCAAGGTTGTTGAATGCTCCTCCAAGCATTCCACCTGCAAGTCCAAGCGCATAGAGACGTATGTAGCTCAATACATCGCCGAGGATTCCGGTAGCCATGTTGTAGGTGTCCCAGAGGCCTGCTCCGATATTGATGAGTGGATTACGTCCAGGCTTGTTGAAAATGTAGATGGCAAGTGCTGAAACCGCACCTATGCCTATGAGGAGAATCTTTGTGACTCCTGCCGGAAGGAAACCTACCATCGCAAGTATTGCTACGATGAGTCCGCCGACGATCAGAAGAAGCCAGCCCCATGCGCTGATGGTCTCCTTGAAGCCAAACCTCTGTGTATAGAGGACGGCCTTGATGGTCATTGCAAGGCAGAGGTGGAATACACCGATGCATATTGCAAGAATCATCTGGAGAGAGTATGACGAGCCTGCAACCTCGACGTCGCCGCTGAGCATTACGCTCTTGAGCGCGTCAGGTACCCAAGCCGCCTCCGCAAGGTTGATTCCGAATGCAGTGCCGAGGAAGAAGCCTACGATAGCGGTAGCTGCTCCGAGCACGGCAATGAGCTTGCCTATGCTTGAGAACATACCGATATTGACGATCTTCTTTTCCTGGAGAATTCCGTATATGAGAAGAATCACACCATATCCGGCATCTCCCATACACATCGCAAAGAAGAGCATGAAGAAGATACCGAGGATAGGGGTAGGGTCCCACTCTCCATATACAGGCATTCCGTACATTCCGGTAAGACTCTCGAACATCTGGTTGAACTTGTTGTTCTTGAGCTTGATCGGTGGATTGTCCTCCTCTTTGGCATCCTCGCTGAAGTAGATGACTCCCATCTCGTCGAAAGCTTTGGTGAGATTCTCGTTCTCTTCAGTGGGAGCAAAGCCCTCATATGTGCAGATGTATCCTTCTGCTGCTTCGGTAGCCACGTTTGCTGCGAGATATCTGTCGAGATCTGCAGTCTTGTTGGCGAGACCTTCTCTCATGTGAGGAAGATGCTTTTCCTTCAGGCAGACCAGCTTACCCTTCTCTGAGATCACTTCCTGCTCGAGTTCCTGGATCTTGGCTTTGGCCTGACCTGCAGAAAGCTCTGGAGCAGAACACTCTGATACTGGGAATTCATACGGTTCACCGACCTTGGAAACGGTGACGAACCATACGTTTCCGCCTTCCCTGGAGATTACCTCGAGAGGACAGATTGATTCCCAAGACTGGTCGAACTTCTTGTCGGATACACAATAGTAGTGGATTGCAATGCCTTTCTCTGACAAAGCATCAACTGACGCCTTGTCATACTCTCCCCATGGTGAGACCTGCTTGAGGCTCTTCTGGGCAGTAGCAATGGCTGCATTAAGCTCATCTATGCGGGCTTTGCCGCGGAGAGTATTCTGCATCTTGCATCCTTCGATAGTAGTAGCGTCTGCAGCCTTACGGATAGCTTCGTAATCTGCATCCTTGCTGTAGTCAAGAGACTCGAGCATGCTGATGGCCTGGCGAATCTTGAGAATTTTCTCAAGCTTTGCGGATGACTGCTCATCCACAGGTTTGGTCGAACGGGTAATGTCGACCACACCGAGTTCCTGAAGCTTCTCGAGGAATGCCTCACTCTCCTCACTGAGGAGAATGAAGGAGTATTTGGACATCTTGCTAATCATTGTTCTGCTCCTCCTCTTCTTCTTCAGCAGCATGCCTGCTCTTCACGATCTTGGAAGCTGCCTTGGAGAGATTCTCCTCATCTTCCATGTATCGTTTGATCTTTCTGATGGCCTCCTGATAACCAGGAATCTGAACCTTTTCGTAAAGGTTAACCTTCTGGGTCGTCTTCTTTCTCTGGTAGTCGAGGATGCGACTCTTCTCGAGATAGACCTCTGATTCGATTCCCAGACGTGAGAGCTCCTTGAGAATGGTTACGCCGTCAGCGTACCAAGCCGGCCTTGTGAAGGCGTTGAACTCATTGATCTGGTAGTGTATCTCCTTCAGCTCTGGAGTCTTCACTCCGGCAACCTTGACGGTCACGAGGTCGACGTCCGTGATGCTGATGAGACCTGGCTCGAATTCGTTCCAGAGGGCTGCGAGATAGTCGTATCTCTTGAGGGCATCATCAAGATCCGCAATAAGCTTCTCTGACATAGCCTTGGCAGCAATGACGCTTACGCGGAGCGCACTCTCCTTGTTCTTCAAGGTAGGGAGTGCGTTCTGGCGCATCTTCAGCTGCTTCCTGATATTGTTCAGGGAAGTCTTATTATATTGGAATTTGACTGCCATAGATAATTATTTGGTAGGCCAATACTTGTCGATGAATACCTGCTTGATACCTGTCTCTGCCTGGGTGAAGTACTTCGCGAAGAGTTCCCATGCAGTGTCGAGAGTCTCGTCGATCGTGATGTTCACATCGATTGCGAGAAGCCTTGATGCATAGTCCTTGGCGTAGTCGAGACAGCGAAGGTCATAGTCGCTGAGGTCGAAACCGTTCTCGAGCTTGGTCTTTGCATTCTGTGCGTCTGAGTAAAGACGTACGGATGCGTTCATGCCCTGGCTGTGGTCCTCACGGGTCTTCTTACCCTGAACGAGCTGCTTGAGTCGTGAGAGTGAACGGAATGGGTCAATGATGACCTTACCTGAGTCAGGATCGTTCCTGAGGAAGAGCTGACCCTCGGTGATATATCCGGTGTTATCTGGAATAGCGTGGGTGATATCTCCATCGTTGAGGGTTGTCACCGCGATGAGGGTGATTGAACCTCCGTCAGGGAGCTGCACAGCCTTCTCGTAGATCTTTGCGAGGTCTGAGTAGAGAGAACCAGGCATTGAATCCTTTGAAGGGATCTGATCCATACGGTTAGACACGATCGAGAGTGCATCCGCGTAGAGGGTCATGTCGGTAAGGAGGACGAGAACCTTCTCGTTCTTGTCCACTGCGAAATACTCTGCTGCGGTAAGTGCCATGTCCGGGATGAGAAGTCGCTCGACAGGAGGCTGCTCCGTGGTGTTCACGAAGCTGATGATCTTGTCAAGCGCTCCGGCGCTCTCAAACTCATGACGGAAGTAAAGGTAGTCGTCGTTTGAGAGACCCATACCTCCGAGGATGATCTTGTCAACGTCTGCACGGAGTGCAACCTGGGCCATCACGTTGTTGTATGGCTGGTCTGCGTCTGCGAAGAAAGGAATCTTCTGACCAGACACGAGGGTATTGTTGAGGTCGATACCTGCGATACCTGTAGGGATGATCTCTGAAGGCTGCCTTCTCTTATAAGGGTTCACCGATGGACCTCCGATCTGCCTGATTTCTCCCTCTACCTCAGGACCGCCATCGATAGGATGTCCATAGGCGTCGAAGAAGCGGCCTGCGAGTTCGTCGCTCACACGCACTGTAGGGGGCTCGCCGAGGAAAGTGACAGCAGCGTTGGTTGGGATGCCCTCAGTACCTGAGAACACCTGGAGAGTGACGAGGTCACCCTTGGTCTTTACGACCTGGGCAAGTCTGCCGTCAACAACGGCAAGCTCATCGTTGGAAGCACCTGGGGCCTTGAGTGAAACGGTAGCCTTGGTGATAGCTTCCAGCTGTGTATAGACTTTCTGATATGCTCTATTTGCCATTGCTGATCATGTTTTTGATTTCGTTTTCGTAATTCATGAACGCCTCGCTCTTGAACTCTGAGTAGTTCATCTGACGGAACTTGTTGATGATCTCCTTGAAGAAGTTGCGGCACTCCTCGAAGTCGTTGAATTCGAGGTCGAGGTCGCACACTCCGAGAACCATGCAGAGCATGTATTTCTGGCGCTCGAGTGGACAGAGGGCGTCGATTGCATCGAATGCATCCTGCTGGAGGATCACGAAGTCTACGAGCTCTGCCTTCCAGAACATCTGGTGGTAAGTCAATGGAACGCCGTCATCACCGAGGATGTTGATCTGCTCCTGTGCGTCACGTCCCTTGCGTATGATGTTCTTGGTCTTCTCTACCATCTCAACCCAACCTGGCATGATCTTCTCTGCGAGGTGCTCGCGGATTTCAGGATACTCGAGGTACTTTGAGTATGAGTCGATAGGGTTGACTGAAGGATATCTCTTCTTGTCGGCGCGGTTCTGCTCGAGAGCGTAGAAGCAGCGTGCTGCCTTCTTGGTAGACTCTGTCACAGGCTCCTTGAGGTTACCACCGGCAGGGGATACGGTACCGATGAAGGTAACCGAACCTGTCTGACCGTTGTTGAGGTACACCATACCGGCGCGAGCATAGAAGTTCGAAATGATCGCCGAAAGGTCCACAGGGAATGCATCTGCACCAGGGAGCTCCTCCATATGGTTTGACATCTCACGGAGAGCCTGTGCCCAACGTGGAGTCGAGTCTGCGAGGAGAAGCACCTTGAGGCCCATCGCACGGTAGTACTCGCAGAGGGTCATTGCGGTATATACGGATGCCTCACGGGCTGCAACAGGCATGTTTGAGGTGTTACAGATGATGGTCGTACGCTCCATGAGGCTGCGTCCTGTATG
>JAGHUQ010000032.1 GCA_018064725.1 Candidatus Cryptobacteroides caccocaballi
GCATACGGGAAGGACGTCGACAAGCTCAAGGCACGTTCCGGACAGAAGGGATTCCGCTCCCTGGAGAAGGAGAATGGGACTCAGGAACTAGGATACTGGCCGAGCGTCGAATACATCCGCAGCCGTGCCATGATGGGCAGCCAGAAAGCCGGCATCGGAGTGATAGGCGAAGGCAACGATTCTCCGGGCAGCGACTTCCTGATCAAGCTCGCAGACGAGAATGACCCACGTCCAATCTGGATATGTTCATGGGGAGGTGCCAATACCCTTGCCCAGGCGATATGGCGCGTCCAGCAGACCCGCACCCCGGAAGAAGTGGCTGAGTTCGTGAGAAAATTCCGAGTATATACCATCTCAGACCAGGACATGGTCTACGCACGCAGATTCGACCGTGCATACAGCTCACATCAGTGGATGAGAATGAACTTCCCTGAAGACCTCTGCCTCATCTGGGACGAAGGAGCATGGCAGCGTCAGTGCGACCTCGGCAAGGAGAACTGGGAACTCCACCAGAAGAACATACAGACCAAAGGAGCCCTCGGCAGCGAATATCCGAATTACCTCTGGGGAGTCGAAGGTGACACCCCGACCTTCCTCAACATCATGCCTAACGGTCTGAACGACGCGGAAGATCCGACACAGGCAAGCTGGGCAGGCTTCCACGTGCGCGGAATATGCCCTGACCTCAAGACCGAGGCCTGGAACAGCTGGCAGGAGCCTGTACGTTCGATTTCAGTGGCGTTCAAGGAGCGCTTCTACCCTGACGAGCTGAACGACTTCATGGCCAGGATGCAATGGGCAGACGAAGGCAAGGGTAACACCAACCCGCACGTCAAGCTCATCGCCACGGTCGACGACAACAAACCCGAAAAGATCATGGAAGCACTCGCACCTGTCCACATCACAGCTAATCCAGGCTCTACCGTTTGCCTCGACGCTTCTGGTTCGTATGACAAGGAAGGTGACAAGCTCAACTTCAAATGGTGGCAGCAGGAACAGGCCGGCACTGAAATCGTCGGCTCATACAAGGAGGAGGGCGGAGATACCCGTCTTATCCTCAACGGCGCACAGCAGATTCTCGCAATCGACTATTCGCATAATCCAACTCTCTGCGTCAAGATTCCTCTCAACGCTGCAGGACAATCGCTTCACATCGTCTGCGAGGTACACGACGACGGCGCTTTCAATCTCGTCTCATACCGCCGCATCATTATCGACGTCCAGAAATAACCCAAGTGATCGCGAGGTCACCGGCGGATGCCTAGTGAACAAAGGCAGCATCAGCGGGGGTAAACACGATTCCGCTACGTGCCGAAACAAAAGTGACCGCGAGGTCACCGGCGGAGGCCGAGTTTTCGAAGAAAACGGAAGGCCGGGAGCCGCGGGGTATTAAGGGGCAGAGCCCCTGGAATTAAAGCAGCATCGCGCAGCGATGCCGCACCGAATGAAAAAAGCTCAGGATTTTTCCTGAGCTTTTTTCGTGAGGTGCGTAGCGGAATCGAACCACTGTAGCAGGTTTTGCAGACCTGTGCCTAGCCACTCGGCCAACGCACCATTTCCCGTTTGGGACTGCAAATATAAGAACAAATTCTTCAAATGCAAAACTATTCTACATAGAGTAGAAGTCCTTTGAGGTATTCACCTTCCGGATGATAGATGTTCACTGAGTGATCAGCAGGCTGATTCAAGCGGTCAAGGATCCTGACCTTACGGCCAGACTGAGCCGCAGCCGAGAACACTGCAAGTGCGAAAGCCTCCTTGTCGACCACCTGGGAGCAGCTGTATGTGAACACGAGTCCACCGGGAGCCACGCGTGATATAGCCGCGGCATTGAGTCTCTGGTATGCACGGAGCGCATTGCGGAGTACTCCCCTGTGCTTTGCGAATGCGGGTGGATCGACGATCATGAGATCGTACTTTCCTTCCGGAGCTGATTTGACGAAATCAATTGCATCGCAGCAGTAGCTGGTGTGCTGTTCCGGAGTGAAGCCATTGAGCGCCACATTCCTGTCAACCATGTCCATGGCCTTCTGCGAGCAGTCTACCGAATCGACGTGCTTTGCACCTCCGGCAAGAGCATATATGGAGAATCCTCCGGTATAGCAGAAAAGGTTGAGCACATTCTTGCCGGCAGAGTAGCGACCGACAAGATTCCTGTTCTCGCGCTGGTCGAGGAAGAAGCCTGTCTTCTGTCCGCTGGTCCAGTTCACATAGAACTTATGGCCGTTCTCGAGAACAATCTGCTCATCATCACGGAATCCTTCCGCCCTGTAGATATAGCCATCGATGAGATCGAGGCCCGCCTTGAAAGGTGCAGTGCCTGAGCTCTTGTCATAGACAGCCTTGAGTGAAGTACCGTACACGGCCTTGAGGGCCTCACATATCTGGTTCTTTGCACGGAACATGCCCACAGAATGAGCCTGGAGGACGCATACTCCGTCATAATAGTCAATGATAAGTCCAGGGAGATTGTCTCCTTCACCATGTACGAGCCTGTAGCAATTGGTGTCGCTTGGACCATCCTTAGCAAGACCTACCGCACGTCTTACGTCAAGAGCCTTGGCGAGCCTGCTATGGAAGAAGTCCGGACGGAGTGCCTCATCCGAGAAGCTCAGGACGCGCACTGCGATAGAACCTATCTGGTAATGACCGACGGCAAGCATTTCGCCATCGGCAGAATGTACTGACACGAGGTCACCCTCCGCAGGTGAACCCTGAATTTCGGAAACGGCGCCTGAAAACACCCAAGGGTGGAAGCGTCGCAGGGACTCTTCCCTGCCCTTTCGCAATATTATCTTGATCATATCTGGTATGGCGGTCTGTCCGCCTAAGTATTATTCTACAGTTGTCTGTGGCTGGTTCTCCGGGGTACTCTCTGACCCAGCTTTCCTCTTCCTGGAGTGATTCCTTGAAGGTCTGCGCCTCTTCTGTGGAGCAGCCTCACCCGTTACGGCAGCCGCAGATGCGGCAGGCTTTCTCCTTCTTCTCTTTGGCTTAGGCTTTGATTCCGAAGAATTCTCTGATTTTTCCGTATTGACCTCAGCCTTCTCAGGTACAGGGTCAGGAGGAAGAGGATTCTTCTCCGTATCCAGGAGTTTCCTGTACATTTCGAGACAAACCCATGCATCGGTAGCCGCATACATGGCCTGTGCATCAGTCAGGGCTTCCGCTTCCCAATTCGAGAGCTGCTGGGTCTTGCTGATCCTGATGTCGAGTATGATACCCGCCATCTTCTTTACACTCTTGTCTCTGATGCCCCACTCGCAGCCAATCTTCTGGAGATCAACGAAGCCGCCAGCAACGAAATCATGCTTCTTCTGGAGCCCACGGATGTCATCATGCACGGCAGCACCGATCTTGAGGATCTTTGTGCTCGAAAGGATGTTGCGCAGACGGCGGTTGAGTTCCATCTTGTTTATCCTGAACAAGAATGCATGATCAGGTCCGGAGAGCTGAAGAAGAGCAACTCCGTAATGAGGCTGATGAGGAGAGAAGCACGGACGGGTCTCCGTATCGAATCCTATCATCTCCTGCTTGCGGAGATAACGGATCGCGCGGTCAAAGGCAGGACCGTCCCCGGTGATCACATGTATCGTTCCGGGGAAGGAAGCCATCTGGAGCTTCGACAACTCGTCTGGTGTTATGCTTTCCTTGAACATTTAAATTCCGCTGAAACTGCTGAAGCCGCCATCGACCGGGAGTATGACGCCTGTGATGAATGATGCCGCGTCAGAACACAGGAACTGAGCTGCTCCGTTGAGTTCAGTGATATCACCGAACCTGCGCATAGGGGTCTTGTTGATGACCTTCACCGAACGCTCGGTGAGCGATCCGTCCTCATTGAGGAGAGCCGCACGGTTCTGCTTGCCGATGAAGAAACCCGGGGCAAGCGCATTCACGCGAATCTTCTCTCCGTATTTCATGGCCATCTCCGCCGCGAGCCACTTGGTGAAGTTGGATACTCCTGTCTTGGCCGCACCGTAGCCTGCCACACGCGAAAGTGCGTCATAGGCAGCCATTGATGAGATGTTGAGTATGTTGCCGAACCCCTGTCTGGCGAAAATCTTCGAAAAGACATGGCATGGATAGACGGTTCCGTTCAAGTTAAGGTCGAGTACCTTGTCCCAGTCCTCGAGCTTCATGTCCCAGAAATTCTGATCGGGCATCACATTGGCGCCTGCCACGTTGCCACCTGCAACATTCACGAGCGTATCAATCTTTCCGTACTTGGCAACCACCTCCTCGGCAATTCCCGCGAGAACTTCAGTATCCATGACGCTGCATGCGTAGCAAGCCGGATCGCCGCCGAGAGCCTTGAGCTTCTCGAGCACCGTCTCCACCTGTTCAGGCCTATGTACCAATGCCACGACGTTCGCTCCCTGGGAAGCGAAATGGCTCGCGATACTGCCTCCGAGCACGCCGGCTGCGCCTGTAACGACTGCAACCTTGCCTTCTATGCTGTACATTTCGTTCATATCTCTTGCTGTATTTATCTGTTAGTAGCCATCTCGTCACGCACGACGGCCATCATGCCATCCACCTGTCCAAGGGCTAGCATACGTCCATGGAATGAATAGCCTGCATTATATC
The DNA here is from genome assembly GCA_018064725.1 of Candidatus Cryptobacteroides caccocaballi. GTDB lineage: Bacteria > Bacteroidota > Bacteroidia > Bacteroidales > UBA932 > Cryptobacteroides > Cryptobacteroides caccocaballi. The sequence continues at coordinate 4,591 of JAGHUQ010000032.1, forward strand.
CCTTATCCTCGTCACCAAGCATCATCCTGCCATGGTCGACGCGCATCGGAAGGTTCCTTCCCTCCTTCTCGAAGATGCGTACGAGTTCCACGAGGTTGGCGCGTCCTCCCGTGTGCGGCGCCTCGATGAAGTTGCCACCGGGAAGCACGTTACAGCTGCGCAGATGCACGAAGTGAGTCCTTCCGGCAAAGCGGCGTGCCATCTCGACGACGTCATTGTGGGCACCGGCGCTGAGAGAACCCGCGCAGAAGGTAAGTCCGTTGTGGAAATTGTCGACGGCATTGAGGAACCACTCGATGTCCTCAGCGCATGTCACGATTCTCGGAAGTCCAAGAACAGGCATAGGCGGGTCGTCCGGATGGACGCACATATTGATGTCGTACTCATCGCATACAGGCATGATCGCAGCGAGGAAATATCTCATGTTCTCACGGAGCTGCTCCTTGGTCACGCCTTTGTACAGGTCGAGCAATGACTGGAATTTGCGTACAGGTTCCTTGTCCCCCTCGGATATGTTTCCGTTCACGAAGCCCTGGGTCTTCACGATTATGTTGTCGACGAGCTGGTGACGGTCAGCATCTGTCATGATCGTGTCCAACTCCTTGACTTTCTCGACTATCTCAGCAGGAAAATCCTTCTCAGCACCTTCCCTGCCCACTATCCTCATATCGAAATATGCGAAGCGTGCATAGTCGAAATAGAGGGACTTTGTCCCGTCTGGCCATTCGTGCTCGAGATCGGTACGTGCCCAGTCAAGCACCGGCATGAAGTTGTAGCAGATGGTCTTGATTCCACACTTGCCGAGGTTTGCAAGGCTGACCTTGTAGTTTTCGATAAGACGATCACGCTCCGGACCGGCATACTTTATGGCCTCGCACACAGGAAGGCTTTCGACCACTGACCATCGGAGCCCGAATGACTCTATGTAATTCTTGAGGTCCATAATGGCCTCGACTGTCCAGATCTCTCCGTTCGGGATATCATGAAGTGCGGTGACTATACCCTCAACGCCTATCTGACGAAGCATCGACAAGGTAATCTTATCCTTCTTTCCGAACCATCTCCAAGTCTTTTCCATGACAAATGAATTAATGCGCCCGCAAAGTTAGCAGAATTTTCGGGATGAGGAGGCTATATACGAACTCTTCCTCCATAAAATGCGTTCCATTATACAGAGTATAAGTCTCCTGTCCGAAAAGATGCGTCCATGACCTGATGCTTACGATACCAGTCCGACGATAATGGTCATGCTCCCCGAAAAAGGCATAGGCACTCATTGAAAAGAGTTTTTTCCTGTCTGCGAAGATATCCTTTCGTACCTTCCTGTATTTGCGCATGGTGCGGAAAGTAAAATGGAGCTTCTGCCTGTCGCCGGGCCTGGGGCGATAAATTCCGTCAAGCATCGGAGTAACCCCCGGGACAAGTGCCAGGAAAGCCAGATAACCAAGGTAGAGCGGTGCGTTCAATGCCGGCGAAACGAATAGACATGGAATATCCTTGCGGCTGATTCTCAAAGCATTGCACGAGCCGAGAGACTCTCCTATGATAAGGCTGGGTGAGAGTTCCTCCACCCATTTCTCAATCTGTGCCAAAGCCACGTCAGGGTCGAAATCATAGGTCCGGCAGACCACCTTCACTTGGCCGTGCGCCGCAACCCTTGACGCGAACCATTCGCCGAGCAGTCTCGGAATGCGACTGTCCGAGCCTCCTCCCATTCCATGTATGTAGAGAATCACCATAACACAAATTTAAAGAAATTATTGCTATATTTGTCAATTCGCACGCGAAAACAAAAACAACAGACAGATATGAAAAAGACAATCATCGCGGCAGCTGCACTTCTCATGGCTGCCGGTTCATTTGCCCAGGCGCAGACCAAGGCCCCTGAGTATGAATTCACGACCATCAAGGAGAACAAGATCACTCCTGTGAAGAATCAGTTCCGCAGCGGCACATGCTGGTGCTTCTCAACTCTCTCATTCATCGAATCAGAGATTCTCCGTCAGACAGGAGTTGAGACAGACCTCTCAGAGATGTTTGTAGTCAGCCGCGCATATCACGACAGGGCTGTAAAGTACGTACGCCTCGACGGAACTCTCGGCTTCTCGGCAGGAAGTTCATTCGGTGACGTCTTCCAGGTCATCAAGAAATACGGTATCGCCACCCAGGAGCAGTATCCAGGCCTCCAGTACGGAACTTCGCTTCCAGAGCAGAACGAGATGGATGCTGTTCTCGCTGCCTATGTACGCGCAGTGGTGGCAAATCCTAACAAGAAGCTTTCTACCGCATGGCTCAAGGGTCTCGACGGTGTCCTCCAGGCATATCAGGGAGAATGGCCAGAACTCTCAACCACACAGGCAAAGCGTGACGAGCTCAAGATCAACGTTGACGACTATGTGAACATCTGCTCATTCGCGAGCGAGGAGCTCTATCAGCCACACATCATCGAGGTTGCCGACAACTGGCGTTGGGGTGCAGCATACAACGTGACCATGGACGAGATGATGGACATCCTCTACAAGGCTGTAGAAGGCGGCTACACCGTTGCATGGGGCGCTGACGTAAGCGAGTCTGGCTTCACCCGCAACGGTCTCGCAATCGTTCCTAAGCCGGTAGAGGCAAAGCCAGCCGCAGGTTCAGACCAGGAGCACTGGCTCGGCAAGGAAGAAGCTAAGCCTGAGCAGGCTGCCGCTGCCCTTCCTGAGGAAATGACGATCACCGACGAGATGCGCCAGCTTGCATATGATTGCAAGGAGACTACTGACGACCACGGAATGCACATCTTTGGTGTGGCAAAGGACCAGAACGGCAACAAGTACTTCATGGTGAAGAACTCTTGGGGCGACTCTGGCAAGTACCACGGCATCTGGTATGCATCAGACGCATATGTACGTTACAAGACCCTCAACTTCATCGTTCACAAGGATGCGCTCAGCAAGGACATGAAGAAGAAACTCAACATTAAGTAATGTCTCTCAGGAAACATATCCCAAACACAATCACTTCGTTGAATCTCGTATCAGGATTCATCGGAGTGATTGCCGCTTTCTACGGCAGGAACGACATCGCCTTTCTGATGATGCTCCTGGCCGCAGTATTTGATTTCTGCGACGGATTGTCCGCGAGGATGTTAGGGGCATATTCCGAGATGGGAAAGGAACTTGATTCCCTCTGCGATGCAGTGAGCTTCGGAGTGCTTCCTGCAATCATGCTCTTCAAGATCAGCACCGAACTAGGAGGTGGCAACTGCTGCTTCATAGTCCGAAACATCACCCTGTGGAGCCTCTTCCCGATCCTCATCGCAGTCTTTTCCGCAGTCAGACTGGCAAAATTCAACATCGACGAGCGTCAGAGCGAGAACTTCATCGGGCTCGCGACCCCGGCATGTGCCATGATCTGCGGATCCCTTGTCTACTATGTGACAAAGACCCCGGACAGCTTCCTCAGGGCATGGTGTGCCGGACCTGTATTCATCCCGGTGCTCTCAGTAGTTCTCTCTGCCCTTCTCGTCAGCGAATTCCCAATGTTCTCGATGAAGTTCAAGAAAGGAGAGAAGAGCTATTCCGCGGTCCACAAGATGAGAATCGCATTCATCGGCGTGATCCTCGTGACCTTCGTAGCAGTCATGCTCATGGGGCTCAACTGGTCAATGACTGTATTCTTCGCATTCGTTGTCTACATAGTAATGAACATACTCCAAGATCTATTCGGCAGGAAGTAGACGATGAACGAGCTTAACGACAAATCCCCACGTACCCCACACTGGAGCGTAGCGCTCATTCCGCTCGCGTTCATGGTCGTTGTACTGTCCCTGGTCATACGCTTCTTCAAGACCGGAGCACTTGACGGAGGCAGTCAGGTCGCACTCCTGCTCACCTCAGGCCTCGTAATCGCCATAGGAATGTTCATATACGACATCCCTTGGAAATCATTCGAGGATGCGATAGCCGCCAACATCGGCTCCGTAGCGACATCCCTCCTGATACTCCTGATGATCGGAGCGGTCGCTGGCACATGGATGGTCAGCGGCGTCGTTCCAACCCTCATCTACTATGGTCTGCATGTGATCAGCCCGAAGATATTTCTCTTCGCCTGCTGTGCGATAGCAGCCTTGGTCGCGCTCATGACCGGCAGTTCATGGACGACCATTGCGACCATCGGCGTAGCACTTATCGGCATCGGTGACGCACTTGGTTTCTCTCCGGGATGGACCGCAGGTGCAATCATCTCGGGCGCATACTTCGGCGACAAGATCTCACCTCTGTCAGACACCACCGTGCTTGCGTCCTCAGCTGCCGGCATCGACCTGTTCACACACATCAGATATATGCTTGGCACCACCGTGCCATCGATCAGCATAGCCCTGATCGTGTTCCTTCTCGTCAGCATCTTTCACAGCTCAGCATCCGCGATCGACATTGACAGTTACTGCGCATCTCTTGAATCGACATTCAACATTTCGCTCTGGCTGATGGTCGTACCTGTCATAACCGTGGTCATGATCATAAAGAAAGTCCCTGCTGTGCTCACGCTTATGATCTCAGCGCTCACGGCCGGTGTGACTGCGCTTATCGCACAGCCTGGCATCGTTGCCGGAATCGCCGGATCTGACGTACTCGACTTCACGTCCGGATTCAAGGGCATCATGGTGACGATCTACGGACAGACAGCGGTCAGCACCGGAAATCCAGAGCTTGACGAACTCGTCATGACCAATGGAATGACCGGCATGCTTCCGACCATATACCTTATCATCAGCGCCATCGTATTCGGTGCCACCATGGTCGGCAGCGGCATGCTCCGCAGCCTCACCGAGGCACTGACCAGAAAGATCACAGGACGATTCGGAACAGTTACGGCAACCGTATTCACCGGCATCTTCAACAACATGGCAGTCGGTGACCAGTATCTTTCCATCATTCTCACCTGTTCCCTCTACAAGGACCTCTACGACAAGAACGGACTTGAGGGAAGGCTCCTTAGCCGAGCGGCAGAGGATTCAGCGACCGTTACATCGGTACTCATTCCATGGAACTCATGCGGTATGACCCAGGCAACAGTGCTGAGAGTTGCCACGATTGAATATCTGCCGTACTGTCTCTTCAATATTCTGTCTCCGTTCATGTCCATGTTCATTGCGGCGATAGGATACAAGATTATTCAAAAAGAAGTAAGACGATAGAAAGTTTTTGACTATATTTGTCGGAATGGAAACCAATAATTAATACAGATATGGAAAATCTCAAGGGAACCAAGACTGAAGAGAATCTCAAGGCAGCTTTTGCCGGTGAGTCTCAGGCAAGGAACAAATATACCTATTACGCCTCTAAGGCAAAGAAGGACGGTTACGTACAGATCGGAGAGATCTTCGAAGAGACCGCAAACAACGAGAAAGAGCATGCCAAGATTTGGTTCAAGCTTCTCCACGAGGGCAGCGTCCCTGCTACCACCCAGAACCTTCTCGACGCTGCTGAGGGTGAGAACTTCGAGTGGACAGACATGTATGCTCAGTTCGCAGCCGACGCACGTGCAGAGGGCTTCGAGGACATCGCGACCCTCTTTGACAAGGTAGGAGCTATCGAGAAGACCCACGAGGAGCGCTTCCGCAAGCTTCTCGCAAACGTTGAGGGCAGCCTCGTATTCAGCCGTGACGAGGACATGATCTGGGAGTGCAGCAACTGCGGTCACATCATGATCGGCAAGAAGGCACCGGAAGTATGTCCTGTATGCCAACACCCTCAGAGCTACTTCAAGGTTCGCGCAACGAACTATTAACAGTCCCTGATGGCAAAGGCCAGAAAAAAAAGAACAAGCAAGAAAAGAAGACGCAAGTCTTTGAAAATAGGGCCAGGGGCATCGACACTCTTGGCCCTTTTCTTAGCTATATGCATAGTCTTGTCCATTTCTTTCCCATACCTGAAAAGAAGCATAATGGATACAGGATGCGCATTGCCTGAGCTCGCTCGTCATTCTGCCGGCTTCGCCATCGACATTTCGCACTACCAGGACAAGGTAATATGGGATTCCCTGATGGTCCTTCAGGACGCTAAGGGACATACGACCAGAGACCTGACACGTTCCAGGCATGCATGGCCAGTAAAATATGCGTTCATCAAGGCGAGCGAAGGAGAGAGCATGGTCGACCCTGATTTTGCTCAATACTGGGAAGATGCCGGAAGAAGCCGAATCAGACGAGGTGCATACCATTTCTTCCGAAGTTCCAAGGATCCTCTGAAGCAGGCGGAAAACTTCATTTCCGCCGTAGGCGAACTGACATGGAGAGACCTCCCTCCCGTGCTGGACGTCGAGACCATGCATAAGGGATGCACGAAGGAGGAACTGAACGCCAAAGTCCTGATCTGGCTCAAGACCATTGAGGAACATTATAAGAGGAAACCGATAATTTACGCATCAGACAGCTACTTTCGCGATATCCTGAGCAGAGAGATTTCTGAGAATTACCCTGTGTGGGTCGCCCATTACGGAGTGGAAAGGCCTCTCGCCGAAGACTGGGCAATGTGGCAGTTCTCCGAGAAGGCCGTAGTCCACGGAGTCGATGGGAAAATAGACTTGTCTGTCGTCAACACACAACTATAACCGAACAAAGATGAAACACCCTAAAGGATTGTACCTGCTCTTCGCCACAGAAATGGCCGAGCGATTCTCCTATTTCGGGATGCGAGCCATCTTCACACTATATATGGTGGCTGCGCTGTTTTCCATGGAGGATGCTTCCCAGATTTACGGGACCTACACAGGTCTGGTATACCTGACCCCGATGATTGGAGGATACATATCTGACCGATATCTCGGAAACAGGAAGTGCATTATCACCGGAGGACTCGTCATGGCGACAGGACAGTTCCTGATGTTTCTCAGCGCCGGCTGCGTCAACCAATCCATTTTCGTAGACGGAGCGGCCATAGACCCTTCGGTCAGCAATCAGGTTTCGGTAGCACTGATGTTCGCCGGCCTTACCTGCCTGATAATCGGAAACGGTTTCTTCAAGCCGAACATCGCATCCATGGTCGGTGAACTCTACTCGCCTGACGACAAGAGGAAGGATGCCGCCTTCACGATATTCTACATGGGCATCAACATCGGTGCATTTTTCGCCCCGCTTGCATGCGGAATCTTCGAGGGAGATTTCTCTGACCCGGGACGATTCCGCTGGGGATTCCTCGTCGCATGCATTGCAATGGTCATGTCCGTGATAATCTTCGCCGCGCTGAAGAACAAGCTTCTCGTAAGCCCTGACGGCAGTCCTGTCGGCACTGCTCCAGAGACACAGCCGAAATCAGAAGACAGCACTCAGTCAAAACAGCCTCTGACGAAGCAGGAATGGGCACATATCGGAGTAATCCTGATCGTCGCTCTCTTCGTCATATTCTTCTGGGCTGCATACGAGCAGGCCGGAGTATCACTCACCTACTTCGTCAAGGAACAGACAGACAGGAACATTCTCGGACACGAGATTCCTACAAGCTGGTTCCAGTGCCTCCCGGCCATATTCTGTGTCGTTCTTGCTCCGGTGATGGCAGGCCTTTGGGAATTCCTCGGGAAGAAGAAATTCAGAGGAACGAGCCTTGAGCCTTCATCGACCCAGAAACAGGCACTCGGCCTCGCACTGCTTTCTCTCGGCTATCTCGTCATCGCCTTCGGCGTGAAGAATCTCGAGCCGGGAATAAAGGTCAGCATGATGTGGATCACAAGCCTCTATTTCATCCATGAACTTGGAGAGCTCTCGCTCTCGCCTATCGGCCTGTCGCTGGTCAGCAGACTCTCACCGAAACGTTTCACCAGCCTCATGATGGGAGTGTGGTTCATGTCCAGTGCCGTCAGCAACTTCATTGCAGGCAAGCTTGCGACCTTCTATCCGGGCAGCGCTTCCGAAGTCGCTGCAAAGTCCATTCTTGGTATCCAGATCGCCAACCTGCACGACTTTTTCATGATTTTCGTGATCATGTCCGCAGTTGCGTCTCTGGCGCTATTCCTCCTCAGCCCGGTTCTCAAAAGAATGTCGCGATAATGACAAGATTTTGACTAAATTCGCATAGACAAAAACAAAATGATATGACCATCGATTTCACTTCAATGGAATTCACCTCCCTGCCCAAGTTCAAGGGCGGAGAGAAGGAGCTCAAGGCCCAGATGTACTGGGACGGGACCGACCGTGCCCTCCACGGTATACTCGTTCCCGGCGCAAGCATAGGCCAGCATGTACATGACACCAACTGCGAGTTCATCTTCGTGATGAAGGGTTCAGGCACGATCATAGATGACGGCATCGCAAGCCCGATCCGCGCAGGCCAGTGCACATTCTGCCCAAAGGGCCATTCACACAGCCTCATCAACAGCGGCGACGAGGACCTCGAGTTCTATGCTGCCGTGCCGAACATCGGATAAACAACCAAAACATCTCATAACATGAACACAAGACTTATTCTTTCAGCAATGGCAGCAATGCTCGTTGCACAGGGTTCTATGATGGCCCAGGGCCCTCGTCCTGAGGCAATGCCGGCAGGCAGCGTAGCACCTGTAACCAACATCAACCAGAACTCATACCCAAGGCTCAATAAGGACAACAGTGTCTCATTCAGGCTCTCTGCTCCTGACGCAAACAAGGTCCAGCTCGATCTCGGAGGAAAGAAGTATGACATGCAGAAGGACGCCAACGGCGTATGGACTGTGACTTCTGACCCTCAGGTACCCGGTTTCCACTACTATTCCATCATCGTTGACGGTTACTCATTCGCAGATCCTGCCAGCGAGTCTTTCTACGGCTGCAGCCGCATGTCCAGCGCTGTAGAAGTGCCGGAGGCTGGATGCGAGGACTTCGAGAACCAGGACGTTCCTCATGGAATGGTACGCACCATCTACTATTGGTCAAAGGTTGAGAACGCATGGCGACCGGTAATGGTCTACACCCCTGCAGGCTATGAGAACAACAAGAAGAAATATCCTGTTGTCTATATCCAGCACGGCGGCGGCGAGGATCACCGCGGTTGGATGCAGCAGGGCCGTGTCGCCCAGATCATGGACAACCTCATCGCTCAGGGCAAGGCTGTACCAATGATCGTTGTCAGCGCAAACAGCAACGTACGCGCAGCCAACGGCGGCATGGCCGGTGGCGGATACAACTGGGACGGCATGCAGAACTTCAGAAATGAGATGATCGATAACGTCGTTCCTTTCATCGACAAGACATTCCGTACCAAGGCTGACAAGAAGTATCGCGCGATGTGCGGTCTCTCAATGGGTGGCGGTCAGTCATTCTACATCGGTCTCCGTTCACCTGAGACCTTCGCAAATGTCGGAGTATTCTCTTCTGGCATGTTCGGCGGCATCTCCGGTGCAGCCAAGCTCGCTCTCGACGAGGAGGTTCCGGGCATCTACTCGAACACCAAGGCTTTCAACGATGGCCTCGACGTGTTCTTCATGACCTGCGGTGAGCAGGATCCACGTATCCAGTACACCAGGGACATCGTCAAGGAGATGCAGTCAAAGGGCGTGGATGTTAAATTCAATTCATATCCTGGCGACCACGAGTGGCAGGTATGGCGCAAGTCATTCCACGAGTTCGCACAGTATCTCTTCAAGTAAACCCCAAAAACAACAAGTATATGAGACGAACAAGATTCATGATTTCGACTCTGGCACTCGCTGCGGCCTTTATGGTCGCATGCGAGAAGCCAGGAAACAACCCTGTGACTCCTCCGGAAGAACCGGAAACACCCGAGGAGCCAAGCACGCCGGAAGAGCCTGAGACCCCTGATGAGCCAGCCGGTCCTACCTATGTGAACCTCAGTGAGAACGGAACTGCAAACTGCTATGTCATCGATATGGAAGGTCCATATTGCTTCGATGCAACGGTTGCAGGAAACGGTGTAGATGCCCCAAGCTTCGCTGCTGATACTGCCAAGCTTGTATGGCAGACCACCGATGGATTCGTGACCGAGTTCTCGTACGAGGACGGAGTCATCAAGTTCAACCTCTCAGAGATGACAGGAAACGCACTTTTCGCAGCGACCGACGCCGAAGGAAAGATTCTCTGGAGCTGGCACATCTGGAAACCGGAGGAAAGCCTCCTGTCTTTTACGACAAAGACCGGATATGAGATTGCCAGCCTGAATATCGGAGCCCTCGTATCCACTCCCGGCTCACTCGACAGCTACGGAATGTACTATCAGTGGGGTCGCAAAGACCCGTTCCCTGCTGGTCCTACTCTCACCGGTAACACTGCGACCATGCCTGTAGACCTTTTCGACATCGACGGCGCAACCGTGAAGGTCGGATACTCATCATGGTCTTCTGATTCAGCGAACACGCTCGAATACTCGATCGAGAATCCTACCATCGTACTCGCTGGTCAGCCACTCGCTGGCAGTTACAAAGACTGGCTCAAGGAAGCAGACAACAAGCTCTGGGGCAATCCGGAGGGGGCCGTAAAGAACAGTGAGAACGAGTATCCAAACAAGGGAAGCAAGTCATGCTATGACCCATGTCCTGCAGGATGGCGCATACCTCCTGTGGACGCACTCAAGACAGCGACTCCTTCAGGCGGCTATGACGAAGACGAGAGTCAGTTCGACGTAGAGGGAGATTTCTGCTATGGATATAACATCAATATGGCAGAGGGTTCTTCATACTTCCCTGCATCCGGCAGATACTACGGCGCATACGGCATGCTCTACGGCTCAGTATGCGGTCTTTGGGGCAACTACTGGAGCAACTCTCCATACGGAGACAGCGACAGCCACATGGGATCCATCATCGTAGCATTCCAGAATACAGCTACTGGCGCGTCAATGTCCCCTCTCGCCGGAGGAGCAAAGTCTGATGCATATCCTGTCCGTTGCATACGCGACAAGGAATAATCGCTTCGATACCAGAAATTCAAAGGCAGTCACGTTATCGTGACTGCCTTTTTGTTCTTCTTACAACGGGCAGGCATTCCGCGGCGGCAATCAGATCAAGCAGCCCGTGGCCACCCACGGCCTCGTAAGTGGGAGGGACCCAGCGACAGCTGGGAGGGACGAGCGAAGCGAGGGCTGCGGAGCTGATGCCGCCGCGGAAAAGTGGCCGCCGCGGAATGAGACAAAGAAAACAGCCGGCTGGAATCCAGTCGGCTGTTATAGTTGAATGAGGTATAAGACTACTTGAAGCTTACCCAGTCAATCTCGATGTGGCTACCGCTAGTCATGAGGACATAGAGATTGTGGAGGCCTTTGATCTTCTCAGAAGCGACAGCTACCTGCTCAGTCCAGCCCTTGCGACCCTCAACAGGGATAGTAGCGATCACCGGACCGTCAACTGCATCAGCCCTAAGCTCGATGACACCACCTGCGAGTGAGTTAACACGGATAGCAGCTGCATTGTAGTCACCTGAACCGAAATCTACGCGGTCATAGCTGATCCATGCAGGAGTCTTCTCCTCTGTGGTGTTCCACATGATGGTCTTCCAACCCTCGAATGGCTCGTCAGCATTGAGGAACTCAACCTTCACGTACCTGTCCTTCATATCTGAGTAACGGTCTACCTGGATATTAGCCTTCGCAGAGGTAGTACCTACACCACGGAAAGTCGGAACGACAGGGACGATGGTACCGTCTGGGTTGAAGTGGAGTTCATCGATACATACCGACCTGTTCTTGTCGAAGTATGGAGAATAGTCGTTGTGATGATAGAAGAGATACCACTGACCCTTGAAGTTGATTACGGAATGATGGTTGGTCCAGCAGATAGTCTCTGACTGTTCCATGATCTTGCCGACGAACTTGTAAGGTCCGAGTGGCTTGTCAGCCATTGCATATGCGAGACACTCGCGCTCCTTCTCGACCCATGGGAAAGTATAGTAGTACTTGCCGTTTGCCTTGAAGAGGAAAGGGCCCTCGGTCATGCCCTTAGGAAGAACGCTTGACACGTTGTAAGGCTCGCCTACTACAGAGAGCATGTCATCGCTGAGCTGCTGAACCTGAAGGCCACGGCCTGACCAGGCAAGGTATGGAGTACCGTCATCATCGATGAAGATACAAGGGTCGATACCACCGATGCCCTGGATAGGCTCTGCCTGAGGCACGAACGGACCTACAGGAGTGTCAGAGATGGCAACGCCGATACCGTTGCCCGCGAACCTCTGTCCCTCTTTTGGCTTCTGGCCTGCAGGGAAATAGAAATAGTACTTGCCGTTCTTATAGTTACAGTCAGGAGCCCACATGTTGTAGCCCTTTGCGTTCACCCATGGAACGTCTCTCTGATCGAGGATTACGCCATGATCAACCCAATCGACGAGGTTGTCTGAAGAGTATACATGGTAGTCAGCCATCACGAACCAGTCCTTCCTTGCATAGTCATAAGGAGCAGGGATATCATGTGAAGGATAGACGTATACACGGCCATCGAACACATGTGCAGAAGGGTCCGCGGTGAAGTTACCCGAGATGATCGGGTTCTGTGCCGAAAGCGACACTGAAGCGAGCAGCATAGCTGCAGGGATCAGTAATTTTTTCATATTATTTAGGATTGTGCTATTTACTTTGCTGGTTCGATGACGCGATAGTTACCGCTGAGGTGCATGAACGCAAAGAGACGGAGAAGGCCATCATAGTATGCATCGAAATAACCGTCCTCGTAAGGCTCATTCTTACTGTTCCAGAGCCTCTCCACGAACTCGCCGCAGATATCGTTGTCAGCAGCGAGGGTAACGGCTGCAGCAGTAGCCACGAAGCCGACAGAATGACGAAGGCCGTTGCCCTGATATGCACTCTGACCTGCTGACCAGATGAAATCAGGTGTAGTTCCGTCGACATTGTACTGGTCCACGAAATCGTCGATACCCTGTGAATAGAGGAAGGACTGGATGGTGTTCGCATAGTTGTTCTGCCACTCCTTGTCCGCACATGCCCATGAATAGTCGAGAGCGATGTTCATAGGGACACGCCATGAATCGTAGCGGAAAGTCTTCTCTTCCCTGCCGCCGAATCTCTTCATGAACGAACCGTCGTAGTTGTTGTAATCAGGGTTGAGACCGGTCTCGGAATTGATTGACTTGTGGAGATACTCGCGGCTGGCCTTTGCGCACTCGCGGTAGAAATCTGCACGGCCGTCGTTTGCCCAGCGTGCCCATACTTCATAGAATGCAGGAAGATGGTATGAAGGGTCGGTATAGTTCACGCCGAAACCGTCAGGAGTGAAAGTGATGAGATGATGCTCCTTGTTGATGAATGGCATGATACCGTCCTCGCTGCCATCCTTCTCCCATGAGCAGTTGAGGATGTTCTGTGCCTCTGCGAGATAGTTGATGTCGCCGTCGTTGCCCCAGCGGTTGGACGCAAAGATGAGGGATGTGACAAAATAGAGCTCACCGTCAGAAGCAGGGCCGCGTCCCTTGATGGTACCGTCGGTCGCGAGGCTCCATGCAAAGTATCCCTTCATCGGGCCATCCTGATACTGCATGTATTTCTTAGCCCATCTCCAGATGCGGTCGAACACGTCCTTCTTGTCGAGCTGTACGGCAACCATGAGGCCGTATGACATACCCTCGGTGCGGGCATCGTAGTTCTTGATGTCGGATACATATCCGAGAGAATCACCGACCTCGAAGTAGACTTTGTTAGGGCCTTCGAAGACCTCCTTGTAGATTTCATCGAGCTTCTGGTCGATTTCCGCCTGTGAATAGCCCATCTCAGCGAATACGTTACGATACTTGTGGGTCTCTAATCCACCTTTGTCCCAAGGCTTCTGGATGCCTTTTGGAGCACATGCCACAAGACACAATCCTGCAGCAACAGTAAGAAAAAATCTTTTCATCAATGTATTTGGTTATAGTTAGTATCAATTCGAGCATTAAGTCCAATCAAATATAGTCAATCTGTTACTGATAACAAAAAAGTATACCGGCATAAGTTAAAGGATGAACTAAAAATGATTAAATTTGATGAACTAAATAAAGCATCGGATGGAACGCAGCCGGAGAGAAAAAGAAATATACAAGGTCACGTTGGTCGGAAGCCTGATCAACGTAGCCCTGCTCATATTCAAGTTCGTCGCCGGAATAGTCGGCCGAAGCTCTGCCATGACCGCAGATGCCGTCCACTCTCTGTCCGATTTCGTCACAGACATGATTGTTCTGATCTTCGTCAGGATCAGCAGCAAGCCGGATGACGAAGACCATACCTATGGTCACGGGAAGTATGAGACCCTTGCCACGACCATCATAGGTCTCCTTCTCGGCGGTGTTGCGATCGGCATCATCGCGAAGGGCGCAATCATGATTTCCAGCTGGCTCCAGGGCAACGAACTGGAAAAACCGGGGATGCTGGCTCTTTGGGCGGCACTTGCATCAATAGTCCTCAAGGAGCTAGTCTATCAATACACCGCATACAAGGGAAAGAAGCTTGACTCAACGGTCGTGGTGGCCAATGCGTGGCATCATCGCAGCGACGCACTTTCATCTATCGGCACGCTCGTCGGTATCGGAGGAGCCATTCTTCTCGGCAGAAGGTGGACCGTCCTCGATCCTCTCGCCTCGATAGTAGTCGGAGCGATGATCATGCGCATTTCCGTGAAGCTTCTGAAGGAAGGTCTTGACGAGCTGATGGAGAAGTCCCTTCCCCCTGAGTCCATGGAAAAGATTCTCGCAATAGTGAGAGAGTATCCCGACGTGGAGGAGCCTCACCACCTCCGCACCCGCCGCATAGGCAATATCTCCGTCATCTCGATGCACTTCAGGATGGACGGTGAGATCACCCTCCGCCAGGCTCACACCCGGACATCACAGATAGAACAGAGGCTGAAGCAGGAATTCGGAGCCGACACCATCGTCAACATCCATGTTGAGCCTATCAAGAGACCAGGGGAAGAGTATCTCTGCGAGTAACGCCATGAACATAGAACCCATCGCACATATCCACAGCGCATTTCCTGAGAAGTTCGGCATACCGCGCCAGAGCGGACTTGCAGAGAACCTCTCTGCGAAGATTGTGTTCGAGCCGCAGTACAGGAACGCAGACGCATTGCGCGGCATATCAGAATTTGACTATATCTGGCTGATCTGGGAATTCTCAGCAAACCGCAGACGCGGTAAAGCCGACGAGGCACACGCTCCTTGGCAGCCCACCGTACGTCCTCCGAGGCTCGGTGGCAACAAGTCGATGGGCGTCTTCGCGACCCGCTCCCCTTTCCGTCCGAACCCGCTCGGGCTTTCGTCCGTACGCATCGACCATGTAGAACTCGACAGTGCCGAGGGGCCTGTCATCTGGGTACGCGGCGCTGACCTGATGGACGGAACGCCGATCTACGACATAAAGCCTTACATCACATACGCAGATTCCCACCCGGAGGCAGCCAGCGGCTATGTCGACTCTCTCCCGGAAAGAAAGCTTGAGGTCACCATTCCTGAAGGTCTGGTATCACGATTCGCACGCAACGGTAAATTCCTTGTCGAACTGCGCGAAGTACTCAGTCTCGATCCTCGTCCATCCTATCAGGATGACCCGGAGAGAATCTACGGTCTCTCCTTCGCCGGCCACAACGTCAAGTTCAGGGTCACTGACGGTAAGCTCACCGTGACGGATATAGAATAGCTTTCATACAGAACCATAAATAACTTAAGGAGGTTAGCCAAAAGTTTTGGCTAACCTCCTTTCTAATGGGGAAAAATTTGTTAAGTGCTTGGGGAATTAAGTTCGTCCTTGGGGAGAGGAATTGATTAATAAACGCCCTGAGCCATCATTGCCTTTGCAACCTTCATGAAGCCTGCTACGTTTGCACCCTTCACGTAGTTTACATAACCGTCAGGCTCTGTACCATACTTCACGCAGTTTGCATGGATGTCGTCCATGATAGCGCGGAGACGGCCGTCAACCTCTTCTGAAGTCCAAGCGAGACGCTCTGAGTTCTGTGACATCTCGAGACCTGATACCGATACGCCACCGGCATTGGAAGCCTTACCTGGAGAGTAGAGAACCTTAGCCTCCTGGAGAACCTTGATAGCCTCTGGTGAGGTAGGCATGTTTGCACCCTCGCAGACAGCGATGACACCGTTAGCGACGAGAGCCTTTGCATGATCCTCGAGGAGCTCATTCTGGGTAGCACAAGGAAGAGCGATATCTGCCTTCTCTGCCCATGGCTTAGCGCCGTTGCCGACGTACTTGACGCCATACTTCTCTGCATACTCCTTGATACGTCCACGGTAACCGTTCTTGAGGAGCATTACATACTTGAGCTTCTCCTCATCGATTCCGTCTGGATCGTAGATATAACCGTCAGAATCTGACAATGTGAGGACCTTACCGCCGAGCTGGAGGACCTTCTGTGCTGCATACTGAGCAACGTTACCTGAACCTGAGATGAGGACTGACTTGCCCTTCACGTCGAGGCCCTTGGTAGCGAGCATATCCTGGAGGAAGTAAACGACACCGTAACCGGTTGCCTCAGGACGGATGAGTGAACCACCGAATTCGAGACCCTTGCCGGTGAAAGTACCGCTGAACTCCTTGGTGAGCTTCTTGTACATACCGAACATGAAACCGACCTCACGACCGCCTACTCCGATGTCACCTGCAGGGACGTCGATGTCAGGACCGATGTGGCGTGAGAGCTCCATGGCAAAAGCCTGGCAGAAACGCATGACCTCAGTGTCTGACTTACCGCGCGGGCTGAAGTCGGAACCACCCTTGCCGCCACCCATTGGGAGAGTGGTGAGAGAGTTCTTGAATGTCTGCTCGAAAGCAAGGAACTTAAGGATGCTGAGGTTTACCGAGCTATGGAAGCGGATACCGCCCTTGTATGGACCGATAGCGTTGTTATGCTGGATACGATAACCCATGTTGGTCTGAATCTTTCCGCTGTCGTCCATCCAGTTCACACGGAACATATAGATACGCTCAGGGATACAGAGACGCTCGATAAGGTTATAACGGTCAAATTCAGGATGATTGTTATACTCGTCCTCGATAGAATAGAGGACCTCCTCAACTGCCTGAAGATATTCAGGTTCGTTAGGGAAACGGCGCTTAAGATCGCTTAATACTTTTTCTGCCTTCATAGTTCGTAATGTTTGGTTTGATAAAGGTAATTAAAAATTTTAAAAACCAAAGAAAAAATCTTTAAAAATCAACATAATCAACACTTTACAAGCTCAAATCCATGCTTTCAATTTATTATAACATATCACAACTATTCAGAAAAGTTACAATTTTCGCATAGATTTTAGGATACAATACGAACCATATACAGCGCAGTCATAAAGAAACTGTAAATTATACAGGCCCTAATGCAACAAAATATAACATGAGCATCAACCCCTGATGAAAACAGGCATGACCGTAAAAGAAAAAAGAAAGCCGGACAAATTCCGGCTTTCAATATGAAATATGAATGATTTTCTACTTGCTGCCAGTGGTGATTCGGGCTCTGAGCGATTTTGCCTGGCCGACCTCATAGTTCGATTCAGCTCTGTCAAGCCAGGTGAGCGCCATCTCGTCATTGCCGAGCATATGGCATGCCAGAGCAACATTATATGACATGAGGGCTCTCTTCTGGAGATTCTTGCTAGATGCCATGTCCAGCCAGATTTCCATTGCCTTGGACCACTTGAAATCCGAAGCAAGAAGTGCCGCTTTCTGTGACGACTCATCATCGGAGAAATACACCTTCACCTCCTCCTGCTTCCACTGAGGCTGGAAATACTGCGCAAACTGGGTTCCGGTCTCTGCAGGAAGCTTGTCGAGGTTCGCGTATTTCTTCCTTCCTGAGAACGCATAAACAGAATCTATCTTGGATAGACTGTCATACACATAGAACTTCATGCGGACATAGGTTGTGTCTCTGCCGTCCAAAGTGTACTCAGGCGCATCGAAAAGGAAAGCGACGTCAGCATCAGTGCTCATCACGAGCTGGGTCAGCGTATCCTTCTGCATGTAGTCCGCACCTCTGGTCTGCTTGATGGAGAAAAGGTCGATTGCCGATTCAGAATCAAAAAGGAAGCTCTCAAGACCCACTGCGAAATTCTCAGCGAGAGCAGACATATAGACCGAATCCTTCTGACTACCGCTCACGAAAGACACTGACACACTCTTGCCAGGAAGATCAAGACCTGTCACCGAAGGTGCCTTGCGCTCAATCTCCACCGGATAGGTGTAATATGAACATGCGCTCATCGTCAAGACGAGAGCAGCGGCCGCAGCCATTCTTGAAAGTGTTTCCTTCTTCATGATATACTATATTTCTACAACGTCGGCGATAAGGTCGTACTCATCCGCACCGACAATCTCAACCTCGATGAACTCACCTATGAGAGAGTACGGATCGACACCTTCCATCGCCACGGGATCATATCTTACAAGAATCTCGCCATCGACGTCAGGACTCTCGAATCTGCTTCGGCATACGAACACTCCTTCGCTGAAGGAATCGACGATCACCCTTTCACGAGTTCCGACCCTGGACTGGTTGTATTCGAGAGAAATACCGCTCTGCAGTTCCATAAGTATGTCGAGACGGCGTTGTTTCTCCTTCTGCGAAACCGAATCCTTGAAGTGTTCAGCGCCGAAAGTGCCCTCTTCCTCAGAATAGGTAAAGGCGCCGAGGCGCTCGAAGCGCGCTTCCTTGACAAATTCGAGAAGTTCATTGAACTCCTTCTTCGTCTCGCCAGGATGTCCGACGATCATGGTCGTACGGAGCACCACTCCAGGAACCTTCTCACGCATGGTACGGATAAGCGTCCTGGTCCACTCGCCGGTGACGTTGCGGTGCATGTTGTCGAGCACTTTGTCGGCGATGTGCTGGAGTGGAATGTCCATATATGCACAGACCTTCGGATTGTTCGCCATCTGGTCGAGCACGTCCTCAGGGAAGTTTGCAGGATAGGAGTAGTGTATCCTTATCCATTCTATGCCATCCACCTCCGAAATCTTCTGGAGAAGTTCGGCAAGAGCACGGCGATGGTACAGATCAAGACCATAATAGGTCGTATCCTGGGCGATGACGATCAGTTCCTTGACACCCTTGGCCGCAAGAAGGGTCGCCTCCTGCACCAGTTCCTCCATAGGAACGGACTTGTGAGCACCCCTGATATGAGGGATGGCACAATAGGAGCAACGCCGGTCGCAACCTTCCGAAATCTTGAGAAAAGCATAATGGGAAGGAGTGGACAACACGCGCTCCGTATTCTTGGATTCGTCGGGAACGACCCCAAGATACTCGACGATTTCGTCAAGATCGCGTGCGCCGAACCATGCATCAACCTCAGGTATGAGACCCGGCATATCATCCATATACCTTTGAGAAAGACATCCGCATACGAAAATACGGCCTATCTCCCCTGCCTTCTTCCTCTCGACGGATTCGAAGATGGCCTGGATGGACTCTTCCTTGGCATCACCGATGAAACCGCAGGTGTTGATAACCTGGATATCGACAGGCTCCATGCTGTTCTCAGGCACTATTTCGTAAGCACCTTCGAGTTGGGCAAGGATATGCTCGCTGTCAACGCGGTTCTTGGAACAGCCTAATGTCTGGATCTGAATCTTCATCTATTTCTCAGCCTGCTTAGCCTCGTACTCTGCCTGACGCTCCTCATCTGTCATGAAATCGAGGGAAGCATTGTTCTTGAGGCAGTTGTACCAGGTAACGACCTTCTTCATGTGAGATACGAGAAAACGGTCCCTGTCATAGGTAGGGACAGCCTTCTCGAAGAGAGCCTTGAGCTCCTCTGAAGATGCCTTTGCGCTAGGTGCGTCAGCTTCTCCAAGCACTTCGTGAAGCTTGCCGAACACATCCTGGAGCTTCATCTCCTCGTCATCAGTATAGATGCTGATATCAGCGAGGGTGGTGATGCGGCTGGTCATGCCGAACTGGGTACGCTTCTTATCTACGAGTGACTCGACGATTGCGCCGTTGCGTGACTGCGCGATGTAGAGGAAAAGGCCGCTCTGGCCAGATACTGAAAGGATTCTTGCGAGATCTGTTTTCATGATATTATTCTTTTTTAGTTTTTCCAACATTTCCATTGTCGCCCTCCTGAGTTCCTCTTCCGTCCCATCGTTTCTGAGGACCAGGTCTATACGCGGATCGTCCGCGACGGATGGCTGGGCTGCCACCCTCTTCATCGTCTCTTCCCTGCTTTTTCCATCTCGCTGCGATGCTCTCGCAACCCTCAGTTCAAGCGGGGCGTCGACGTATACAATCTTGTCAACCAGGCCTTCCGGCAGCCCTCTCTGTAGGACGATGGCCGATTCGAAGACCACTAATTCCGCGTCACGATGTTCTCTGCGGAAAGCATCGAAATCGCGGTAGACCGCAGGATGCACGAGATTCTCGAGCTCCGAAAGCTTCTCCCTGTCCGAGAACACTATGTCGGCGAGAGCCTTTCGGTCTATCTTTCCATCATTGTCCGCGACTCCCCCGCCCATCGCTGCGATTACCGCCGCGGCAAGTTCAGGATCACGGTCATAGAGGCTCCTGGCCATGGAATCCGAGTCGTACACCGGAATTCCGTTTTCAGCCAGGACGCGGCAGACGCATGATTTCCCGCTGCCGATGCCTCCAGTTATGAGCACTGTCGTCATTGCTCGAATACTTCGACGTACATCGGATCGATGGTGTAATCGATGACGTCAGAACTCTTGACCCTTAGCCGGACCGGACATTTTCCAGACCTCGACGCAAGGTAATCCTCATAATCGACATAGAGCATCGCCGACGTGCTGGGATCCGTAGCGAGCGGGAATGCGCAGCGGTACCTTATATCGGCAGACGACGGAACCACGACGAGCTTCTTATCTATCGGTTTGTTTACGATCTGGATATCTGAAGTGGACGGTATGTCGACATAGCGCACAGCGGTGTACGAATACCTGACCTCGTCTTCGGAAAGACGGAGCCCCTTGATCTTGCTGAGCTTCAGGACACCCTGTCCGTCATTGGTAATTCCGTTCTTATACATTTTAGCGGTAAACACCTCACCCACAGTGGAAAGACGGCTCTGTTCACCGTAGACAGTAACGCTGTCTGGCGACAGTCTGACTCCACCTGGAAGCATATATCCGGATTCGGCCTCGAATGAACCGTTGAGTACTACCGGCACCTTCCTGTGGCTGACAGGAGCGAATCTGAACATGACTGTGTCTGTCACGAAATACTCGACTACCGAGCCCTCTCCGAAGAGTTCATGGGAAAAACCCATAAGTTCCTTGGATGTGAGATAATATGTATCACCGCTCAAATGATGGAAGTCCTCGTCATGGATACTGATCACCTTATCGGAATGCCTCAGCTTCATATTGACTATGCTGAAGCCGATGCACCGCGCACGCGCGACGACCTCCGCGCTGTTCGTGGACAATTCGGCATGTCCCTCGATGCTGCTCTTGGCAACGACCTGAACAGACACGAAATCGGTGTACTTGAGAGCCAGGTTATGGATGAACCATATACTTAACGCCAAGAGGAGAGATGCCAGGAACACCGGCATATCTCCCCTGTCAAGTTTCAGGAACCTGGCAATCTTCCCGAGGATTTCCTTCATTTCTGATTACTGTCTGGCCGCGTCAGAGAAGTCTTTTACGACCGAAGTCTTGTCGACCTTGATCTTGACATTGTTGTCGATCTCGAGGAGAAGGGTCTTCTCCTGAATTTCAACCACCTTGCCATAGATGCCTCCGATGGTGACAACCTTGTCGCCCTTCGAGAGTGAGTTACGGAAGTTCTCGAGTTCCTTCTGCTGCTTGCGCTGCGGACGAATCATGAAAATCCACATCACGATGAAGATGAGGATGAGCATGATCCACATTGACATTGCAGAACCCTGCTGTGCTGGCTGTGCAGCCTGGAGGAGGATGTAAAGCGTATTCATATCTTGTCTTTTATTTATTGCAAATATAGGAAATTAATCCTTGTTGATGAGACCTTCGCTGCGGAGTTTCACCACGAGCCTGTCAAGGATACCGTTCACGAAAACGCTGCTCTTAGGAGTACCGTAGAACTTCGAAATCTCGACGTACTCGTTGAGAGACACGCGTACAGGTATAGAAGGGAAATTGCAGATCTCGCAGAGACAGCACACCATGAGGCAGACGTCGGTGGTCACGAGGCGGTCGCGATCGAAGCTCGGTACGGACTCAGAGATCATTGCCGAATACTTAGGATATGCGGCATAGGAAGTCTGGAGGAGCTTGAGCACGAATGCATGGTCGCTCTCGACTGCCTTTCCCTCCTTTGCGAGAATGTCGCTCTGGTAGAGAGGAAGCTGGCGCCAATGCTCACCGTCAGCGAATGCCTTGAAGGTCCTGCAGCACCATGTGAGGCAGTATGCAAGATCATCATTCCAGTTGATGTCCATGGACTCGAGAATCTCGTCAAGACCCTCTGCATCAACTATTTCCTCCTCGTAGATTCGGGTAAAGAGACGGCAATCCTCAGCAAGCGAAGACTCCTCACGTGAGAGGTAGTCCGCATAATATTTCTTCTCGCAGATGGATGCGTAGATCTTCTTCAGAATGAGATCGTACTGATCCCATGAATATTTGTACTTCTTCCAGGTCTTCTGGAAATCGATGTCTTCGTCGATAAGCTTCGCGAGCGCGTTGCCGACGAACTTTGCGTCAGGAATCTTCTTCGTGCCAGCCACAGCCGTGAGGGCAGGTACGAGGCCGAGCATGAGGACATAGAGATTCCTTGTAGACTCGCATGACTCGGCAAGCAGCTTCTCTGCATCCGAGATGGAGGTATCTGCGCCGCTTTCCCTTAGAATTACACTGCTGTAAAGAGCTTTGAAGGCTTTGATCCTCAATATACGTCTATTCAACATAATTTCATCATCAAAATTTGGACAAAGATACGCTCAATTCCCGAAAAAATCATTATTTTTGTTGATGTAAAGGCAATAAAAATCACTGTACCATGAACCGCGAGGATTTTGAAGACAGCTACGCACAGGAGCGTAACGGCGAAGACGTTTATTCGAAGCCGGTAAGGGCGGGAAAGCGCACTTATTTCTTCGACGTCAAGGCCACAAAGGGAAATGACTTCTATCTTACCATCACGGAGAGCAAGAGAAGAGTCGAGAGGGACGGAACATTCTCGTATGACAAGCACAAGATTTTCCTGTATAAGGAAGATTTCGAGAAGTTTGCCGACGGGCTCCAGGAGGTCGTGGATTACGTGAAACGGAACTGCGCCTACGACGTCGTCGAAAAGAAAGACGATGGAGGCTACACTGACGTCAAGTTCGAAGAACTTTAGAATATTGAAAAGCATGGACGCGAGATGTTCGCGTCCTGTTTTTATAAAAAGAGACAGGCATGAAGACAAGTACGAAAATCATAACATTTCTTACTCTCCTATTGGTCATAATAGGCAGCATCACCTTCTACGTGCGCTATTGCTTCGTTTTCGGAGAAGGCGTGAAGGCAGGCGAACTCAACAGGGTCGTATACAAGGGATATGTGTTCAAGACCTACGAAGGCTACATAGTCCAGTCCGGATTCAATTCCAAGAGCGCAAGCAGGAATGCCAAGGCTGCAGCTCAGACCGGACAGGGAATTCAGTCCAATGAGTTCATGTTCTCAATCAAGGACAAGGCCATCGCCGACTCGCTCATGTACCACTGCGGAGGCAAGCAGGTCGAGCTGCACTACAAGGAGTACCTCGGAAAGCTTCCGTGGAGAGGCAAGGAGAAATTCATCGTAGACCGTATCGTTGCAGTACACGACTAAATCACAAGAAGATATGAGACGAATCCTGACTATTACCGCATTGTTCATCGCCACCGTCACGATGGCGCAGCCCGGCGTCGTAGCCGTAAGACCAGCCAATGCCTCCGACGGGAAAATACTCTCGATGGAAGAGACCATACTCAGCAGGACTCTGTCCCCTCAGATGGGCAAGGTTCGTGAGTATCTCCCCCAGTCTGCGGCCAAGCCTGAGGTCAAGGCATGGAGCAAGGACGGAAGCCTGTACATCGACAAAGGTGACGGTAAAGAAATCTGCGTCGCCAGGAGCGAGGCTGACGGCATCGTATACGGAGAAACCGTCAGCAGGAATGAGTTCGGCATCAACGGCGGCATCTTCTGGAGTCCGGACTACAGCAAGCTGGCCTTCTACAGGAAAGATGAGACAAGGGTGACAAAGTTCCCGCTCTTCAACATAAGTTCGAGGACAGGAAACAATGTCGACATACGTTACCCTATGGCAGGTATGGATTCGGAACTCATCACCCTCGGCGTGTATGACCTCGCAAGCGGATCTACAATCTACGTGAAGCCTACCGACTTCACCGAGGAACGCTATCTAACCAATATCAGCTGGTCTCCCGACAGCCGCCATATCCTCATTCAGGTACTTGACCGTGCACAGAGCCATGTACACATGAACATGTATTCTTCAGCTGACGGAAGCTTCGAGAAGACCATTCTCACCGAGGAGAACGAAAGGTTCGTGGAGCCGAGCGACCCTGTATGGTTCGTGAAAGGCAGCGAGGACAAGTTCATATACCGTACCGATAACAGGGATGGTTATCGTAACCTTTACCTATGCGACTACGAAGGCAACGTGACTCGACTTACAGCAACCGATGCCGACGTCGAGTATGTGGGCAACGACGGCAAGTTCGTATACTATACCTCAGCTGAAGTATCACCTGTCGAAAACCATCTCTTCAGGGTCGAGCTGAAGAAAAAGAAGAATTCCTTCATTCCAGGAAAGGTGACAAGGCTGACCTTTGCAGAGGGTTGGCACCAGATAGTCATGGATCCAGAATATGCCTATTTCATTGACGTCTACAGCAGCCTTTGCAATCCTGGAACTGCGGAGAAGGTCAGCTGCGACGGCAAGACACGTGAGCTTATCATGCAGGCGGAGGACCCTACACTTGACTACGCATACACGGAAATAGACCTCGGCACGATAAAGAGCGCTGACGGAAAGTTCGATAACTGGTACCGAATGATCAAGCCTATCAACTTCGACCCTAGCAAGAAGTACCCAGTGATAGTCTATGTCTATGGCGGTCCTCACTCCCAGATGGTTCAGGACAGCTATATGGCACAGCTGCGCAGGTGGGAGATGTATATGGCACAGAGAGGATATCTCGTATACGTTCAGGACAATCGCGGAACTTCCAACAGGGGTGCCGAATTCGAGAAAGTGATCCATAGGCAGTGCGGTCAGGCAGAAATGGCGGATCAGATGGAAGGAATCAAGATGCTGAAGAGTCTCCCATACGTTGACGCAGACCGCATCGGCGTACATGGATGGAGCTACGGCGGATTCATGACCATTTCACTCATGACTAACTACCCTGACGTATTCAAGGTCGGAGTTGCAGGAGGTCCTGTAATCGACTGGAAATGGTACGAGGTAATGTATGGTGAAAGGTATATGGATACACCTCAGGAGAATCCGGAAGGCTTCGAGAAGACCAGCCTCATCAACAAGGCAAAAGACCTCAAAGGCAAACTCCTGATATGCCAGGGTGCAATCGACAATACCGTAGTCTGGGAACACAGCCTCAGTTTCGTGCAGAAATGCATTGAGGAGAACGTACAGCTTGACTATTTCCCTTACCCTCTGTCTGAGCACAACGTTTCCGGAACATGGAGGGTACACCTGATGGACAAGGTTTCGATGTACTTTGAGGATTACCTATAAAAAAAAGCAGGATAGTTTCGCAACTCTCCTGCCCGATCAGAAAAAAATTAGAATTGAAAGTGTGTGTTGTGTGAGATGAGTGGTGTTGACATTCATTCGCGACAAATATACATCTTTTATATTTCATAAAAGTAACATAAATAACATATTTTATATCAATAATTTCCTCTAACCTAAAAATAAACGTTCTTAACCAAATATGAAAGTTGAAATTTTTGACAATACTCCGGAAGAAATAAGAAGACAGCGAATTCCGAACGTTAATGGATGGTACATCACCAACGATGAGATTTTCGCAATGATCTGTCTCGAGGGCAATGCGACTATGCAAGTCGAGACTGGGGAGGAGTTCATGCTCAACAAGTATGACTATGCCCTTATTTTCGACAAAGGCTTCAAGCTCTGCGACAAGAGCGACAACTTCAGGATCCGCATAATCAAAGTAAGCCGCAAGTTTCTCGACAGCATAATAGACATGGACATGAGGCTTAACCTGAACAAGCTGTTCTGCCGTCCGAGAGTACTGAGGCTTACCAGCACTGAGCTTCGCATCTACGAGCTGGTCACCAAAGACCTACAGATTCTGCTCCGCTACGAGGACAGGAACTACTCGCGAGAGATCATCACCGGATATATCAAGGTATTTACATACACTTCCCTCTTCGCCATGGAGAAGAGGGAACAGTCAGAAGTCTACTCGACCAAGAGGGAGCACGAGATTTCCGACAAGTTCATAACTCTCGTCAGAGAGCATTATATAGAATCACGCCGTGTAAGCTTCTATGCAGAGAAGCTCAACGTGTCATCCAAGTATCTTTCCGTGCTTGTAAAGAAGGCGACAGGACGCCATCCTACGGAGTGGATAGATGACTATACCATTGACGAGATAAAGCAGCGTCTTGCGACCACCGACCAGCCGATGCAGAGCATCAGCTATGACCTCGGTTTCTCGACGCCGTCTCATATGACAAAGTTCTTTCACGACAAAACCGGCAAGACTCCAAAGGAGTATCGCCGGTCACATACAGTCAACAAGTAAAGTCAAGCTCTAATTCTGCCTGAGCTTCTCTTGCGCATATTCAAGCGTAACGTGGAAGCTCTTCTTCTTGGTCGAAGGAGCCTCATACATGGCGTCCGTCATGATCTGTTCGCAGATACTGCGCAGACCACGGGCGCCTAATTTCTTTTCAATCGCAGTATCGACGATAAGATCGAGAACTTCAGGATCTACGATCAGTTCCTTATCATCGAGTTCGAACATCTTGGCATACTGTTTCATGAGCGCGTTCTTAGGTTCCTTGAGGATCCTGAGAAGGGCTTCCCTATCGAGCTGATCAAGATAGGTTATGACAGGAAGTCGACCTATGATCTCGGGAATAAGTCCATACGCACGGAGATCCTGTGCAGATACATACTGAAGAAGGTTATTCCTGTCTACCTGGTTCTTGGACGATGCGCCAAAGCCGATAACCTGCGTATTTAGTCTCTGCGCGATTCTACGCTCGATACCCTCGAATGCACCTCCACATATGAAAAGGATGTTCTGGGTATTTACGTGGATGAATTCCTGCTCCGGATGCTTGCGGCCTCCCTGTGGAGGAACGTTGACTATCGAACCTTCGAGCAGTTTCAGCATTGCCTGCTGAACGCCCTCTCCGCTGACGTCACGGGTGATCGAAGGGTTGTCGCTCTTGCGTGCGATCTTGTCGATCTCATCGATGAACACTATGCCCCTCTCTGCCTTTTCCTGGTCATAGTCGGCTTCCTGAAGAAGACGCGAAAGTATGCTCTCAACATCCTCTCCCACATATCCGGCTTCAGTAAGAACTGTCGCATCAACAATGGTGAAAGGAACATCAAGAAGCTTGGCGATGGTCTTTGCCATAAGGGTCTTACCCGTACCTGTCGGTCCAACCATGAGGATATTGCTCTTCTCGAGTTCCATCCCGTCATCTGCCTTGCGGATCAGATTGTTGTTGATCCTCTTGTAATGGTTGTATACAGCCACGGAAAGGAGCTTCTTGCACCTGTCCTGTCCAATCACATACTCGTCGAGAGCCTTATGGATCTCAATAGGCTTGAGAAGCGAGAGTTCCTTCTCCTCAACAGCCTTCGCGCCCTTCCTTTTCCCCTTCTTCTCGAAATCCTGGATATATTCGTTACCCATCTTGACGCAGTCACTGCAAATGCATGCGTCAATACCCTGAAGCAGGAGCGGGACTTCAGCCTCGCTCCTGCCACAGAACATACAATATCTTGATGTTTTCTTTGTCATCAGACTCTCTTTTTCAGAATCTCATCAACCATTCCATATTCGAGCGCTTCCTGGGATGTCATCCAGTAGTCGCGATCCGCATCAGCTTCTATCTTCTCGATAGTTTGTCCGCTGTGCTCGGAAATGATCTTATAGAGTTCCTGTTTTGTCTTGAGTATTTCCCTTGCTGCAATCTCGATATCAGAGGCCTGACCGCTCGCGCCTCCGAGCGGCTGATGGATGAGCACACGTGAATGAGGAAGAGCCGACCTCTTGCCCTTTGCGCCTGCACAGAGGAGGACGGATCCCATCGACGCAGCCATTCCGGTCACGATAGTCGCGACGTCAGGCTCAATGATCTGCATGGTATCGTAAATCGCAAGACCTGAAGAAACCTGTCCGCCAGGTGTGTTGAGATAAAGCGAGATGTCAGCAGAAGGATCATTGGATGCGAGGAACAGGAGCTGGGCTGTGATGATGTTGGCGACATCGTCGTCAACAGGCACACCAAGGAAGATGACCCTGTCCATCATAAGACGGCTGAAGACATCCATGGAAGCCACGTTGAGCTTCCTCTCCTCGATGATCGTAGGGTTGATATAGGAATCAACCGTACTACGATAGTCATGCAGGGTCAGTGAACTGATACCTGCAGACCTCGCATATTTCTCAAACTCGCTGTTCATCGTGATAATTAAAGCTCGCGGAACTTAGCAACGGAAATTTTCTTCTTCTTGAGAGAGATGAGCTCGCGAACAGCGTTCACGGTCTTCTCGTTCTCAACCTGCTCGATGATACGACGGCTTTCCTTCTCCTGGCTGAGGATGTTCTTGGCAAATGCCTCAAGCTGCTCTTCAGGAACATTGTTCATGCCGTACATAGCGAACTGGTATGCAGCGTAACCCTTTGCAGAGTTCATTACGTCAGCCTCCTCGATCTTGACGCCAAGCTTCTCGATGAGATAGTCGCGTACAAGCTGCCAGCGGTAGTCCTCGATGAAGAGTGGCCACTCCTTCTCGATATCCTCCTTGGTGAACTTGCCATCGTTGGCAACGAAGATCCACCTCTTGAGGAACTTCTCAGGAAGCTCCATAGCTGCCTTTGAAACGAGGTAATCCCTCATATCCTTCTGGAGACGATAATCAGCCTCCTGTACATACTCAGCCTTGAGTCTCTCCTCGATCTTTGCGTCGAACTCAGCCTCGCTCTTCACGTTGCCCTCGCCGAAGATCTTGTCGAAGGTCTCCTGAGTCATAGGAGCATCTACGAAAGTCTTGACGTTGGTGACGCTTACCTTGAACTCTGGGTTAAGAGTAGCAAGCTCATCCTTGGTAACCTTGAGCATAGCTGCACGGTCAGCCTCGTTGGTGAATGCCTCGTTGACATTTACGTTGAGAACATCACCGGCCTTGACACCTACGAATGCAGGACGGACATCCTCTGAGATTGAACGGAGTGCCACATAGGTACCCTCAACCTTCATACCCTCCTGCTCGAAGTCAGCGATGATGAAATCATCAGCCTTTGCCTCAGTACCCTCCTCGAGTGAACCGTACTGACGGAGAAGGTTTGACTTCATCTCTGCCTTTGCCTCTGCAGTTGAAGTGATGGTATAGTATACAACCTCGTCGCTGCTGCTGAGCTCGAAGTCAAGAGTAGGGTTCTGAGCAACATCGAACTTGAACTCGAAGTCATTGCCGTCCTTCCACTCTACTGAAGGCTGATCCTCAGATGGAAGAGGCTCACCTACAGGCTTGATGTTGTTATCCTGGAGATACTTGCTGAGGGTCTCTGAGATCACGTCGTTCACTGAATCGACGAGAGCATTCTGGCCGTACATCTTCTCAACGAGAGATGCAGGAACCATACCCTTGCGGAAGCCCTTGATCTCTGCCTTGCGACGGAAATCAGAGAGTTTCTTCTTTTTCTTGTCAGCATAATCTGCAGCCGCAATCTGCAGGGTGAGTTCGAGATTGAGACTGTCAATCTTGTTTTCTTTGATATTCATATTCTTATCTTATTGTTATTATTTCACGAAAGGGGTGCAAAAATACCACTATTTCCTTGATATTCAAAATCAGAGACGTCGCTTTTTCTTCTGTTCCTCCTCCTGGGCGTCAGGATAGGCTATACGAGGATGGTATATATCGATGAGATACTTCTTGATGACGCTACGCACCTTTTCGAGTTCATTCATCGTTATATCGGAGTCAGTAAGCTGACCCTCAGAAATCTTACCGTCAATAATCTTATCTACAAGGGCCTCGAGAGATTCCTTGGTCTTGTCCTGCTGCGTTCTCGATGCTGCCTCGACCGAGTCGCAAAGCATAAGTATGACATGACCCTTCTTGAACGGTTTTCTTCCGTCATATCTGAAAAGTTCAGCCTCAGGCGAATCCGGAGAACCGCCGTTCTTAAGGAACATACCATAGAAATAGCCCGTGCGCGTCGTGCCGTGATGTGTCCTGATATAGTCTACGATTATATCCGGAAGCCCATACTTTTCTGCAAGCACAAGGCCGTCGCTGACATGACGGATGAGGTACTGGGCACTTTCCTGCGGACTCAGGCCATCATGGAAATGGTTGCTGCCATCTGTGTTCTCGATAAAGCATCCAGGGTTCATCATCTTTCCGATATCATGGTACATGGCACCGGCGCGGATGAGTTCGACATTGGCGTTTATCTCCTTGGCCGCAGCCTCGCACATGTTCATGACCTGCAGAGAATGCTGGAAAGTTCCTGGAGCCTTCTGGTTGAGTTCGATGAGGCACTTATTGGCGTTCGTATCGCAGAGCTCGTGCAGGCGTGTCTTGGACACAAGTCTGAAAATCTTCTCGAAGAGGAAGATGAGCGGATAGCCTGCCACACAGAAGAAGGCGCTGAGCGCGAGGTCTGCGAGCACCCTGTAATCAGAGAGCGACGCAACGCCCTCGAACAGCTGGAACACCATCCACACAACGGAAAGGACGACGAAGCTGAGGAAAGCATTCACGAACTGAAGCCATCCGCGGCTGAAGTAAGAGAACGTAAAGATGTTCAGCACACCGGCGGCAAGGAACATGACGAAGAGTTCCGGTCCGTTATGGGCGAAGATCAGCAGCGGAAGCAGCGAGATTATGTACACAGGAAGGACCACACGCTTCTTGAAGAACGCGAGCATATAGATCGACACCAGAGTAAACGGAACCATGTACAGATAATTAGGTCCTATCCTGTCCACGACGAGGGAGCCCACGCACGAAAGCAGGAAGAGCGTCATGATATACATGAATCTGTTCCAATCCGTGAAGATCGAGACATTTGTATATAGAATCGAGAAAAAGAGCAGGGCCACAATGATAAGGGCCATCATCATGTTCGCTAAGAGCAGGAAGAAAACCGGTCCGTTGTAGCCGAGGCTGTTCTCATATTCAGCCTTGTACGAATCAAGCAATTGCTCGATCTCCGCGGTAACCACCTCGCCGGTGGAAACAATCAGAGTTCCGGCAGGCTTGATGCCGTCAGTGGTGGAAATAAGTTCTGCGGAGTTGTATCTGACCATGTCAGTCGTCTTCTGATCGAACGAAAGGTCAGGAATGATCAGATTGTACAGTCCGATCGCGGTGCAGAGGGAGTCCGCATTCAGGCCATGGGCATTGGCAGAGACTGCCGCCAGCATCTCAGCCCTGGCCTCATCCACCGTATAAAGCTCGGACAGAGGATATTTGATCGCCTTCTTGTCCGTCTGCACATAGATATACGAATCAGAATTAGGTACATCCTTGGACTGGATGACTCCCCTGTCGTAAATGGCAGCGAGCCAGCCGAGTATGGATGACCTGACATCTGTGTTCTGTCCGAAGTCAGCCGCATTCACGGCATTCCTTGCAGAATTGTACACATCAGCTGACTTCCTGTAGTATGGAGTGTTGTCTGAGCCGAGTGCATCCCTCTCCGCCTGAAGCTGAGCGTCAGTCTTCAGGACAGGGAAATCAAACTGGGCAACAAGGTTGTCATGCATCCACGGACTTCCCTTGCGATAATCCAGCTTGAAGTTGCCCGACCTCGGCATGAGGAAAAAGAGCACCGCTGCAAGCGCGAAGAGAGCCACATAGATCTTGTAATTCCTTGGAAATTCGGATTCGTACATGGTATGCTTTTATATTGGCTGAAGCCAACCCGCTTAAACGGGCTGGCTCCAACTTTGATCTTATTGTCTATCTAAAGCGTTCAGGCTTCATTATTTGATGGTCATTGCATCGAAGTCCTCTCCGTCATACAAGCCGGCATCAAGCTTCTCCTTGATCTCCTTGAATGCGTTGAGAGTATACTTCACGTCTTCCATCGTATGTGCAGCGGTGCTGACGATACGGAAGATGACCATGCCCTTAGGGATGACAGGATATACGACTACTGAGCAGAATACCTTGTAGTTCTCGCGAAGATCCTTAGCCATCTTGGAAGCCTGGCTCACACCACCCTTGATATGTACAGGAGTTACGCAAGCCTCTGCCTCACCGATATCGAACCCGAGCTCCTTGAAGCCATTCTGGATTGCATGGGTGATCTGCCAGCACTTTGCGCGGAGCTCATCACCTTCTGGTGAGTCGATGATCTCCATACGCTTGATGTTACCGATTACGAGAGGCATAGGAAGTGACTTCGCATACATCTGTGAACGGAGGTTAGCACGGAGATAGTTGATGACATACTTAGGACCGGCAACGAAACCACCGATTGATGCCATTGACTTTGCGAATGCTCCGATGTAGAGGTCGATGCCGTCCATTACTCCGAAATGCTCAGAAGTACCGCGGCCATGCTCTCCGAGGAGACCGAAACCGTGTGCATCGTCGATCATGATACGGAAATTGTGCTTCTGCTTGAGAGCGACGAGCTCATCGAGCTTACCGAGCGCACCGGTCATACCGTATACACCCTCAGTGATGAGAAGTACTCCGCCGCCGTGCTCCTCTGCCTCAGCACATGCACGAGTGAGGACGCGGTCAGCATCAGCGATATTGTTGTGACGATACTTATACTTTGAACCATCGTGGAGACGGATACCGTCCATGAGGCAAGCATGACACTCTGCGTCGTAGACGATAACGTCATGGCGATTGGTGATTGCGTCAATAGTCGATACGATACCCTGATATCCGAAGTTGAAGAGGAAAGCGTCCTCCTTCTTCTCGAAGTCCGCGAACATCTTCTCGAGCTTCTCATGATACCTGGTATGACCTGACATCATGCGGGCACCCATAGGATAAGCAAGACCCCAGTCTGCTGCACCCTGCGCATCAGCCTTCCTGACCTCAGGATGGTTTGCGAGGCCAAGATAGTTGTTAAGGCTCCAGTTGAGGACTTCCTTACCATTGAAGATCATATGAGGTCCGAGCTCACCCTCGAGCCTTGGATACATATAATAACCGAATGCCTGGTCGAAATACTGACCAATAGGGCCGCCTGAGTCTTTGGCGATTCTATCAAAAATGTCTACCATAAAATATTGTAGGTTTGGATTAATACTTTCTTGATTTGACGTTTCTATGCGTCGATGTTTGCAAAATGAGCGTTCTGCTCGATGAACTCGCGGCGTGGCGGTACGTCATCACCCATGAGCATTGAGAAAGTTCTCTCTGCCTCTGCTGCGTTCTCGATGGTGACCTGACGGAGAAGACGTGTCTCCGGGTTCATGGTGGTATCCCAAAGCTGCTCGTCGCTCATTTCACCGAGACCTTTGTAACGCTGTACGTTCACTCCCTTCTCCGAGCCACCGCCGATCTCTACGATAGCTGCCTTGAGTTCGTCATCAGTCCAGCAATAAACCTGGTTCTTTCCTTTCTTGACTCTGTAGAGAGGTGGAGTCGCGAGATATACATGTCCTCCGCGGATAAGGTCGATCATATAGCGGAAGAAGAATGTCAGGATCAGGGTGTCGATGTGAGATCCATCGACATCGGCATCGGTCATGATTACGACCTTGTGATAACGGAGCTTACTGAGATTCAATGCCTTTGGATCGTCCGGAGTACCGATGGTCACGCCAAGTGCCGTGTAGATGTTTCGGATCTCTTCGCTGTCGAATACCCTGTGCTCAGGGGCCTTCTCGACATTGAGGATCTTACCGCGGAGCGGAAGGATCGCCTGGATGCGGCTGTCACGTCCATTGACGGCTGTTCCACCTGCGGAGTCTCCCTCGACGAGGAAGATCTCACACTTCTTCGGATCACGATCAGAGCAATCTGAGAGCTTTCCAGGAAGTCCACCGCCGGACATGACGGTCTTTCTCTGTACGGTCTCACGTGCCTTGCGTGCGGCGAGACGTGCATTTGCAGCAAGGACCACCTTCTCGACGATAGTCTTGGCCATCTGAGGATTCTCCTCGAGATAAGCCTCGAGGGCTGCGCTGACAGCCTGCGAAACAGCTCCACGGACCTCACCGTTACCGAGCTTGGTCTTGGTCTGTCCCTCGAACTGTGGCTCAGCGACCTTGACAGAGATAACGGCAGTCATACCCTCGCGATAGTCCTCAGGAGAAAGTTCTCCCTTGAACTTTGCAAGAAGGTTATTCTTCTCGGCGTATGCCTTGAGAGTACTTGACAGACCTCTCTTGAAACCGTCAAGGTGAGTACCACCTTCGATCGTGTTGATGTTATTTACATATGAATAGATCTTCTCCGAGAAGCCGGTATTGTACTGGAGGGCGATCTCGATAGGGATGATCTTGTCATTCTGGATGCAGATAGGGCTGCTGATAAGGCTCTCAGCACCGGCGTCAAGGTATTCAACGAACTCACGGAGGCCAGACTCAGAGTAGAACACGTCACTCTTGTAGCCCTTGGTCTCAACACCGTGCTCGTCGATTGAGGCAACCTCATGACGGAGGTCGGTGAATGTGATATGGATACCCTTGTTGAGGTATGAAAGCTCACGGAGACGCGCAGCGAGAGTCTCGTACTTGTAGACCTGATGCTCTACGAAGATCTCAGGATCAGGATGGAAAGTCACCTGTGTTCCTGTATCGTCAGCATCGCCTACGACCTCAACAGGAGAGGTAGGCTTTCCCTTTGAGTATGTCTGTACGAACACCTTGCCCTCACGATGGATTTCTGCTCTGAGATAGTCAGAAAGCGCATTCACGCAGGATACGCCGACTCCGTGGAGACCGCCGGAAACCTTGTAGCTGTCCTTGCTGAACTTACCACCGGCATGAAGCACGGTGAGGACGACCTCGAGGGCACTCCTGTGCTCCTTCTCGTGCATTCCCGTAGGAATACCACGGCCGTTATCCTTTACTGTGATGGAATTGTCCGGATTGATGTAGACTTCGATGTGAGTACAATAGCCAGCAAGAGCCTCGTCAATACTGTTGTCGACAACCTCGTATACGAGATGATGGAGACCTCTCTCACCGATGTCACCGATGTACATCGAAGGTCTCTTCCTTACTGCCTCAAGTCCCTCGAGGACCTGGATACTATTCGCCGAATACTGATTTTCTGCTGTATTCAGTGCTTCGTTTTCAGTCATAGAAATGGTATACTTTATAAAACGGACAAATGTACGAATTTTCTTTTACAAATTCAAGCAGATTCCTGCCGTAAAATAAGGTCCAGCCTCAGCATAGAGAGGGGTACGCTGAATGGTCATGCATGCGAGATTTCCGCCCTTTGCCCACGCTGAAAGCTTTTTCGAAATCACATACTCGAAATTCAGACCGATATCGACGTATCCCGGGAGTCGGAGGAGGCCTGCCTCCGGAGCGCCGACACGCATGAGCGAATTGCTTCCGAGAGCACCCTCAAGACTCACACCTGCAAAGATGCGGCGTCTCCAGTTATATGTCACGTCCACGTTACCCTTCAGAGGTGACGGAAGGAAGCCCTCACGCATCGAGCCATCATCGTTCTTCCCATAGAATGAATATCTCCAGAGCACTCCGCCCTTCACGTCGATCATCTCCGTGTTGACACCGAAGTCGAAGGCTGCATAGACCTGCTGGAGGCTGCCATAAGCCACCTGCGGGAGGAGTACGCTACCCTCTCCGAGAGGCACCTGCGAAACGGCCTGGAAGAGATAGTTCTGGTGGTTTGCATAGCCGAAGCTGAGATCGTAGTCAAAGACGGTTGCAATGTTTCCGTTCACGCCGAGCGACAAGTCGGCACGGGTCACCGTATTGTCGAGAAGAAGTCTCCTTGCACCGACGAGGTAGGTCTGACCTTCAGAGTATCTGTGGTTGAACCAGTGGTCTCTCTCCAGCATGGACGAGTAGCTGTTGATGTCAGCACCTCCATTGGCACGGAAGTAAATGTTGAGATAGTTTCTGATTGCGGCAAAGTTCACGTCAACCGCTGGATAGAACACCTGGCCCTTGTTCGAGTTCATGGCAGGGAATGCGACCTCGCCGCTTTCCGTCATGACATCCTCCGGACGGGCGAGGAATTCCACCTTCAGACCGGCTGAGATGTTCCATCTATCCTTGAAATATCGATACTGAGGTGTGAATGTGAGCTTTCCTGCATGGTCAAATATAGCCTTGGAATTCTCATCAGCACGGTATCCTGCAAACTCAGCAGAGACTCCGAGAAGGATAGCATGGCTATATGAGAGGACAGGTCCGAGCGTCGCATCTGCCTTGAATCTGCTCTCGCGAAGCCAATCCATCTGCGCAGTTGCGACATTGTGCTGTCCGAAGCGATAGTCGACAGCCGCGTCATAGAAGAAATACTTCTCCCCATTATGGTTCGACCTGGCACGTACATAGACATCCACGCCGTTGTAATCACGTCCGGATGCTCGTTTGGAATCCGTATCGCTGACGCCGAAGACAGTGTCAAGCGAGTCCTTGGTGGCTATTCCGAGATAGCTTGCATCGAAGAGGACGGTGCCAGACTCCCAGTCGAAGCGGCCGTTGACTCCGGCCCTGCTGCTGAGGTCATAACCCTTGAAGGCATTCTCGTCCTTTTTGATGAGGTAGGTCTCGGGCCTGAGCACATAGTTCTCTCCATTCTCGAAGACCTTGATGTCACGATACTTGCCCACATAGGAGCGATGCGTTCCATAGATATTCATCTTGAAGCCGTCGCGACGTATCGGAGCCCACACAAAATCGAGTTCAGGATGGAGACTGTAGCCAGCACCAGCACGAAGCCAGAAGCTTGATTCCTTTGCCACGATACGCTCAGGGCGTATGTCCTGAAGATATGGATTGAACTCGTTTCCACCCTTGTATGGGTTGGACATGACAGAATAGTCGAAGTCAAGGTTGAACTTGGTCACCGAATCCGGTACATCCATCCTGAACGACGGCTTGTCCACCTCGAGAAGCTTACCCTCGTAGGCTCTGGTGACATTCACGGTCGGATCCAGGTTCTGGGCCACCGCAGACATTGCGAACGCGGTCATGGCCATTGCCGAAATAAATATCTTGAGTTTCATACCTTTCTACTTGAGTCTGTTGATACGGATGTTCACATTGTCGATGATGTCGTCATCATTGCCCTTAGGCGTGTAGCCGTCTATGATGCTCTGGTAAGTCGCCATAGCCTGCTTGCCGTCTCCCCTCTCGAGGAAGGAGTCGCCCAGCACGATGAACGAACGCGCGATCCAGTAATCCTGGTCAGATCCGGAATCGGCGAATGAATAGACGAGTTCCTCCGTGCGGTCGAAATCGCCCCTGTCGTAGCAATCCTGAATAAGGAGATATACAGCCTCAGCGCCCTCAGCCGTCCTAGGCTTCAGAGCGAGGATCACGAGCACATCGAGAGCCTCATCCCTGCGGCTGGTAGCAAGATAGGACTTCGCAGTAACCCACTGAGCCACACGGAGAGCATCATCATCGCTACGCTTGTCGTTCTTCACGACTTCCGCTGCGGCGAGAGCTTCCTCGAACATCCTTCCCTTGTATGCAGACATCATCTTTCCCTGAAGGCCAAGATACTTGTTGTCCTCGAAACGGGCGATATCGATGAGTCGGCCGTATGCAGTGTAAGCCTCCTCGTACCTCTGGAGTCCCTGGGCAAGCTCGGCATAATGGACAAGCGCAAGCTCCTGATATGAACCGCTTCCAAGCGAAACGACCTTTGCATAAGTATCACAAGCCTTCTCCTTCTGTCCGAGTTTGCGATAGCTGTCGGCCATGTAATAATATGCCTTGTCAGCCATCCTTGACGAAGGATACTGTCCCAGATACTTCTCAAGCGATGCAAGCGCCTTCTCATAATCCTCAGAGAGGTAGATCTGCTCGGCAGCGTTGAATATCATAGCTTCCTTCTCGGACTCGGTCTTCATTCCCGAGCGTCCGATCTCGGCGAGATAGTCAAGATATGACTGAGGATCGGCCTTGCTCTGATAGATGGACTCTATGGCGGCGAGGGCATCGTCAGAATATTCGGTCTGCGGCATCTTCTCAACCACCTGCTTGTAGTAATCAAGAGCCGCGTCATACTTCTTGGCATTCCTGAAGATCATCGCGAGTTCGATGAGGGACTTGGCCATATATGTGCTGTCCTTGGAATCCTCGAGCAAGCCTTCGAAGCATGTCCTGGCCTCGGTAGTCTTGTTCGCAGCAATGTATGCGCGTCCGAGTTCATATACTGCCTCAGAATAGAATCGAGACTCAGGAGAAGCATTCTTGACAGGGAGAAGTGCGTTGATCTTCTTCTGATTGTTGCCTGTCAGTCCATAGCAGACAGCGGCCTGGTAGTATGGATAAATGTCATTCGCATTCCTGTACTCGGATGAGACCTGCTCATAGATAGGAATCGCAGATGTATATTTCTTCTTCATGAACCAGCTGTCCGCCTTACGGAGTATCGCTCCCTTGCGATATGCGGCATCGCCTTCGTCGATATATACGTCAAACCACTTGATGGCCTGGTCATAATCACCCTCCTTGAAGTAGCAGTATCCTATGCTGAAAGGAATGAGAGGAGACTCGTCCCTACCGTCAAGGGCAGAGGTGTTGTAGAGTTCGGTGAACACCTGCCTTGCATTCGAATAATCTCCGCTGCGGAAATACGACTCTCCGAGCCAGAACCTGCTGAGCTGCCACATTCCGCTGCTCTTAGGAGAGTAGTATGAAGAAGCCTTGAGACAAGGAATGGCTCCCTTGTACGCACCGTCATTGATAAGCTGGCTCGCACGGAGATAGTTGGTCTTCATGTAGTTGCCGCGCATGTTCTCGTCGAGCTCGTCAATCTTGTCGAAGTACTCGACCGCAGCAGCATAGTCACGGCTGCGGAGAGCCGCTACAGCCATGTATCCGAAAATCCTGTCGTTGTTAGCCTTTGACGGATAGCGCTGGATGTAGCTGTTGAAGGCAGATGCGTCGTTATTCAGGTCGAAGGCAAGCTTTGCGTAGTTGTAGAAAGCATCCTCAGTCACCACAGGGTCATGGTCGACGACGCTCGCATCCTTGAACGAGCGCATCGCTGCGACCTTGTTCTTGAGCTGGATGTAGCTGTAACCGAGGTTGTAGTTCGCGAGCTGGCCGAGGGAATCGGTCCTGTCCTCCATAGCGGTGTAGTTCTCGACTGCAGCCTGCCAATCGCTGACGGCGAAGTTGAGCGAACCAGCGAAGAAATGCTCAGCCCTGGTCTTGGGAGCATCCGCAGAAGCATAGAACTTCTTTGCAGAATCAGCATCACCCTGGACAAGGAAAGATTCAGAGATTATCCTCGCAAGATGCTGGCGACACTCGACAGGGACCGAGTCAAGCTTTGCCGGACCTTCCTTGGTCACGTACGCATAGTCGTTGAGCATGAATCGGCAGTCGAGGATGTAGTATGAAGACATTGCCTCGAAACGAGGGTCCTTCAAAGACTTCTCGAACCAGCTGATGGCCTCGCGGAAGTTCTGGTCCTCGTATTTCATATATCCGAGAGCATACCTGGCAGGAGCCGAATAATTCACGGAATTAAGCGCGTCGGCCTT
The DNA here is from genome assembly GCA_018064725.1 of Candidatus Cryptobacteroides caccocaballi. Lineage (GTDB taxonomy): Bacteria > Bacteroidota > Bacteroidia > Bacteroidales > UBA932 > Cryptobacteroides > Cryptobacteroides caccocaballi. The sequence continues at coordinate 44,414 of JAGHUQ010000032.1, forward strand.
GAGGAAAAGCTGCTGAGCGGTAGGTTTGTTCCCAATCTCAAAATTGCTGTACGCCTCCTTGAAGATGAACTCAGGCCTCTGGCTCTTCGGGAGCTGCTTCTCCTGGACGTCCGCGAAGTACTCCGCAGCCCTCTTGTAATCACCCTCGTCGAAAAGATTCAACGCATACTGATAGCGGACCTGAGGCGCGAGTGACGAATATGGGTAGAGATCGGTATACCTGTCAAAAGCCGCTTCGTAGCCGGGAGTCTTCATCTTCTCCTGGCAAAGTACGGCATAACCCTCCGCCATCGGGTCATTCTTCCCGGCCGAGATAGACTCGAAAGCGATCCTCGCCTGCTCGTAAAGTCCCCTTTCATAAAGGCCGACGGCATCCTTGTACTCCTTCTGTCCGGAGCGCTGTGCAAATGCCATTTCTGAGGTTCCGGCAAACACCATTGAAGCTGCCAGAATCGTATAAAGGAAAGTACGTTTCATGTAGTCAATATATTTTACAAATTTAGCAAAAATTTTGGCTATATTTGTGTTCCAAAAGGTATTTTTTCACATGTCTGAAACCAATCCACTCATCACTTTCGAAGGCGCCGAAATCATGAACGGGGAAAGCACCGTCCTGTTCGGACTTGACATGAACGTCAATCCGGGAGACTTTGTCTACATCGTAGGTAAAGTCGGCACAGGAAAGACCTCGATCATCAGGACCATCATAGCCGAGAACGAGCTCAGGAAAGGCCGCGGAAGCGTCTGCGGATACGATCTGAGTTCATTACGTACAAAGGACATACCGTACTTGAGAAGAAAGATCGGAGTGGTCTTCCAGGACTTCCAGCTCCT
>JAGHUQ010000133.1 GCA_018064725.1 Candidatus Cryptobacteroides caccocaballi
TCCCAGTCAAGCTCGTTGAAGGTGGTACCCCATGCGTTGAAAACGGTTCCTGTCTCGTCGCCCTTGACTTCGATTACGGTTGGACCTTCAGCCTTGGCTGAGAGGATGCTGCTGCCGGATTTCCATTCCTGAGTCTCTGTGGTAGTGTAGGTGGTGACCTTCTGTGCGAAGCATCCTGTACCTATCAGCATCATCGATGCTGCAATTAATGACTTTTTCATTTTCGTGTTATTATTGACCCAAAGATACGCATTTTGATTATTCCATAACTCTATTTGTCAAAATGGTAACTGAAGAATGGCGAGTTTTTCTTTTCGATGAAGAAATATTGGTAGATTTGTTGAGGCTTGTCAACGAATCTAGTTATGCGAATCTATACCATCTTATTCGGTCTTTTGCTTTCTCTCTCCGTATGGGCTGCGCAAGGAAGCCAAGCAATGTCCCATGAATCAGTTCATGCCGCTGATTCTGAAATAGACTTGCTCGTCATCTCATCGTATTCTTCATATTACAGGTGGAGCAGCAACATCACCGAGCACATAGCACAGACCAGCGCCAGGAATTTTGGAAAGAAGGTATCTACCGTGTCTTTGTCGCTTATGCGTGTGAATACGAAACAGGACATGGATTCGCTGACGGTGAGCCTTCGCCGTACTCTTGAGGAATGTCACCCGAAGAACATCGTTGTAGTTGGAAGCAGTTCATTTGCGTTCTGTGATGATATCAATGATTGGTATCCGGATATTCCTATGGTTCTTATAGGTGGACAGACCATGGCAGGAACGAAAGAGCAGGTCCTGAGGAAGGAAGCCATAACGGAAGAAAACTCGATCACAACCTCTGACCTGAGAGCAAAATACAATATCACAGTCCAGAACACCCCTGTTTTCCTCAAGGAGGAGCTGGCTATGATAGTGGACATGATGCCGGAGCTGAAAACAATATACTATATCAACGGAGAAGATCAGTTCAGCAAGAGCAAAGAGCTTATTTTCCGGCAGCATCTGAGCGAGTTCAGTGACAGTATAGAATTGAGAACGCTCAACAGCGGAGAGATGAATACCGAGGAACTGCTCGAAATCACCAAATCGCTGGATCCTCGCACGAATGCCATTATCTACGCGTCGTGGCTCAACGTGAACATGGCGAAGAATTCACCTTTCCTGATGAATCAGGTGGTCTATCTTCTGGATCAGTCCAGCGCTCCTCTGTTCGTGCTCCGCGACAACGGTATGATGGAAGAGCATAGCGATATTGTCGGAGGTTGCTTCCTTGATGAGACTGACTACTACAGGAGTCTTGACCACTGCCTTGAACAGCTCTTCGCCGGAACGCCTGCACGTGATATCCCAGACTATGTTGCCCCAAGTCCTGTCAAGATGTTCAATTACGGTGCTCTGAAACGCTACGGTATTGATGAGTCGAACTGGCCTGAGGATGCGATAATCATGGACAAGCCGTTGCCGTTCTACAAGGAATACAGCGATGCTATCTATATCGTCCTGTTTGTCATATTGTTCTATCTTATCCTGTTCCTTGCGATGATTGCTCTGAAGAACAGGAAGATGAATCAGATGTCCCAATACTATAAGAATCTCGTTGACAACCTTCCTATTCACTACGTCAAGCTCAAGCTTGTCCGCGATGACGATGGACTTGTATTCGATCTAAAGGGACTTTTTGCAAATCAGGCGTTCAAGCGCGTTTCCCAGTCTCTTGGCGGCCTTTTCATCGGTGTGGGTGCCCATACTGTCCTGCCCAAGTCCGCAGATGATTTCATCTCAAACGTCAATAATGCGGCAAAGAAAGACCTCCCGTACACCAGATTCATGTTCAATCTGGTCGAACTGGGGCAGTATTATGAGATGGTAGTGCTTTTCAATGACGACGATACCATCGATGTGTTTGCAATCAACATGACTGAACAGAAGCTGGCTGAAGAAGCCCTCAAGATTGCCAAGGAGAAGGCTGAAAATTCAGATAAGCAGAAGACTCGTTTCGTACAGAACATGAGTCACGAGATCCGAACTCCGCTTAATGCGATCGTCGGATTTGCACAGCTGCTGTCCCTTCCTGACGGATATAACACCGAAGAGGAGAAGAACCAGTATTCAAGCTTTATCCAGAGCAACTCGAACATGCTGATGATGCTCATAGATGACATCCTGGATCTTGGCGATGTGGAGAATGGAAACTATAAGGTCGAACTGGGTGATGCACCGTGCAACGAGATGTGCCGTCAGGCTATAAAGTCAGTGGAATACAGGACTCCGGAAGGCGTCAGGATGTACTTCACGACAGAGGTGGATGATTCATTCGTCGTCTATACTGACCCGCGAAGGGTGCAGCAGGTACTCATCAACTATCTCACAAACGCCTGCAAGCATACTGCTGAAGGTGAGATTCAGGTCCACCTATCGAAAAGCGAAGAACCAGGAAAGATGGTGTTCAGCGTAAGAGATACGGGAACTGGTGTGCCACCGGAGCAGGCGGAAAACATTTTCGAGCGTTTTTCTAAGCTGGATGCATTCAAGCAGGGAGCTGGACTCGGACTCAATATCTGCCGAACCATCGCAGACAAGCTCGGCGGAAGTGTCCGTCTGGATACCTCCTACACGGATGGCGCACGTTTCCTGTTCGTGCTGCCGTTGATAGAAAAGACGACAGTCTGAGCTGATTAATGCGTGATGGCCTTGACCAATTCTTCTGTGTGATGGCCCGGGATTATCACATGGTGGTTGCCAAGCGGCTCTGTCAGCATGTAGTCTCGCAAACCTTTGGCCTTGACTATGATCTGAGTCCTGCAGAGATTGTTCTCGTATTGGTTTTTCTCTATTTCAACGTCTTCTATGACGCATTCGCCCAGCTCGGATCCGATTTTTATGATGGTTGCTGCACCTGGCGCGAATTCTCCATGCACTGCCACGCCTATACCGGATTCGAAATGGGTGTCATAGCAGTAGTCGTCAATGATGTCAAGCGGAACCGTGCAGTGCGCAAAGAGCAGTCTGTCACCTTCTGCCTTTGACAGATTGACCTGGAAGCTCGATCTTGTCGTGGCCGCCTTTGCCACGGCCATTGAAAGCATTGCCGGAACATCTCCTTCGCAGGTGCCGACGATTCCTTCGCTGTTGAGGATTGCCAGCGCCATACATCCGGTGTTTCCTATGGTGCCAAGAAGGTCGAAACAGCGTATTGTAAGTCCTGAAAGTCCGTACCTGTCGGCAATCTTCCTGAGAGCGCTGTAGACGGCGATGGACTTGCTGAAGCTTTCAGCACTGATAGGCTTGCCGTATTTTGCTGTGTTGAGGTCTTTGAGCCTGGCTTTCCCGATAGCAGCCTGAATCTCCTCGCCGCTTACCGTCTCTATCTCACGGAGCAGTTCGGACATCTCTATGTCGATCAGCTCCACTCCGAGCATTTCCCTGGCCTTTGCCGGATCCACGTCGCTGCTGATGAGCCAGTCGGAAGGATTGCCTATGATGCCCATCTTCTTCCCCTCGAGCAGTCTGTTCTTCCTGAGCTTTTTCCTCAGGCTTCCAGAAGTCGTGGCCGTCGATTCTTTGAGTGCACGGACAATCTCGTCTGCACTACCGTGAACTATCTGACCGGGAATGTCGTGCTGATGGAGGTAGGATAGTATTTCCATGGATGCAGCGAGCGAATTGCTCTGTCCGCTGGTGAGCAGCCTTACTGTCTTTCCTCCCGGGATTCTTGGAGAACCATCCTCTGCGAATACGGCCTTGAAGCTGCCTTCAGTCCCTCCGGTCCTGACGTAAATGACGTCATCTCCGTGCCCATAGTCCTCGTAATGCTGACCTTTGTGGCAGAATTCGCTGCCCAACGCCTTCTCTATATCTTGAATGAAACGCTCCTCGCGTGCGTTGAGGGACATTTCTCCGTGCAAATCGGATGTAAGTGTGTAAAGATTCATGGCAAATTTCTTCTACGGTAAAAATAGCGATTCTCTCCGAGATTCGCTTATTTTGTTTAAATTTGTGAAAGTAATTTTAATCATGCGATTCAAATGAAAAGATTGACCTTTATTGCAATCCTCTTCGCTGCTCTGTTCTCATGCGGTGCATCCTGTGACAATGCAGTCGATGATCCTGCCAAGAACCCTGGCAAGACCGAGATTCCGAATGATAACCCCGGTGATACCCCAGGTGAAAATCCTGGCGAGGACGGCAAGGACGTGGTGACCACTCCTCCTGCAGACCTTACCCAGTGGCTCAATTTCAAGGAGTCTCCGCTCGACCCGTTCTATCAGAAATATGTGAACTGTGACGGGCTTCCTGTGCTTTCTTCCAAGAATGTCTCAGACGAGGCTCTTCTTCAGGCTTGCTATATCGCAAGGGAGATGACCAGAAAACATCCTGAGGCGAGGACTGAGATGATTAAGTGCCACTTCCGTATCGGAGTCGTCGGCTATAAGGAAAACATTACAGATCTTCCTGAGTGCAGTGTCATGCCTATATGGTGGCCGGATACCGACTGGAATGCCCGTGGACGTGGATATGGTGCGACCGAAGCTCTTCCGGTAATGTCCATCGGCGAGGAGAACCTCGTCAAGATTCCGAATTTTAATGAGAGATACTACAGCGAGAGCATCATGGTCCATGAGTTCGGACACAATGTGGATTTCGCAATGCGCCGCGTGGATTCCAAGTTCAAGAAAGACCTTATCAACGCATTCAACAACGCCAAGGCAAAGGGACTCTGGAAGAACACATACTCGATGGATAATGATGCCGAATACTTCGCAGAGGGAGCACAGGCATGGTACAATACCTGCCGTATGGTCGTTCCTAATGTGAATGGAAGCGGATCGTTCAAGCTCAAGACACGCGAGCAGCTCAAGGAGTATGACCCTATGCTCTATGATCTCCTGGCGTATACCTTCCCGGAGGAGGAACTTACCGGTTACCATTTCGATTTCGAATAGAGGTACAGCAATCTTCTAATAACCACATAATATGAAAATACACTCTCTTCTCAGCGCTGCTCTGCTTGCATTGCTGCTTTCGCAGGGCGAGGCGTCGGC
>JAGHUQ010000165.1 GCA_018064725.1 Candidatus Cryptobacteroides caccocaballi
GGAGGTGGCAAAGTATTTGCGTCACTGTCTTACAGACAGAATTTGAATAAAACATCATTATAATATGGCAGAGAATAATAAAGAGACAGTCGAGCAGGAGGTAGCAGCAGAGACTGCCGAAACCAACGTAAAGGCAGAAGAGGCTACCGAAAAGGGAGACAAGAAAGACAAGAACTCGGCACTCAAGAAAGAAATCGAGGAGCTCAAGGCAAAACTTGCGGAAAGCGAGGAGAAGGCAGCCAAGGAGCATGACACATATATCAGACTATTCGCAGAATTCGACAACTTCCGCAAGAGGACATCGCAGGAGAAGCTTGACCTGGTCAGCGTGGCTTCACGCGACACCATCGTAGGACTTCTTCCTGTATTGGACGATTGCGAGAGGGCGCTCAAGGTACTTGCGGAGTCAGACGACAGCGACGCAGCAAAGGAAGGAACCGAACTCATCTACAACAAGCTCATGGGATATCTCAAGAGCAAGGGCGTAGCAGTTATCGAAGCCATGGGCAAGGACTTCGACACAGATCTCCACGAGGCTGTGGCACAGTTCCCTGTACCGGAGGAAGACAAGAAAGGCAAGGTTTTCGATGTCGTTCAGACAGGATACACACTCAACGGCAAGGTGATCCGTTTCGCAAAGGTTGTCGTAGGTATCTAATCATAAGACTATGGCTGAGAAAAGAGATTACTATGAAGTGCTCGGCGTAGCGAAGACAGCTACAGCCGACGAGATAAAGAAGGCCTACAGGAAGAAGGCCATCCAGTACCACCCTGACAAGAATCCAGGCGACAAGGAAGCCGAGGAGAAGTTCAAGGAGGCTGCCGAGGCGTATGACGTGCTCGGTAACGAGGAGAAGAGAAGGAAGTACGACCAGTTCGGACACGCGGCATTCAACGGCCAGGCAGGACCTGATTTCAGCCAGGGATTCGGAAACATCAACGACATTCTCAACGACCTCTTCGGAGGTGGCGGATTCGGCGGGTTCAATTTCGGCGGCGGATTCGGCGGCCAGCAGTCTGGTCCGAGAGTCTACAGAGGACGTGACATACGCACCCGTGTATCGCTCACCCTCGAGGAAATCGCGAACGGATGCGAGAAGGAAGTCAGCATAGAGCGTCAGGTTCCATGTCCAGACTGTCACGGAAAGGGCGCAGTGAACGACAGCGACATAAAGACCTGTCCTGCATGCGGCGGAACCGGTCAGGTGAAGCGTGTCGTGAACAGCTTCTTCGGCCAGACAGTCCAGTACAGCACCTGTCAGCAGTGCGGTGGTGACGGAAAGGTCATCAGCAAGCCTTGCCACAGCTGTAACGGTACCGGCCTCGTACGTAAGAGAGAGACCATCAAGGTCAAGATTCCAGCCGGAGTCGAGGAGGGAATGCAGGTCACCATGCGTGGCGGCGGACACGCCGGTAAGAACAATGGCCAGAACGGAGACCTCCTCATCCTCATCCAGGAGATCAAGCACCCCGAGCTCGTAAGGGATGGCAACAATCTAGTTTATACCAAGATACTCTCTGTCACCGAGGCGATACTCGGAGCAGACATCGAGGTTCCATGCATAGGAGGAAAGACAAAGGTCCACGTGGAGCCGGGAACCCAGTCCGGACAGACCATGAGAGTCCGCGGCAAAGGCCTCCCTACCGTTAACGGATACGGAAACGGCGACCTTATCGTGAAGTTCATCGTATTCATCCCTAAGAAGATCAACAGGGAGGAGAAGGAACTTGTCGAGAAGCTCGCACAAAGCGAGAGCTTCAAGCCTGACACCAAGAACGACAAGTCATTCTTCGACAAGCTAAAGGACATGTTCAACTAGACGTACAGTGCGTCATCATAAGAATAATCCGGCCCTCGGAAAGGGTCGGATTATTTTTTACTGCAACTTTTCCTTAAGGCTTCTGACTATGCTCAGAGCAGCAGATCTCCAGTCAAAAGTATCCACATAGTCCTGGACGAAGCCGTTGACCATGTTCGAGGGATTATAGAATTGTCTGGCTTCTTCAAACCTGACAAGAATCGAAGATTCCTTCTCACGTATCTTGCGGCTCAACTGCATCTGCGCCTCGTCGAGCTCAGCCATTGAATTGATCCTTCTCCTACTCATAGTCTTCCGGATAGAAAATATCGATGAACATTCTTACAAAGCTGCCTGCAAACATCTTCTTCCTGCAGGAGAAGAGCACGACAAACGCAAGCAGGAAAACTCCTGTGGCGATGAACGCGCCAAGTGCATAGTTACCTGTCATGTGGCCTATCATCAAGACGAATGCGACGGTAAGGGAAATGATGACCATACCCAGCACGAAGAGAATCACAAGGGTGGAAAGTATTCTCGCAAGCGTGACGGAAAGCCCTTTGGTGGTTTTCAGTTTCATGTCATCGACCCTGAGATCAACATAGTCCTTCACGTCAGACGCAAGGTTCTCGAATGGTTTCTTATAATCGATCATAATTTCTCCTCCTCAGTTTCTACGGAATCTTCCACCTGGCCCTCCGACGGTCCCTCAATCAGCATGTCCTCGAGCTTGTCGAGGGCTTCCCTGACCTTCTCCTTATCTGACTTCACGAAGGCGTATGCAGCCGCTCCGAAAGCCGCTCCGGCCAGGAAAGTGAGAAATGAATTGTTGCTTGACATAATTCCAAACTTGTTTGTCCGAAGACAAATATATTATTTTTTATTCATAACTTTGGTTTCATGATAATTAAACACTAAGACCATGAGCAAAGTAACAGTCATAGACCACCCGATGGTGCAGCACAAGCTCAGCATCATGCGTGACAAGAACACAGGTTCAAAGGACTTCCGTCAGCTTCTCAGGGAGATAGCTCTCCTTATGGGTTATGAAGTAACCAGAGACTTCCCTCTCTCAGATGTGGAGATCGAGACCCCTATCCAGAAGATGATCGCAAAAGAGATCAAGGGAAAGAAGGTGGCTGTCGTTCCTATCCTCCGCGCAGGAATGGGAATGGTAGACGGTCTTATGGATCTCATCCCTGTCGCAAGGGTCGGACACATAGGCCTGTACAGAAACGAGGAAACCCACAAGCCGGTCTACTATTATTGCAAGCTCCCGTATGATATAGCAGACAGAACCGTAATACTTACGGACCCTATGCTCGCAACTGGCGGCAGCGCAAGCGACGCAATCGACATGCTCAAGGAAAAGGGATGTACAAGCATCAGGCTCATGTGCCTGGTCGCTGCCCCTGAAGGCATAAAGGTCGTACAGGAGAAGCACCCAGACGTGGATATCTACGTAGCGGCGATAGACGAGAGGCTTAACGAGAACGCCTATATCGTACCAGGTCTCGGCGACGCCGGTGACAGAATCTTCGGAACAAAGTAAGACAACTCAGGAATAATGGACGAAAGAATAGTCAGAATAAACGAAGCAGCCGATTACATACGCCAAAGAATCGGTGACAGGCAGCCTCTCGCCGGCATAGTGCTCGGAAGCGGGCTGGGCAAGTTGGCCGACATGATAGAAGATCCTATCGTCATCCCGTTCGTCAGCGTACCACATTTCCCATTGCAGACAGCCCTGGGTCACAAGGGCAACCTCATTGTCGGTCAGCTTGGGGGCAAATGCGTCATAGCGATGCAGGGACGCTACCACTACTATGAGAACTACCCAATGGAAACCGTGACCCTGCCGATCAGAGTCATGAAAGTTCTCGGGATCAGCTATCTGTTCGTATCGAATGCCGCCGGCGGAGTAAACCCTGACTACAACATGGGAGACATGATGATCATAAAGGACCACATCAACATGCTTCCAAATCCGCTCATCGGTCCGAACTTCGACGAATTCGGCCCAAGATTCCCTGACATGACTCAGCCTTACAGTCTTGACTTGATTGCAAAGGCTGAAGGGATCTGTGACAGACTGGGTATCACACCATACATACGAAAGGGAGTCTATCTTGCCTGCTCGGGCCCTGCGTACGAAACTCCGGGAGAATACAGATTCTATAAGCTGATCGGAGCTGATTCTGTCGGAATGAGTACTGTCCCCGAAGTCATCGTTGCCCGTCACATGGGAATTCCCGTCTTCGGAGTCTCGATAGTAACAGACCTTGCACATTTCAACGTCGAGGACGATTATGTTACAGACGGAGAAGAGATCCTCAAGGCAGCTGATGCTGCGGCCGACAAGATGTGCGCATTGTTCATCAATATGATTGCGGAACTCTAAGAGTCCTCAGATTACAAAAAGGCTGTGACTTTCAGGTCACAGCCTTTTTTCTTGCACTACGTTAAAACGAAAAAGCATCGCATTTCTGCGATGCCTTTCGTGACGCGTGTAGGATTCAAACCTACGACCTTTTGATCCGTAGTCAAATGCTCTATTCAGCTGAGCTAACGCGCCGTTATAGAGTTAAATTACTCTTCTTCCTTTGCGACGTACTTGCGCTCCTTGATACGAGCCTTCTTACCTGAGAGTTCACGGAGGTAGAAGATTCTAGCGCGACGTACCTTACCATGCTTGTTAACCTCGATTGAATCGATTGATGGAGACTGGAAAGGAACGATCTTCTCAACACCTACACCGCTTGAAATCTTGCGGATAGTGAAAGTCCTGGTAGCCTCGGTAGCACCCTTGATCTGGATAACTACGCCACGGAACTTCTGGAGTCTCTCCTTGTCACCCTCCTTAATCTTGAAGGTAACGGTAATTGTATCACCAGCTTTGAACTCTGGATATGACTTCACTGCCTCGTTAGCAAATGAGTCTTCAACAAGCTTAATAAGATTCATCTCTTCAAAAATTTAATAGTGGCAACGTTGTGTTTCAAAGTGTTCACAAGAGGTTGCTTGTTTTTTGGGACTGCAAAAGTACGACAAAAATTTTATTATGCAAACTTTTTAAAGAAATTTTACTGTTCATCGAATCTTTGCAGCGCAGTTTATTCCATCAAGGGCCGAAGAAACGATTCCACCTGCGTACCCGGCACCCTCTCCGCATGGATAGAGACCGCTTATCTGGACGTGCTCCAACGTCTCCGGATTCCTCGGAATCCTGACAGGAGAGGAGGTCCTGGACTCCACGCCAAGCAGGAGCGCATCATTGGTATAGTATCCGTGCATGAGCTTATTGCCCACATATGGGAAAGCATATTTCAGCCTGAGCGCAACGTTCTCCGGAAGGAGTTCATGGAGAGGCGCATTCACGGTACCTGGATGGTACGAGCTCTGAGGGAGGTCCTTGGAAGGGATTCTCCTGCAGAAGTCCATCATCCTCTGGGCTGGAGCCTTTATGGAGCCGGAGAAATCGTACATCGAGCGCTCGACATCCTTCTGGAATTCAAGCGCCGCCAATGGGCCGAATTTCGAATATGAAGGAAGATCCTCAGGTTCTACGGATACCACGACACCGGCATTTGCCCATTTCGAGTTACGTGCGGAATTCGACATTCCGTTGAGCACAAGTTCGCCTGGGGCAGTAGCGCTCGGAACGAGTATGCCACCGGGGCACATGCAGAAGGAGAACACTCCCCTTCCCTCTATCTGAGTCACGAAGGAATACTCGGCCGTCGGCATGAACGGCTGGTACTTTCCGTGATACTGAATCTTGTTGATGAGCCACTGAGGATGCTCTACGCGGACGCCGAGTGCAAAGCCCTTGGCCTCTATGGTCCAACCCTTGTTGTTGAACATTTCATATATGTCGCGGGCGCTGTGGCCTGTGGCCAGGATCACATTCTCTGCAGAGAAAGTCTCACTTACGCCATCACCGTTGACAGTGACCGCGAATGATCCGTCAGGGCGCTTCTCTATGTCCGTGACACGCGAATCGAAATGATATTCGCCGCCATGTTCAATAATGCACTTCCTGATGTTCTCCACCACGGTCGGGAGCTTGTCGCTTCCAATGTGCGGATGAGCGCTCACGAGGATATCCGGATCGGCACCGAAGAGCACAAGCTGGTGGAGCACTTCGCGAATGTCACCGCGCTTGCTGCTGCGGGTGAAGAGCTTTCCATCGGAAAATGTACCTGCACCACCCTCGCCGAAACAGTAGTTGCTGTCCGGGTTGACCTCGCCGAGGGTAGAGAGCTTCGCCATGTCAGCCTTGCGGGCATGAACATCCTTGCCTCTCTCCAACACGATTGGCTTCAGACCATTCATCAGGAGACGGAGCGACGCGAACATACCTGCAGGCCCGGCGCCTATGACGATCACCGGCTTGGCGTCAGATACCTGCTGATACTCGTCGAGATGGTATTCCTCGAACTGCTCTCCCTTGCGTACCGCGGCAATGCGGTAACGGTAGAGCACGTCCTGCCTCGCATCGACGGACCTGCGGACCACGCGCCATTCGCCGACCATAGAGGGCTTCACTCCCAGTGCCTTGGCAACTACAGGAAGCACGTCCTCATCAGTCAGTTCCTTGCCTATTTTCTTTGCTATCTCTATCTCCTTCATATCTGTCGTTTACTTGAAATCCGCCATTCGTGACACAGGTGCCACATCAAGAGAGGTTCTCTCTCCGTTCTGGTAGTGGAAGTATCCAGCTATCGCTATCATCGCCGCATTGTCCGTCGTGAACTTGAACTCCGGGAGGTAGGTCTGCCAGCCGCGCTTGCGTCCCTCTTCTTCTATCCTGCTGCGAAGTCCGCTGTTCGCAGACACGCCTCCACCGATTGCGACATGCTTGATTCCCGTCTGCTTGGCTGCCTTTATAAGCTTGTCCATGAGGATGTCGATCAGAGCCTTCTGGAAACTTGCGCAGATATCCTCCTTGTTCTTTTCCATGAAATCAGGATCCTTGGCAATCTCATCCCTGACGAAATACAGAAGAGAAGTCTTGATTCCGCTGAAGCTGTAATCGAGCCCAGGTATATGAGGCTTTGCGAACTTGAACCTCTCAGGATCTCCGAGCTTAGCCAGCCTGTCCACGATCGGGCCGCCTGGATAGCCGAGTCCCATCATCTTTGAGCACTTGTCGAATGCCTCGCCGACAGCATCGTCTATGGTCTGTCCGAGAATTTCGAAGTCCAGAGGACTGTTGACCTTGACGATCTGTGAGTTGCCTCCGGACACGAGGAGGCAGAGATATGGGAATTCAGGCACTCTGTTCTCCTTGTCATACTGCTTGATGAAGTTGGCAAGGATATGACCCTGAAGATGGTTGACCTCGACAAGAGGTCTGTCGATGGCGATCGAGAAACCTTTTGCGAATGAGGTTCCCACGAGCAGGGATCCAAGCAGGCCCGGTCCCCTCGTGAATGCGATGGCGGTTATGTCCTCCGGTGTGATACCGGCACGGCTTATTGCCTCGCTGACCACCGGAACTATATTGAGCTGGTGTGCCCTGGACGCAAGTTCGGGTACGACTCCGCCGTAAGATCTATGTACTTCCTGGCTCGCGAGGACATTTGAAAGGAGGTAACCATCCTTGATTACCGCTGCCGAAGTATCGTCGCAAGAGGATTCAATGCCGAGAATGATGTCTGCCATATCGAAAAAGAGGTTCTGAGCCTCAGCTATGGCGGCAAAAATAGGCAATAAATTCGGATTATTATCTTAATTTTGTAGGTTAAATATATTGTGCCCTATCAGGAAGATTGCTAAAATACTCTGGCCGGTGTTCGTGGTCATAGCCGTGATTCTCATCTCGGCCGTGCTCGCCGTACAGACATCTGCCGTGCAGGGAAGGATAGTCAGGGAGGTGGAGGAACGGTTCCTCAGCAAGTTGGACGCCGACGTCAGCTTCAGCAAGATTCATTTCCGTCCGTTCAACGCAATCGTCATAAGAGACCTTCTGATAATTGACAAGAACCCCCAGGCACCTTCAGATTTGCTGATGGCGGTCTTGCGCGAGGAACATGGGGCAGACTACGAATACACCCCCTGCGACACCGTCCTCAACGTACGGTACATAGTAGCCGAGTTTTCTCTCCGAGGACTTTTCAAGAAGGAAGGCATCCACCTATCGCGTGCCCTGGTCCGCGACGGAAGGGTAAACCTTGTGATTGAACAGAAGGACACCATAACGAACCTCCAGCGAGTGTTCGGCCTCGAAAGAAGCAACGGTGAAGTAAAGGAACGCACCGGAGACATGTTCGACCTCAGGAATGCCCAGCTCAAGAACATGTCCTACTCGATGCATATCATCAGGGACAAGCATCCCGTATACAAGGGAGGAATCAACTGGAGCGACCTTTACGCAAGCGGCATAAATGCTGAAGCCAAGAACGTAAAGATGAGCAACGGCATCCTCAGCGGAAGGCTCGAGCATCTCGAATTCAGAGAGAAATCCGGACTCAGGATCGACGACATATCCGGAAATGCCGCCATCGGACGAGGCCAGGCGCTTGTCGAGGACATACACGTCGCTGATTCGCTGTCGGATGTGAACCTCAGGTATTTCTCGCTGAGTTTCCGCAAGCCAAAGGACTTCCGTGACTTCAACGAATAGATTCAGCTCGACGGAAAGCTCCTGCCAAGTATGGCCAGCACGAGGACAGTATCCTACTTCGTACCGTCTCTCGCAGGAATGGATCTGCTGATAAATGCAAACGGCGAGATACACGGAACGGTCGATTCGTTCGACCTCAGAAGCATCAATCTAAGCACCGCCGACAACGGATTCAGCACAACAATCTATGGTAACGTGTCCGGAATCACGGCGGACAAGCCTCTCGTGCTCGACATGCACATCAAGGACTGCACGACAGACACCAAAGGTATCGATCAGCTCGTCACGGATGTAACAGGAAAATCTCCTGGGCTCATCAAGAAGGTTCCGAACATCAAAGCATTGCTCAATGCAAGCCTCAGAGGCCCGCTGGACAGGCTCAAGGTCTCAGCTGACCTCAACTCCAATGCAGGTTATGTCAGAACCAAGCTCGACGTTCTCGACCTCACGAAGAAGAACGCCCCACTGCTCATAGGTGGCAATGTAGAGACCACTGATCTCGACCTCGGCAAGTTCATAAAGACTGACCTGATCCATGAGCTCAGCCTTGAGACCAGGCTGAACGCGAAGCTGCGTGGAAAGAACGGCCCGGAACTGGCCATAGATACGCTCAGGATCAACAGACTCAACCTCAAGGGATACGACTACACGAAGATTCTGGCCACCGGAGACCTTTCGAAGCAACAGTTCAACGGAAGGATCATAAGCCAGGACCCGAACCTGAACTTCCTCTTCCAGGGAATTTTCACCTTCTCTCCTAAGACCCAGAATGCGGTTTATCAGTTCTATGCCAACGTCGGTCACGCAGACCTGCACGAGCTCAAGCTCGACCTTAGGGAGAATGCGACCCTGAGCCTCCAGACAAACGCGAACTTCAACCGCACGGGCAGCGGCATGCTCCTGGGAAACATAAACATCCGAAATGTCCGGCTGACAGCGGAGGACGAGATACACGACATAGGGGACATAAATCTCACGTCGAGGTCGACCACCAACGAGTACAGGATCAACCTCACGTCGAAGATAGCCAACGGTCAGTTCGTGGGAAGTGCACCGGTGAACGATTTCGTACGCGACCTGATGGCCATCACGGCTAAACGCGAGCTTCCTTCCCTCTTCGAGGACGCTCAATACAAATGGGCCGGTGAGACATACAAGCTCAATTTCATATTCGAGGACGCAAGGGGCATCAGCGGTTTCATCAAGCCTGGCCTCTACATCGACAATGACACTGACCTGGCCCTTGACATAGACAGGGAAGGAAATCTCGACGCCTATCTCAGGTCACATAGAATCGCCCTCAAGGACAAGTATATCAAGGACTTCGAGTTGAAGGTCGACAACAAGAACGACAGAATCAGCGGAAAGCTCAGCTGCGACGACATCAATGTATCGGCCATCCAGTTCCTCGACAACACCGTCGAGTTCCTGGCTGAGGACGATCACATCGGCCTTGGAATTGTCTGCAACGGCGATCAGAACAGCGCAACCAGCGGAGAAATCTTTGCACGAGGGGACCTCTCCCGTGACATGGCCGGGCTCGGGGTGCATGTCGACGTGCTCCCATCCGCATTCACGTTCAATGAATCCGAGTGGAACATCATGCCTGCATGCATAGACCTAAAGGGCAAGGATTTCGGGATTCAGGACCTCGTGATTTCAAGCGGGGATCAGAGCATTACCGTAGACGGAGGGCTTTCCAGCGAACATCCTGACACCTTGTCCGTACGTCTGGACAAGTTCTCGCTCTCCGTAGCGAACGCGTTCCTCGGCCAGCAGTTCGATCTCAAGGGCGATGCGACCGGAGAAGCCGTGCTGATATCCTACGCAGAACAGAAGAACAAGGGAATACTCATAGATCTCGTCAGCGAAGGCACGCAGGTATCTGGCGCAGACCTCGGCAACGTGGAGGTGGAAAGCATCTGGGACGAAGTCCTGAACAGGTTCAACCTCAGTGCCGGAAATGAGAAGTCATTCAACATCAACGGCACGTATACCCCTTCGATGAAAGACGCAGACATTGATGTACATCTGCATGAATTCAACCTCGGAGTGGCGAAGCCTGTACTTTCGAGCATCTTCAGCGACATGGTCGGATATGTTTCCGGCGACGTTCACCTCTATGGTCCTCTCAACAAGCTGAATATTGAGAGCACCGACGGAAAGATCAGGAACGCTGTCATCATCCTTGACTACACGAAGGTACCTTACCGTCTTGACGGACCATTCCATGTCAATGAATATGGTCTCCATTTCGACAACATCACGATAAGGGACATGTACAATGGAAGCGGCTCGGTCAACGGCTCCGTATACTACGACCACTTCAAGGATCTCGGAGTGGATCTGGGCATAAAGGTCACCAACTCCATGCTCATAAACATTCCGGAGTCAGACAACGACGGTTTCTACGGAAAGATAACCGGATCGGGCAACGTCGGCATCCATGGTCCGTTGTCTCAGATCACTCTCGACATAGACGCCACGACGACCAGCGGAGGTGATTTCCACATCCCGGCAACAAGTTCGGGCAAGGATTCCAATGCTGAGCTCCTGACCTTCAAGGAACCTGAGAAGGTGGTCGTGGTAGATCACTATGAGGAGATGATGAAAAAGTATGAAAGCAAGTCTAAGACGGCTACAGACATCATCGTGAACCTCAAGGCAAGGGCAAACCAGAACGTCGAGGCGTTCCTTGAGATCGACAAATCCGGCAGCAACGGACTCAACGGACGCGGAAACGGAAACTTCGACATCGAAGTGCGTCCGTCGCGAGGCATATTCAACCTCAAGGGAGACTATACGCTCACCAGCGGCACATTCCTGTACAACGCATTCAACCTTGCGAAGAGAGAGTTCGAGATTCAGGATGGCAGCAGCGTGAAGTTCAACGGAGCAATCATGGACAGTGATCTCGACATCAATGCGATCTACAGGACCAAGGCGCCGCTTTCACGTTTGATTTCCGACACCACCTCAGTCAACAGCCGAAGGACAGTCGAGTGCGGCATCTCGATTACAGACAAGCTCAGCAACCCTTCTCTCGGATTCTCGATCGACATCCCTGACCTGGAGCCTTCTGTCAAGGCTCAGGTGGAGAATGCGCTAAGTACCGAGGACAAGGTCCAGAAGCAGTTCATCGCCCTTCTGCTCTCCAATAATTTCCTTCCTGACGAGCAGTCCGGTATCACCAATGAGAGCACCAGCCTCATCTACTCAAGCGTCACGAGCGTATTCACGAATCAGCTGAACAACATACTGCAGAAGCTGAACATACCGCTCGACTTCGACATGAGATACCAGCAGAACCAGCGAGGAAACGATATCTTTGACGTAGCCGTGTCCACTCAGCTGTTCAACAACAGGGTGATAGTCAACGGAAACATAGGAAATCGCCAGTACACGACAGGAAACAGCAATTCCGACGTGGTCGGCGACCTCGACATAGAGATCAAGCTCGACAAGCCTGGCGCACTCCGTCTCAATCTGTTCTCACACTCTGCGGATCAGTACACGAACTACCTTGACAACTCACAGAGAAACGGTGTCGGTATAACATACCAGCAGGAGTTCAACAGATTCGTGGAAATGCTCCGATACACATTCGCCGGTAAGGAGAAGAAGGAAAAGATCAACGAGGAGGAGCTGGAGAAGGCCGCCAGCGAACCGGTGAAGGTCATGAGCGTAGATGAAGACGGAGGTCTTACTATAATTTTGAGTAAATGAAAGGAATAGGAACCATAGAACTCGAAGGCATGGAGTTCCACGCTTATCACGGCTGCCTTGCCTCAGAGAAAGCGATAGGAAACACCTTCCTGGTAGACTTCAAGGGAGAATATGACATGGGCAAGGCCGCTCTCGGAGACAATCTCGAGGACGCATTGGACTACAGCCGGATCTACGATATCGTGTCCAGGGAGATGGCGCAGCCCTCAGACCTGCTGGAACACGTGGCCGGAAGGATAGTGAGGGCAATCGAGGCAGAGATTCCTGAGCTCTGCGATTTTTCTGTTCGCGTCTCCAAGAAGCGCCCTCCTGTTGATGGAGTGTGCGCATGGTCCCGCATAACAATGTACAAGTAATGACAAAGAACATAGCATACGTAACACTCGGCTGCAAGCTCAACTACGCCGAGACATCCACATACGAAAGGGCTCTCACTGAAGCCGGATGCACCACGACATCCTGGACTTCGGGGAAGGCAGATGTATGCCTTGTGAACACATGCACGGTCACAGAGCATTCGGACAAGAAGTGCAGGAACATCATCCGTAAGCTCCATCGCGTAAGTCCCGGAGCCGACATCGTGGTGACAGGCTGCTATGCACAGCTGAAAAGAGATGAAATCCTCGAATTGGAAGGAGTCAAGGCCGTGTTCGGAGCAAACGAGAAGACCCAGGTGGTACCATACATCCTCGGAGAATGCAACGGGGATAAGGCTCCATGCATGTTTGCAGCATACAGCAGCGGGGAAAGGACCCGTTCATTTCTCAAGGTTCAGGACGGATGCAACAATTTCTGCACCTATTGTACAGTGCCATATGCACGCGGAGAGAGCAGGAACATCCCCATCGCCGATATTATTCCGCAAGCTCGGGAGATTGCATCCAAGGGCATACGGGAGATCGTCCTCACCGGCGTGAACACAGGAGATTTCGGCAGAAGCACGGGAGAGAATTTCTTCGGTCTGATCAAAGAACTGGACAAGGTTGAAGGCATCGAAAGATACAGGATTTCATCCATCGAGCCGAACCTTCTCACCGAAGAGATGATCGACTGGATCGCCGCAGGAAGCAAGTTCCTCCCCCATTTCCATATTCCGCTCCAATCAGGCTGCGACGCAGTATTGAGCGAGATGCACCGACACTATGACACGGAATTCTTCGCCAGGAAGATCGAATATATACGCAAGGCGATGGAAGGTCCAGGAAAGTTGCCTGTATTCTTCGGAATCGATGTCATAGTAGGTTTCCCGGGAGAGACTGACGAAATGTTCGAAGAAACGTACAGATTTCTTGCCGAGCGCGTCAAACCCGCATTCATACACATATTTCCATACTCACGCCGTGCCGGCACTCCTGCCGCGGCACGCAAGGATCAGGTACGTGACGGCATCAAGACTGAGCGCGTAGAAAAGCTGGAAGCACTCTGCGACAGGCTGCACTCAGAATTCATCGACTCATGCAAAGGCCTGAAGGCAAAGGTGCTCTTCGAATCCAGTGACAAGAAAGGAATGATGTACGGATACACAGAGAATTACATCCAGGTCGCACGTCCATATGACAAGAATCTGGTCGGCAGGATTTCGGAGGTGGAGATATGATAGAAAAGGCAAAGCTTACTTTCCTTGGAAGCGGCACCTCC
>JAGHUQ010000123.1 GCA_018064725.1 Candidatus Cryptobacteroides caccocaballi
GACACAGCCCACATGGAGATAGTAAGCACGTTTATGAAAATCCAAAGATACCACTGCTCCATGAATGCGAAGGTAAGAAGTACCTGCGCAATGACGCAGAGAACCATCAGCACCGAGTCGAGAAGCACGTCCCTGCCACCGATGGCATTGAGGATGAAGACAGCGGCTATCACGATCACCACTGATGAGGCGCAGACGACCAGGGCCTGCTTGCGGCTCAGCCTCTTCGCGGCCACCTGATCTGAATCTCCTGTCGTTCCGAGCTTCTTCCACTGAAGCCACCCAACGATCTGCATCGGCAGGAATACGAGTCCGTAGACCGCAGCATTTCCAAAATGATGGGTCTGGATACAATAGTAGGTGTACATCAGGTTGAAGATGAAACCGAAGATGAAGTTGAGCGAACTTCCCTTTGCCGAAAGGACTACACAGATGATATTGAGTACCGCGGCAATGCTGGTGATCCACCAATCATAATCGCTTACGGCTTCATTTATTCCTATGCCAAAGATGGCAAAGCACATGGTGGAAACGAAGGTTCCGATTATCAGGAGCCAGTCGAAAATGTTCAGTACTGAGTTTTTCATGGTGGCAAAGATACGAAATGTTTTATCTTTGCATAGGTATGACAGTAAGGGAAAAGATAGCGTTGTTTCCGCACTCGCCCGGAGTATACAGATACTACGACAGCGAGGGCACGGTCATCTATGTGGGTAAGGCCAAGGACCTGCACAAGAGGGTCGCCCAATACTTCGTGGACCAGTCAAGGCTTACGCCGAAGACCGCCGTCCTCGTCTCGAAGATCGCCGACGCCCAGTTCACCGTGGTCGAGAGCGAGTCAGACGCGCTGCTGCTCGAAAACAATCTGATCAAACAGTACAAGCCCAAGTACAACATACTTCTGAAGGACTCGAAGACCTACCCATGGATCTGCGTGACCAACGAAGAGTTCCCCAAGGTCTTTCTCACACGAAGGGTAGTGAAGAACGGTTCGCGCTATTTCGGTCCATACAGTTCGGTCAAGCACGCATACCACCTGCTGGAGTTCTTCGAGGAGCTCTACCCTCTCCGCAACTGCAAGCAGAAGATCACCTCAGAGTCCATACTCCGCGGCAAGACGCGTCCGTGCCTGAATTTCCACATCGGAAAATGCAAGGGCTGCTGCGTGGGAAAAATTTCGCAGAAGGAATATAACGACAACATCGAAGAAATCGTGCGCCTGCTCAAAGGAGACGGCAGGGAGATGATTCAGCATTACCGTGGCCTGATGGAGGAAGCCGCAGGTGAGCTCAATTTCGAAGCGGCTGCGATATACAAGGACAAGATGCAGGCGCTCGAGAAGCACTACAGCAAGTCCATCATCATGAGCACCATGTCCGGAAGCATCGACGTATTCACGATAGTGACGGACGACAACGATGCATACGGTAATTTCATGAGGCTGCGAAACGGCGCGGTCATCCAGTCGCTCAACCTGGGATTCAAGCTCCGTATCGAGGAGGAGCCTGCTGACATCCTTGCGATGTTCATAGGCGAGATAGAGTCGAAGTTCGGTTCGCTCTCAAGGGAGGTGCTGGTTCCTTTCCTGCCGGAGATGGAGATAGAAGGAGTGGAGTTCAAGATTCCGGTGCGTGGAGACAAGCTCGCGCTGCTCGAACTCTCAGCGAGGAATTCAAAGGAGATGCGTGCGAATGCGCTCCGCCAGAGCGAGCACAGCGATCCGGATGCTTTCAACAGGAAGGTGCTCGAGGAGCTGCGCGACGCAATAGGAATGAGCGTACTTCCCGAGCATATCGAGTGCTTCGATAACTCGAACATACAAGGAACAAATCCGGTCGCATCCTGCGTCGTATTCAGGGGCGGCCAGCCTAGCAAGAAGGACTACCGTCACTTCAACATCAAGACAGTGGTGGGCGCAAACGACTATGCCTCGATGAAGGAGGTCGTGAACAGGCGATACTCCAGGATGCTTGACGAAGCTCCGGACGACCTGCCGCAGCTCATCGTGATCGATGGTGGAAAGGGTCAGCTCGCGTTCGCCTACGAAGCTCTGCTGGAGCTGGGCATAACGGACAGGCTGACGGTGGTCGGACTCGCGAAAAGGCTGGAGGAGGTCATACGCGTGCATGATCCTTTCCCTCTCTTCCTCGACAGGAATTCACAGGCGCTGAAGCTGATGCAGAGGGTACGAGACGAAGCCCACAGATTCGGTATAACTCACCATAGGAACCGTAGAAGCAAGGCTCAGATAGAGTCTGCACTCCGCAACATCAAGGGAGTCGGAGAAAAGACCGAACAGAGGCTCCTTCTCCACTTCGGGTCCGTAGCAAGAATAGCCGCGGCACCTTTGGAAGATGTCGCGGCTCTCGTCGGGCCTGAACTGGCAGCCCGTATTCTCAACGATCTGAAAGACTCTTAGAAACCGAGTACCTCAGATACCTTTTCTGCAATATTCTCACCACGGAGTCCTCTTGCCACGATGGTACCGTCCGGGCCGAAGAGGATGATGTGAGGTATGCCATCGATACCATAGGTGTCAGTAGGGACCGAGCGATCCTCGACTGTACATACGATCTGGTTCCAGATGATTCCGAGTTCGTCTGCAGCTGCATAGCTCTCTTTCGGCTCGTCCCATACTGCGATGCTGAGCACGTCGAACTTATCTCCGGCGAAGTTGTCGAATACGTCGATGATGTTAGGAATCTCAGCCTTGCATGGGCCGCACCAGCTTGCCCAGAAGTCCACGAGCACATATTTGCCCTTTCCCACATAGTCGGAGAGAGAGACTGTCTCTACCTTTTCCTCTCCGTTCTCGATAGAGGTCACGGCCTTGACCGCAAAGTCAGTGAACATGGTACCCTCGCCTGTGGTTCCGCGCATCTCAATGGCCTTGATGAAGCTTGCAACCTCATCGATCTGCTTCATCTCGTCTGAGAGAAGGTCAAGATAGCTCTGGATCTCAAGGTCATTGTCTGCAAGCATAGCTGCCTGCGAGAAAGCAGTCACACCGAGATAGTTGCCCTTGTTCTTCTTGATTACACCCTGAAGATAGTCCTTAAGCTCAGAAATCTTGGTGTTTGAGAACTCGTTGAGCTTTGTCTCCTTTTCCTCATCAGAAAGCTTCTCATCATAGAAGATCTCGGAAGCTCCGGTGTTGTAGTCCTCGTTGAATTTGGTGAAGGTTTCCACGACATCGTTGTAGCGGCCCTGGATTGACCTCTTGCCCTTGTTTGACGAGATTGTTCCATTCTCAAAGTCGACTGTGAGCTTGGTACCGTCTGCGATGAACTGCATACCTTCTGCGCCACACTCGATGGCAGACATACCGTTAAGATATGTTGGAATATCCACGGAGAACTTGCCGTCCTGAGCAACAACGGTCGTATCGAACTGGATTGCAGGGATGGAGACATATACATCCTCTACGCCCCAGGCAACATTTCCTGAAATGGTGGTGGTCTTGGAGACCTGGTTGCATGCAATCGTGGTGCATGCGACAGCGACGAGCGCTGCCATTCTCAAAAATTTCATCTTGTTCATAATTTGGCGGCAAATATAAGAAAAAGAGGACGACATTACTGCCGTCCTCCCTGTATAAATTTGGAGAATTTTACCTCTCTCTGCGGTCGTTGCGGCCACCACGACGGTCATTGCGACCACCACGGCGCTCGTTACGGCCACCACGGCTCTGGTTCTGAGCTGCCTGCTGAGCAGCGATGCCTGCGTTAGGTGAAAGATCCTTCTTTCCGTAAACCTCACCGTTGCAGATCCATACCTTGATACCGAGAACACCAACCTTGGTGTGAGCCTCTGCAAGTGCATAGTCGATATCTGCACGGAAAGTATGGAGAGGAGTACGACCTTCCTTGATCATTTCGCTGCGGGCCATCTCGGCGCCACCTACGCGGCCGCTGATCTGAACCTTGATACCCTCAGCACCAACACGCATGGTAGATGAGATAGCCATCTTGATGGCACGACGGTATGAAACACGTCCCTCGATCTGGCGAGCAATGCTGTCTGCAACGATGTGCGCATCAACCTCAGGCTTCTTAACCTCATAGATGTTGATCTGTACATCCTTGCTGGTTACCTTCTTGAGCTCTTCCTTGAGCTTGTCAACCTCAGCGCCACCCTTACCGATGATAACACCTGGACGAGCTGCGTGGATTGTCACAGTGATGAGCTTAAGAGTTCTCTCGATGACGATCTTAGAAAGGCTGGCCTTTGCAAGACGGTTTACGAGATACTTGCGGATTTCATAATCTTCCTTGATCTTCTCCGCATAGTTACCACCACACCAGTTAGAGTCCCAACCACGGGTGATACCGATTCTGTTGCTGATAGGATTTGTCTTCTGTCCCATTATTTATTCCTCCACTGGTTTTTTGGTGTCGAGAATGATAGTGACGTGGTTAGAACGCTTGCGGATACGGCCGGCACGACCCTGAGGGCATGGACGGATTCTCTTGAGTGTTGCGCCTTCGTCAACCATGATGGTCTTGACGATAACTTCGCCATTATCAAGTGCTTTAACATTGTCCTGATTCTTAGCCTCCCAGTTAGCGATAGCGCTACGGAGGAGCTTCTCAAGACGGATAGATGCCTCCCTCTTTGAGAAGTGGAGGATATCGAGTGCTTTATTCACCTCTACGCCGCGGATCTGATCCGCAACGAGGCGCATTTTGCGTGGTGAGGTAGGTACGTCATTCAGCTTTGCAATCGCTGTGACCTTCTTCTGAGCTTTCAGGCGCTCAGCCATTTCATGTTTACGCTTTCCCATAATTACGATTCTCTTCTATAATTATTTACGATTGCCTGAATGGCCTCTGAAAGTTCTTGTTGGCGCAAACTCACCGAGCTTGTGGCCTACCATGTTCTCAGTAACGTAAACAGGAATAAACTTGTTTCCATTATGAACGGCGATGGTGTGACCTACGAAGTCAGGAGAGATCATGCTTGCGCGTGACCAAGTCTTGACAACCTCTTTCTTCATGCTACCTTCATTCATAGCAAGAATTCTCTTTTCGAGGGCCTCCTGGATATAAGGACCTTTTCTTAATGAACGACTCATAATCTCTTAATTTATTCCGTTATTTTTTCCTTCTTTCAATGATGAACTTGTTGGAAGTGCTCTTAGGATTACGAGTCTTGTAGCCCTTAGCTGGCAGACCCTTGCGAGAACGTGGATGTCCTCCGGATGCACGTCCTTCACCACCACCCATTGGGTGATCTACTGGGTTCATTACGACACCACGGTTGCGAGGACGACGGCCGAGCCATCTTCTACGTCCTGCCTTTCCATGAGATTCCAAGTTGTGATCTGGATTCGATACAGTACCAACAGTCGCGCGGCAATCGCAAAGAACCATACGGGTCTCACCTGAAGGGAGACGAAGGATTGCGTGGTTGCCCTCACGAGCAGCGAGCTGTGCAAACGCACCTGCAGAACGTGCCATTGCAGCACCCTGACCAGGACGGAGCTCGATGTTGTGTACGAGAGTACCGAGCGGAATTTCACCAAGAGGGAGAGTGTTACCGACCTCAGGAGCAACGCCAGGACCTGAAAGGATCTGCTGTCCTACCTTAAGACCGTTAGGAGCGATGATATATCTCTTCTCACCATCTTCATACTGTACCAATGCGATACGTGCTGAACGGTTTGGATCGTACTCGATTGTCTTCACGGTAGCAACGCAGTTGTCCTTGTCGCGGAGGAAGTCAATCACACGATACATCTTCTTGTGACCGCCACCGATGTAACGCATAGTCATCTTACCCTGATTGTTACGTCCACCTGAGCTCTTGAGAGGCTCGAGGAGTGACTTTTCAGGAGTCTTGCAGGTAATGTCGTCAAAAGCGGAAATTACCTTATTTCTTGTACCAGGGGTACATGGTTTGAATTTTCTAACTGCCATGACGATATTACATTAAATGTTTTCGTAGAAATCAATCTTATCTTCACCAGCAAGAGTCACATATGCCTTCTTGAAGTGGTTGGTGCGACCCTTGAGCATACCTGCCTTGGTGTAGCGAGCTTTCTTCTTACCGTGGTAGTTGACAGTGTTGATGTCAGCAACGGTAACATTGTAAGCCTGCTCTACGGCAGCCTTGATCTCGAGCTTGTTAGCTTCACGGTCTACGATGAAACCGTAGCGGTTCAATTTCTCGCCCTGAACCGTCAATTTTTCAGTTACGATTGGCTTAATTAAAATTCCCATCTCTCAAATTACTTGATTCTTGAAGCGAGGATCTCCTGTACACCGTCAACGAGTACCATTGAATTTGCATTCATGATAGCGTAAGTGTTGATCTCATCTACAGTGATGACCTTAACCTCAGGAAGGTTACGTGATGAAAGGTAAATGTTTGCAGAATTCTCTGGAAGCACTACGAGGGTCTTACGTCCATTAGCCTTGATGTTGTTAAGGATCTGAACGAACTCCTTGGTCTTAGGAGCCTCCATTGCAAATGGCTCTACGAGAGTAATTGCATTCTCCTGAGCCTTATATGAGAGAGCTGAGAATCTTGCGAGCTGTTTGAGCTTCTTGTTGAGCTTGGTACGATAGCAGCGTGGCTTAGGGCCGAAGATGCTTGCACCACCTACATAGATACCTGACTTGATTGAACCATGACGAGCTCCTCCGCCACCTTTCTGGCGGCCCATCTTCTTGGTGCTGTAAGCAACCTCGCTGCGGTCCTTAGACTTAGAGGTTCCCTGACGCTGGTTAGCGAGGTACTGCTTTACATCGAGGTAGATAGCGTGGTTGTTAGGCTCGATACCGAAGATGCGCTCATCGAGAACGACCTTCTTTCCGGACTCTGATCCGTCAATTTTGTAAACTGACAATTCCATACCTTAATCCTCCACAATTACATAAGAACCCTTGGCTCCTGGTACGGAACCCTTTACTACGATAAGGTTGTTCTCAGGCATTACCTTGATAACCTGAAGGTTGAAGACCTTAACCCTGGCGTTGCCCATGTGACCAGCCATACGCATTCCACGGAACACGCGTGAAGGCCATGAAGATGCACCGAGTGAACCTGGGTGGCGGAGACGGTTGTGCTGACCGTGAGTAGTTCCACCTACACCCTGGAAGTGGTGACGCTTTACAACACCCTGGAAGCCCCTACCCTTAGAAGTACCGACAACGTCAACGAACTCAGTGTTAGCGAAGATATCGCTTACTGAAAGGACGTCACCGAGCTTAAGATCCTGAGCGAAGTTTGCCTTGAACTCGACAAGCTTGCGCTTAGGGGTGGTTCCTGCCTTTTCAAAATGGCCCTTGAGAGCCTTGCTGGCATGCTTTTCAGTAGTTTCGTCATAGGCAAGCTGTACAGCGGCATAACCATCTTTCTCTACTGTACGGATTTGCGTGACAACACATGGACCAGCCTCAATAACGGTGCATGGAAGGTTCTTTCCATCGGCACCGAAAACGGAAGTCATTCCGATTTTCTTTCCAATTAATCCAGGCATTGGTTTGTTAATTAATTGATTATAAATAAATTACACTCCACCATTCAATTTGGCGGGCTGCAAATATACGAATAAACATTTAATTTTCAACAATTTATCGGAAAATTTTGTTGATAACTCATTTTCTATCAACACTGTCGCTCCGGACGGCGACTGCCGGCACACGAGAGCGAGAGTGGAGAAAGGACTGCGGCGAGCCGCGCTGGCTGGCGGGAGAGACGGCTAAGGGCTAGCGGCGATTCTTCTTGCGGAAATCGGAGGCTGTGATACCGACATGCTGGCGGAAAGAACTGCAGAAGCGGCTCATGGACTCGAAACCTGTCTCGAACGCAATCTCCTTGATGGTCTTGTCGGAGGTGGAGAGAAGGGTCTTCGCGAGATTGTGGCGGGCGTTGATCGCATAGTCGGACATGGACATGCCCGTCGATTTCTTGAACTGCTCGCGCAGCAGAGAGTAACTCATACCGAGCTGCTCCGCGATGTCCGCAGGGGAGAGATTGTTCATCAGCGACTCGCGCAGCAGGGCCTGCGCCCTCTGGATCTTGTCGATGTTGCGGGTCGTCGAGACGGAGAAATTTATGTGCTTGTATCTGACATACCCGAGGATGGAACTTATGAAGCCGCAGATTGCTTCCTGGCGTCCCTGGCCTTCCATAGTACAGATGGTGAGAATGCGGTTGTAGCAGTCGCAGATCGTGTCGCTGGTGCCGATGCGGACGATAGGGCTCTTGCGGTCGGTGATCATGCTGACCATCGTATCGGTCTGCGCACCGCCCTTGAAACCGACCCACATCTCGGACCATCCGGTCTCCGGGTCTGGCAGGAAGCTGTGGCGCTCGTTCGGGAAGACGAAGATGACGGAACCTTCCGTGACCTCGAGCTCGCCGGCACTTTCAGATCGGTACCATCCATGTCCGGCGGTGATGTACACCATCTGATAGTCGTCGGACTCGATTCCTTCCGCAGGAGCCGCATAACGGCTGTTATAGACGTTCGAGCCCATGTACCGCGCCGAGTTTCGGACGGTCAACTGCGATGATGAATAACGTCCATAGGGGGTCGCAACAGCATGGCGGGCATTTGATGATTGGTGAACTACGGAAGCATCGCGATCGAAGGGCGTCTCGAAATCGATAGACGTAAGTCGGCCAGCCTCAGATGCCAACAGCGATGCCACAGCCGGAGATTGCTGACGGCCAGCGACAGTGCACACCATACCCCACTCCAAATCCGCAGGGCGGTAAGCCGGGAAGAAAATCTGGTCGTCGTTCATCTACTTCACTCCTTAACTAGTATCGGTTTCTTATGTCGGGGACTGACGTCCATTACCTTAGGATCCAGGCCGTACCGGCAGGACTCGGTCTCGTTGGCATATGACACGGACAGGAACTCTGGCAAATTTATAAAATTACGCCGATGAATCCCAAAGAAAACCCAGGAAAGTGGCACCAGACAACTGCTAATTTTAGATGGTTGATGACAATCGACGGTGAATGCGCCCTATGCACCATGTAAATTCGTATCAGTGGGCAGAAGCCGGCCTCTCACGCCCCTCCATGGCACCTCCCTGCCCACTGAAGCTCTCTGGAGGGCCGCAGTGGGCGCCGAACCCCAACCGGATACGCTAGAGCGGGGGTTCCTGCCCACTGGGAACATTTTACTCGTCGAACAAGCTCAATCGGCTCCATCCGAGCGCCCCGGAAGCGCAAAAACACATCTCGCCACATAAATCGACATCTTGACATCTCAAAATTCCTCCGCCAAAACACCACGACACCTCAACACCTGCACATACAGGTAGCTCCCCTTCCCTGCACCGTGCTCTTCGAATTTCCGGTTCCTTGACACAAAAAAACAAACAATTCAGTGCCCCGACACCCTCGGTTAACGGAGATAGCTCCGAATCTCATCCTCAGGCAACTTGGTGAAGGTAGACAGCTGGCGGCATGAAAGGCCGTAACGCCTGAAAAGCTCCCGGGCCAGCACGATGCGCTGTTCCGGAGTCACATGGCGCGTACCCTTTCGCCCAAAGAGGTCCAGGCAAACAGCCTCACACAGCTTTCTGGCCTCTATGTCCTCGATCATCAAACCTCTCTCCGAAGCCATCCTATCCAGCACGTCCTTGTATTTATCTTTTCCACTGGACAAGAACACCCTGAATCGATTATGAGTATGGTATATCGACTCGAAGCGACGGACATCGACGTAATTGGTGGGAAGTATGAAACCATTGCAGATCAACCAATCATCGGGAATTACCGAGGTCGAGCCACACACCGTCCTTTTCCCTCTGTACGAAAGGCTCCCGAACGGCACTGGGAGTTGAATTTTACCGGCATCGTCAACCAGCCAAGGATAGACCGCTCGGGCACTACGGAAATACAAAGCTCCCGATCCATAGAGATAATCATACGGCATTACCGCCTTACCGTCCTTAGTGGCCTGTATGATTGTGTAGACAGCAACGCTCCTCGAATAATCCGAATCTGCAACCTCATACAATTCACAATGCAGCCGCACGCCGTCTAATGAACCGCGCCTGCGTGAAATGCAGCGTATACTTATATCTTCATAATAGCATCTGA
>JAGHUQ010000004.1 GCA_018064725.1 Candidatus Cryptobacteroides caccocaballi
GAATACTTGCCGGCGGTGAGCAGTGCAGCAGAAGACTTCAGCCTTGCCTCCATGATCAGGTTGTTCGGTGTCGTTCCTGACGCCGCCTTCACCTTCGTGAAGAGGGCAGACCTGGACATGCAGAGCTCGCTGCAGAGCATCTCCACGGAGAGCTCAGTATTCGATATGTTGGCAGAGATGATCTCGTTGACCCTCGTCATGAGGTCTTTCTCGGTGACGGCAACGGCCTGCTCGAGTTCCTTCGGAAGAGGTGCGGAAGAAGAGTACTTGCGCACGAGCAGTCCACGCATCTTCAGCAGATGGGCGACGAGAGCATGGAGATGTTCCGGAGAGAACGGTTTCTTGACATGGGCATCGGCTCCGACATCGAGACTTTCAAGAACGGAACTGTCGTCTGCCCTGGCAGTAAGAAGGATGAACGGAATGTGGCACAGATTGCGATCCTCGCGGACAAAACGGCATAGCTGTGCACCGTCAGTGCCGGGCATCATCCAGTCGCTGATGATAAGTGAAACGTTCTTTTCCCTGAGAATCTCCTTTGCGACGTCTCCATTAGGCGCGCTGGTGACCTTGTACTCACCGGAGAACTCAGCGACAAGGAATCGTCTCATATCATCGTCATCTTCCACGACGAGAACATACGGTTCCTTGCTTGAAAGGTCCACCTCGACAGGCATCTCTTCCTCTACGACTGCCAGAGAACTGGTCTCCGGAGCCTGTGTCTGAGCAGCAGCCAGCATATCCTTCCTCACAGGGAGAGTCACGAGGAATTCAGATCCTGAGCCTTCGGTCGAGTTGACAATCACTGTTCCGGAGTGCGCCTCTACCATCTGCTTGACGATGACAAGTCCGATTCCGGTGCCAGGCTTACTCTCGTCCACGCGATAGAAAGGAGTGAAAAGTTTCCTCCTTTCGAGTGCAGACATTCCGCATCCATTGTCCGACACGACTACAGAGAAAGTATCTCCGCCATCATCCACCGACAGCGACAGCGACACGCTGTCCTTCGTGTACTTTATCGCATTAGACAGCAAGTTGCTGACTATCTTTGTGAAAGCCTCCGGGTCTATCCATGCTTCCAATGACTCCGGCTGGCAGTAGAAGTTGAAATTCACTCCGTACTTCTCTATCGACGGCATGAATCTCTCACATACGGACTTGATAAGCTCCACGACGTTGGACGGAGCATAGTCGAGAACCATTCCGCCGGACGCTGTCACGCGGCTGAAATCCAGCAGCTGATTGATCAGCTTGAGAAGTCTTCGACTGTTCTTGTCGATGACATCGAGGTCCTCGGCTGTCTTTGCAGGCAGCTCTTCCCTGCGGCCAAGTATATTCTCCAAAGGCGCCGTAATGAGAGAAAGCGGAGTCCTGACCTCATGTGCGATCATGGTCACGAACTGAATCTTCGCGGCCATATCCTGCTCATCGCGCGTCTTGATGGCCTCATGGAATCTCTCGCTGTAATGCTTCTGGTACTTACGCTTGTTGTAGAGGAATATGCCGGTAGCCGTTGCCGCCGCAAGAAGTATGTATACTATCAACGCGAAGGCCGAGGCGAGAGGATGAGGCTTGACCGAGAAGGTAAATGATGCACCCTCCTCGTTCCAGAGTCCGTCATTGTTGCTCGCAACCACCACGAATCTATACTTTCCGCCCGGCAGCCTGGTGTACAGCGCACTTGTCCTGTTTCCGGCCTCATGCCACTGGTCGTCAAATCCCTCAAGCTTGTACCTGTAGCGATTCTCCTCAGGAGAACAGTAGCTCAGTGCCGCATAGGAAATCAGTATATCCCTGGAATTGTTGGACAACCTGGTCTTTCCGTCCATAGGCATAGGTTCTCCGTTAACCATGAAAGACCTGACAATGACCGGCGGCATATACTTGTTCATGTAGATATTATGAGGATAGAAGCTTATGAACCCGTTGGTCGTGCCCACGTATATGCGTCCGTCCGAAGTCACCATTCCGGAATTGACCATGAACTGTTCATTGATTATGCCCTCGGTACTTCCGTAATGGTTCACGTTACCGTCTGAAAGGTCGTAGCTGAACAATCCCCTGACCGTGGTAATCCATATACGAGTTCCATCACCGGTCACGAAAAGAGCATCACAGTTTTCTCCGAGGTCCACCTTGTCGAATCTCCCGGATTCCTGGTCAAAGCGGCACAGACCGTCACGCGTACCTATCCAAAAAACGGATTCAGTCCCCATGTATATACAGTTCACCCAGTCGCTGAGCAATCCGTCAGCTTCCGTATATGAAGTCCAATGCCCCGATGCTGGATCCATGCAGAACAATCCGCTTCCGGAAGATGCGGCCCAAAGCTTTCCGTCCGAGGATTGCTTAAGGTCCACGACGATTTCGCCGATCTCCTTTATCGAAACGAACGTGTCCCCTTCGGGATCATAGCGGCGTATGTCCGTCATCGTTCCGGCTATCAGAGAGCCGTCGCTAAGCCTCAGCAAAGAATATACGCTGGATTGACGATAATTCTTGACCTTGCCGCTCTTCAGGTCAAGCCTGTCCAAGCCATTGCCGTATCCTCCGATCCACAGACAATTGTCCTCTGCATAGAGCGCATGTATATTGTAGGAGCCAAGCTCGACCTTACCGGAACCAGGTGTGTAAGACTTCAGTATCTTTCCGGTGAAAGGAGAGTAGCAGACAACGCCTCCGTTATCGGATCCTATCCAGAGATTTCCTTCTTCATCCTCGCAGAACGTACTCACGAGGAAGCCCTCGTTGCTTCCTGTCAGCCTCGACATGGACTCTCTCTCGAAGCTGCTGCTGTGTGGAGAGACGTAGTTGACTCCACCGAAATAAGTACCGACCCATAGACCACCCTCGCGATCAACCGTCAACGGATAGACGAACCTGTTCGATATGGAAGACAGATCGGACTGATCATTTACGAAAAGTCTCCTGCTCCGGTCTACCACGTCCATCCACATAAGTCCGTCATCAGAGCCGACCAGGAGCTCGCCAGGTGCGAACTCGATGATGGAATGGACATGAGAGAGGCCATCCGCAGAGCCTATCGGCGTCGCAGTCCTGTGCGCCCTGTCATATCTGAGCACACCTCCGTCCCACGTTCCCAGATAGATGACTCCAGCAGAAGACTCGCACATCGCCAACACCCTGGCAGCATTTCCTCCGATTGTCGAGAACGCATTCTCGGTGAAGGAATCCGTCACGGAATTATACATATAGAGTTTTCCGTATGCATGCGTAGCCGAAACCATCACATTATTGTTTGAATCGGCCATAAGCGATTCGACTCCAGCTGTGACATCTCCCAATGTGTAATGATTGATTTTCTTGGAATAGACGTCATACCTGAAGATTCCCCCCGCGACTGACGCCATCCAGATGTTCCCCATCATGTCCTTGGCAAGAATCGTCACATTCGTCTCGAGGCATGCCCCGTCAGGTGCCACGACAGGCAGCCTGCGGAAGACATGGGCACTTTCAGGATTGCTGAAGAATACGCCGATGTCCGAAGCAGCCCAAACAGTACCGTCATCACCGATCACGAGAACGTTCACGGACACGTTGGACTCGACACGGCCATCGAGGTCGAAATCACAGACATTGACAGAGACTCCGTCATAGCAGGCAACGCCTGATCCGGTCGCGAACCACATCATTCCATCCCCATCCTGACATAGAGATGTCACCATATTTGAGGGAAGACCGTCCTTTACTGAGAGATTTCTGAAGTAGAAGTCCGGAGATTTGCTTGCAAAAGCCATGACCGGCGACAAAATGGCAAGCAGAATCAACTTAAGGCGAATTTTTGCAAATGAGTACATGTATGTGGTTACTTTTCATAGCAAATATACTATTTTTTCATTTTTGGCAATCAAGTCATTCCGACGCTGGACTATTTTACGAAAAAAGTGTACAGAATTCCACCCGTTCTACGCGCGTATTGCGTATCTTTGTGTATCTTAAATTCAACTGATTCCACACATGAAGACACTAGGAACAATAGTAAATCTCACATTTGCAGCCACGGTGCTCGCATCCTGCTCTCAGGCAAGCGACATCCCCGTGACTGACATTCTCGAGGTTCCATTCACTGCGACCGAGATCACCGACGGTTTCTGGGCACCTCGCATCGAGACCAACAGGACAGTCACCATCCCGGCCGCCCTCTATCAGTGCGACATCAACGGACGCTTCGACAACTTTGCAATTGCCGGCGGCCTGATGGAAGGAGAGCACAGAGGGGATTTCTCATTCGACGACACCGACCCATACAAAGTCATCGAAGGAGCATCCTATTCACTTGCCGCCCACTATGACCCCGAGCTCGACAAGAGAATAGACGACTACATCGCGATAATCGCAGCGGCGCAGGAGCCTGACGGCTACCTCTGCACCTGCGTAACCAACAAATGCTACCGTCTCTCAGGATGGTGGGGAACCCACAGGTGGGAGAAGATCAACAGCCATGAACTGTACAACTGCGGTCATCTCTACGAGGCAGCGGTCGCTCACTACAAGGCGACAGGCAAGCGCACCCTCCTCGATGTCGCCCTCAAGAATGCAGATCTCGTATGCGAGACCTTTGGCGACGAGGAAGGAAAGATACATCGTCCGGGAGGACACCCTATCGTCGAGATGGGACTCGCCAAACTCTACAAGGTCACCGGAGACGAGAAGTATCTCCGCCAGGCAAAGTATTTCTGCGATGAGACCGGCAGGTGCACCGACGGCCATGCTCCAAGCATGTACAGCCAGGACCACATGCCTATCATCGAGCAGGAGGAGATCGTCGGACATGCGGTAAGAGCAGGCTATCTCTATTCAGGAGTCGCCGATGTCGCAGCGCTTACCCATGACAAGGCTTACTTCGACGCGCTCAGCAGGATATGGGACAACATGGCAGGCAAGAAGCTCTACATCACCGGAGGTATCGGCAGCCGCGCACAGGGCGAAGGTTTCGGTCCCGAGTATGAACTGCACAACAGCCAGGACTACTGCGAGACCTGCGCATCCATAGCGAACGTCTATTGGAACCACAGGATGTTCCTCTACACCGGAGACAGCAAGTACATCGATGTCCTCGAGATGGCCCTCTACAACGGAGTCATGTCCGGAGTTTCCCTCGACGGAGACAAGTTCTTCTACGACAACCCGCTCGAAAGCATGGGAGAGCACGCTCGCGAGGAGTGGTTCGGATGTGCATGCTGCCCTGGCAACATCACACGTTTCGTCGCATCCGTTCCGAACTACATGTACGCAGTCAGAGGCAATGACATCTATGTGAACCTCTTCATCGACAGCCATAGCGACATCAACACGGAAAACGGCGTTCTCCATGTATCACAGAGCACCAGGTATCCTTGGGACGGCAGCGTCAAGATCAAGCTTGACCCTGAGCAGGAAGGACAGTTCGCTGTCATGGTCCGCGTACCGGGCTGGGCTAAGGAAGCTCCCGTCGACACGGGACTTTACAGCTTTGTAGACAACAAGGGTGGCGTCAAGGTAAGCGTGAACGGCGGCAAGGACATCAGCGGCAAGCTTGTAGACGGATATGTCGTAATCGACCGCAAATGGAAGTCGGGTGACGAGATCAGCGTCGACTTCAACATGGACGTGCGCAAGGTTCAGGCCTGCGACAAGGTAGAGGACGACCGCGGCAAGCTCGCCATCATGCGTGGCCCTGTCGTATACTGTCTCGAAGGCGTTGACCAGGAGAACGGACATGTGTTCGACAAGTATATCCCTGCAGCTAACGAATTCACTGCAGAATACAAGCCTGAACTCCTCTGCGGTGTCGTTGAACTCAGCGGCGAAGCCGTCAAGGTGGACCTCGACGGAAACGAGGAGAAGGTGACCGTAAAGGCAATCCCTTACAGCACGTGGTGCAACAGGGGCAGCGACGAGATGGAAGTGTGGATCCCTGTTTCGGCAGAACTCACCCATCCGAAGCCTCTCCCTACCATCGCATCACAGGCAACCGCATACACTTCGAGCGTGGCAGCCATCCAGAACGACGCACCTGAATCAGCAGCTGGAATGGGCGATGCATGGGGCGTGAACGACCAGTGGGAGCCTAAGAGCTCACACGACATCAGCAAGCCTTACCACTACTGGTGGCAGAAAAGAGGTTCCGAGGTCAACCTCGCATACAAGTTTGCAAAGAAGGAGACAGTATCTGAGGTTCAGGTATACTGGCTGTCGTTCGATCACTACGACGGAAACTACAGGGTGCCTGAGTCATGGAAGCTCTACTACCAGCTCCCTGACGGAAGGTGGAAGGAAGTCGAGGCGCTCGACGAGTACGGAGTCAAGGAAGACTGCTACAACGTGGTACGATTCAAGCCTGTAAGCACCGACGGTCTCAACATCGTGGCAAAGCTCCAGGAAGGAGAATCCGGAGGTATAATCGAATGGAAGGTCAAGTAAGATGAAAAGAACCTTATCAATCATCGCATCTGTCCTGGCTCTTTGCTCATGTGCAAAGGTCCAGGACACGGTATGTTCACCCGACGGCAGAATCTGCGTGAAGGTCGGAGATGAAGGATACTCAGTATATTATGACGGAAATGCCGTTCTCGAGAACAGCGTCGCTCAGATGCAGCTTGCAGACGGTCGCGCCTACGGTACCGGAAGCAAGGTCGTTGCTTCAAAGCTGACCAAGACTCCGGTTCACGAGCATATCGCCGCGCCTTTCTACCGCCAGGCAGAGTTCGACATGGACTACAACACCCTCACGCTCAAGTTCGACGACGAGTGGAGCATGATCTGGTACGTATGTGACGAAGGCGCCGCATACAGGTTCGTCGGAGGAAAGGACGGAGTCGAGACCATCGTCAGCAATGAGCTTGCGGACTTCAATTTCGTAAATGACTCAGACTGCTGGATCAACTACTCATCCAACCCGAGGAAGCCTTATGCAATGGCATTCGAGGGCGTCTATGAGCACCAGATGCTCTCCGACGGCAGCGAACTCCCCGCTTTCATGCCGGTATCCGTAGGCATCGGAGGTGGCAGCAGGCTCACCATACTCGAATCAGACCTCAAGGCATATCCAGGTATGTTCGCAAGGGTCAGCGGCACGACCGTAAGTGCTGAATTCGCAGGTTACCCTGCTTCATTCGACAAATATCCTTCAAGGCAGCAGCTTTACGTGACCGAGCACGAGGATTACATCGCAAAGGTCTGCGGGAAGATGAATTTCCCATGGAGGGTCCTTGCAATCAGCGAGAAGGAAACCGACATGCCTGTCAACAACATGGTCTATGCGCTCGCAGAGCCATCGAAGATTTCAGACACATCATGGATCAAGCCAGGTTTCGCAGCTTGGGAATGGTGGAATGACTGGGGGCTCACCGGAGTGCCATTCAAGCCAGGCATCAACATGGAAACCTACAGGTATTACATCGACTTCGCTTCGGCAAACGGTCTTGAATACATGGTGCTCGACGAAGGATGGAGCACCCCATCAAAGGGCGATATCCTCACATCTATCGACGAGATCGACGTCAAGGCTCTCGTGGATTATGCAGCACAGAGGAATGTCAAGATCTGGCTTTGGACAGTATTCAACTGTCTGGACGAGAAGCTTGAGGATGCTTGCAAGAAATACTCGGAGATGGGAGTGGCCGGTTTCAAGGTCGACTTCCTTGACAGAAACGACCAGACCGCGGTGGAGATGATATGGAGAATCGCAGAATGTGCCGCAAGGTATCATCTCATGCTTGACTACCATGGAATATTCCCTCCGACCGGTATCTGCCGCACCTATCCTAACGTAGTGAACTACGAGAGCATACACGGCGAGGAGAACATGAAGTGGATCACCAGCGAGATGGACATGCCTGCGCTCAATGCCGCTTACCCTTTCCTCAGAATGATGGAAGGCTATGCAGATTATACTCCTGGCGGTCTCCAGAATGTCAGAAGAGACCAGTTCACGGACGTATACAGCAATCCGCTCGTTCAGGGAACAAGGGCACAGCAGGTAGCTCTCTACCTGACCCTCGACTCCCCTTTCAGCATGCTCTGCGACACTCCTAGCCGCTACATGGCTGACCAGGCGACCACAGATTTCATCTGTTCTCTTCCCAGGAACTACGATAAGACTCTCTGCCTCGACGGAAAGATCGGCGAGTACGTCGTCATGGCCCGCAAGGCAGGAGACGACTGGTATGTAGCCGGAACCACCAACTGGGACTCTCGCGAGCTCAGCATCGACCTCAGCGTCCTCGGAGACGGTGAGTATGAGATGGAATGCTATCTCGACGGCGAAGATGCAGACATAGACGCATGCAGCCACGTCATCTCCAAGTCCGAAGCCAAGAAGCTGGGGAAGGTCGACGTACGCATGGCACAGGGTGGAGGCTTCCTCATCAAGCTCAAAAAGAACAACTAACTATCATAAATAACAAAACATAAATGAAAAAGTCATTAGCAATAGCAGCTGCATTCCTTGCAGCAGCAGCGTGTACTTCAAAGCCTGCAGAGCAGGTAGAGACAGGTAATTATCCTATCTCGCCAGTTCCTTTCACAAGCGTCAAGGTCAACCCTGACACTTTCTGGGGGCAGAGGCTCAAGGCTTCGCGCGAGGTAACCATCCCTCTTGCTTTCAGCAAGTGCGAGAGCGAGGGCAGATATGAGAACTTCGTGCATGCAGCAGAGCAGCTGCACGCAGACCACAACCTCGGCTTCGAGGTAGGAGGTTACTCTTTCGACGACACCGATGTCTATAAGACAATCGAGGGCGCCAGCTACATTCTCCAGACTTATCCTGACCCTAAGCTCGAGGCTTACATCGACAGCGTCCTCGTACTTGTCGCTGCAGCCCAGGAGCCAGACGGATATCTCTACACTGCACGTACCATGAACCCTGAGCATCCTCACGAGTGGGCAGGTACCAAGCGTTGGGAGACCGTGGAGGACCTCAGCCATGAGTTCTATAACCTCGGACACATGGTAGAGGGTGCGATAGCACACTATCAGGCAACCGGCAAGAGGACCTTCCTTGACATCGCAATCAAGTACGCTGACTGCGTCTGCCGCGAAGTCGGACTCGGCAAGGGTCAGGTTGACCGCGTTCCCGGACATCAGATCGCAGAGATGGCTCTTGCAAAGCTCTATACAGTGACAGGCGAGCGCAAGTACCTCGACCAGGCTAAGTACTTCCTTGACAGGAGAGGCTACACCACCCGTACCGACGAGTACAGCCAGGCACACCTCCCTATCCTCGAGCAGGATGAGGCAGTGGGTCATGCAGTACGTGCCGCATACATGTACTCAGGTATCGCAGACGTTGCAGCTCTCACCGGTGACGCCAAGTATATCGAGGCTATCGACCGCATCTGGGAGAACATCGTGGGCAAGAAGCTCTA
This sequence comes from Candidatus Cryptobacteroides caccocaballi, assembly GCA_018064725.1. Lineage (GTDB taxonomy): Bacteria > Bacteroidota > Bacteroidia > Bacteroidales > UBA932 > Cryptobacteroides > Cryptobacteroides caccocaballi. The sequence goes on from JAGHUQ010000004.1 coordinate 9,369, forward strand.
CATCACCGGCGGTATCGGTGCGACAAACAATGGCGAGGCTTTCGGCGCAAACTATGAGCTCCCTAACATGAGCGCATACTGCGAGACCTGCGCAGCCATCGGTAACGTATATGTGAACTACAGGATGTTCCTCCTCCACGGAGAGAGCAAGTATTATGACGTACTCGAGCGTTCACTCTACAACGGACTCATCAGCGGCGTCAGCCTCGACGGTGACGGTTTCTTCTACCCTAACCCACTCGAGAGCATCGGCCAGCATGCACGTAAGGCATGGTTCGGCTGCGCTTGCTGCCCTTCTAACATCTGTCGTTTCATCCCTTCATTCCCTGGTTATATCTATGCCGTGAAGGATGACGCTCTCTACGTGAACCTCTTCGTTTCCAACACCATGGAGCAGAAGGTCGCAGGCAAGGACATCACCGTCAGCCAGAAGACCAACTACCCTTGGAACGGTGACATCGAGATCAGCGTGGACGCTACCGAGGCTGACAGCTTCACCATGAAGCTCCGTATCCCAGGTTGGGTTAAGGGTGACGTGGTTCCTAGCGACCTCTATAACTACACCGATGGCAAGCGCCTCGGATACAGCTGCAAGGTCAACGGTGCTGACGCTCAGGGCGAGCTCACCGAGGACGGTTACCTCACCATCAAGCGCAACTGGAAGGCAGGCGACAAGATCGCCCTCCACTTCGACATGGAGCCTCGTACCGTAAGGGCACATCACGAAGTCAAGGCAGACCAGGGTCGCGTAGCTATCGAGTGCGGTCCGGTCGTTTACTGCGCAGAGTGGCCGGACAACAGCAACTTCTCAGTTCGCTCAGTCATCCTCAACCAGAACCCTCAGATGAAGGTTGTAAGCCGTCCAGACCTCCTCTATGGACTCAACCAGATCGTAACAGATGCTCAGGAAATCGGTTTCGACAAGGCTGGCCGCATGAACATCAAGGACGTGAAGCTTACCCTTATTCCTTATTATGCATGGTGTCAGAGAGGCAGCGGTGAGATGACCGTATGGATTCCACAGGACCTCCGCGCTGCAAACCCTACAATGCCTGAGACCCTCGCTTCCAAGAGCAAGATCGAAGGATCACGCACACCATCATCAATTTCTGCAATCAACGACAGGCTCGTTCCGACCCCTGACAACGTAAGCATTCCATATTTCCACTACTGGCCAGCTGCCGGCGGCACTGAGAACATCATCTACAGGTTCCCAGAGAAGACCACTGTCAGCAGCAGCACCACCTACTGGTTCGACGACCAGCCTTGGGGTGGTTGCAAGGTTCCTCAGGCGTGGAGAATCTATTACAGCAACGACAAGGGCGAATGGGTAGAAGTTGAGGAGCCATCAGGCTATCCTACCGACAAGGACAAGGCATGCCAGGTACTCTTCAAGCCAGTAGCGACTACTGCAGTCAAGATCGAGATCGATCAGCCAGAGGGCTTCAGCTGCGGTATCTATGAGTGGGAAGTAAAATAACAAACAACTTATAATTATTATGAAAAGTATTACCAGACTTGCTGCAATCGCAGCTGCCGCAGTAGCAGCCATCGCCTGCTCAGACGGCGACGTCCTTACCAAGTCAGGCCTCAATCCTAAGGATTTCGAGGCTCAGTACAACGGCAAGGCAACCGCACTTTACACCCTTACCAACGAGAACGGTATGGAGGTATGTCTCACCAACTTCGGTGGACGTATCGTATCCGTAATGGTTCCAGACAAGAACGGTGAGCTCCAGGATGTAGTCCTCAGCTTCGACAAGATCAAGGATTTCTTCCCTGAGAACAACGCTTCTGACTTCGGTGCTACCGTAGGCCGTTACGCAAACCGTATCAAGGACGGAAAGATCACCGTTGACGGCGTAGAGTACCAGCTTCCTCAGAACAACTTCGGACACTGCCTCCACGGCGGTCCTACAGGTTGGCAGTATCAGGTATATGAGACTGTCGAGGCTGACGATACCCACGTGAAGTTCCAGCTCGTTTCTCCAGACGGTGACAACGGTTTCCCTGGCACAGTTACCGCATGGGTTACCTACACCCTCACCGAGGACAACGCCATCGATTGTCTCTATGAGGCTGAGACCGACAAGACTACCGTCATCAACATGACCAACCACTCTTACTTCAACCTCAGCGGAGACCCGGCAAAACACACCGTTTGCGGTGACTATCTCTGGATCAATTCAAGCACCTTCACTCCGGTTGACTCAACTTACATGACTACCGGCGAGATCATCCCTGTAGAGGGTACTCCAATGGACTTCAGCGAGTACAAGCCAGTAGGTCTTGAAATCGACAACTTCGAGTACGAGCAGCTCAAGAACGGTAACGGCTATGACCACAACTGGGTTCTCGACAACGAGGGTGACGACACCGTTCCTGTAATCGGCCTCATCTGCCCTACTTCAGGCATCGAGCTTACCGTATACACCAACGAGCTTGGCATGCAGGTTTACTCAGGAAACTTCCTCGACGGCACCATCACCGGAAAGCACGGCGTCGTATATCAGATGCGCACCGGTATCTGCTTCGAGAGCCAGAAGTATCCTGACACTCCTAACAAGCCAGAGTGGCCTTCAGCACTCCTCCGTCCAGGTGAGCACTACTCAAGCCACTGCATCTATGCATTTTCTGTCAACGACCTCGGCCTCGAGGAGTATGTTGCCGAATAATCATACTGATCATCAAATAACATTAAAACAATAAGCATTATGAACATCATTGACATGATTACGGCGTCAGGCTTCCGTTCGATCGACCTCATCATCGTGGTCCTCTACCTCTGCCTCCTCGTCGTGCTTGGTCTCGTTCTCGGCCGTTCAAAGGACGGTGCGGAGAAGAGCGCTAACGACTACTTCCTCGCAGGTAACACCCTTACCTGGTGGGCTGTAGGTGCATCTCTCATTGCTGCCAACATTTCTGCTGAGCAGTTCATCGGTATGTCAGGAACCAGCTACGCTGACGGTATCGCAACCGCCGCGTACGAGCTCATGGCAGCTGTCACCCTCATCGTTGTAGGTAAGTTCCTCCTCCCTGTAATGCTCAAGAGGAAAATCTTCACCATCCCTCAGTTCCTCCGCGAGAGGTACAATGACGGTGTAGGTCTTGCATTCTCAGTGCTCTGGCTCTTCCTCTACGTATTCGTGAACCTTACTTCAGTGGCATGGCTTGGTGCACTTGCAATCGAGCAGATCCTCGGCCTTCAGGGTGCGATGATCGAGATCGGCAGCCTCACCATCTCAGTCAGGATGGTCATCATCCTCCTTCTCTATGTCATTGCCGGTGTATACTCAATCTACGGTGGTCTTGCATCAGTAGCATGGACCGACGTGCTCCAGGTGACCTTCCTCGTCAGCGGTGGTCTCATCACTGCATTCTTCGCCCTCAAGGCAGTAGGTGGTGATTCAGGTGCACTCGCAGGTATCAGCAACATCTTCCATGACCTCACTACCGGTGAGCATCTCACCGACAGCCATCTCCACCTCGTAGTACAGCAGAGCCACGGCGAGAGCGCATTCGCAAACGTGCCTGGTATCGCAGCTGTCGTAGGTGCAGTGTGGATCACCAACCTCGGTTACTGGGGCTTCAACCAGTACATCATCCAGAAGGGTCTCGCTGCAAAGAGCATCGAGGAGGCTCAGAAGGGTCTCGTATTCGCTGGATTCCTCAAGATTCTCATCCCATTCATCGTTTGTATCCCAGGTGTCTGCGCATACTACATCTCTATCCATCCAGAGATCATGGCAGGTCTTCAGGGTTCGATCAACGTTGCTGATGACGCTTATCCTTGGCTCGTCAGGAACTTCACTCCTACCGGCGTGAAGGGTCTTACCTTCGCAGCTCTTTCTGCAGCGATCATCTCTTCACTCGCTTCAATGTTCAACTCTACCTCTACACTCTTCACCATGGATATCTATAAGAAGTATATCAACAAGAGTGCAAGTGACAAGAACCTCGTGAACGTTGGTCGTCTTACCTCAATCACCGCTCTCGTAATCGCTCTCGTAGCTGTGAAGCCTCTCCTCGGTGGTCTCGATCAGGCATTCCAGTACATCCAGGAGTACTCAGGATTCATCTATCCTGGTATCGTGATCGTATTCGGTCTCGGTCTTCTCTGGAAGAAGGCATCTGCAAAGGCTGCCGTCTGGACTGCAATCGCAACCATTCCTCTCGGAGTGATCTTCAAGATCTGTCTCGGTGACGTTCCTTTCCAGCTCCGTGCCGGTTACATCTTCATCATCCTCGTCTGCATGTTCATCATGATCTCCCTCATCGACAAGAAGGTGGAGAATTGCGAACTCCCTGCAGAGGAAGACCGCAAGAGCATGAACAAGTGGGCGAAGATTCTCGGTGGTACCGGTCTCTTCTTCCTCGTTGTCGCTCTCATCGTGGTTATCTGGGGTGCATGTCTTCCAAGCTCAGCTACTCCTGAGAACAACCTCATCAAGTATCTCAACGATATCGGATTCCAGGCATTCATCTTCTTCGGCGTACTCATCGGAGTCAATGCAGTTTGGCTTTGGTACAACGCTAACAAGAACTCTCAGGACCCTAAGGCAGTTCCGGTTGACCTCAGCTTCTTCAACACTTCAAAGGGTTATGCTATCGGTTCAATCGCCATCTGCGTAATCGTTGCAATTCTTTACGTAATTCTCTGGTAAGCCATGCTCGAAGAACTCAAGGAAAAAGTCTTCAAGGCCAATCTTGACCTCGTGAAGCAGGGCCTCGTAATCTTCACATGGGGCAACGTTTCAGGTATCGACCGTGAGAAGGGTCTCGTAGTAATCAAGCCTTCAGGCGTCAGCTATGACGAGATGAAGGCATCAGATATGGTTGTAGTCGACCTCGCTACCGGTAAGGTAGTCGAGGGCGACCTCAACCCTTCATCAGATACTCCTACCCACCTCGTGCTCTACAGGGCATTCCCTAACATCAAGGGCGTCGTACACACCCACTCAACCTATGCAACCGCATTCGCTGAGGCAGGCAAGGACATCCCTAACATCGGAACCACCCACGCAGACTACTTCTACAAGGACATCCCTTGCACAAGGGACATGACCAAGGAGGAAGTCGAGGGTCAGTACGAGCTCGAGACAGGTAACGTGATCGTGGATGAGATCCTCAACATCCGTAAGATCAACCCGGATCACACTCCTGCTGTCATCGTAAAGAACCATGGGCCTTTCTCATGGGGAACATCTCCAGACAACGCAGTATACAATGCGAAAGTGATGGAGCAGTGCGCAAAGATGGCATTCATCGCATTCCAGGTAAATCCTGAGCTCACGATGAACCCTCTTCTCATCGAGAAGCACTACAACCGCAAGCACGGTCCTAACGCATACTACGGACAGAAGAAGAAATAAAACCTACAAACAATAAGCTTTAACTATAAATGATCAAGGCATTTGAAAACATGGAGCTCTGGTGGATTACCGGAGCACAGCTTCTCTACGGTGGCGAGACCGTAAAGATCGTAGACGGGCACTCACAGGAAATGGTGGCAGGCCTCAACGAGTCCGGCATCATTCCTATCAAGGTCGTATATAAAGGTACAGCAAACAGCAGCAAGGAAGTTGAGGCCATCATGAACGAGGCCAACAACGCAGCTCAGTGCGTCGGTGTCATCACCTGGATGCATACCTTCTCACCTGCAAAGATGTGGATCAAGGGTCTCCAGGCCCTCCGCAAGCCACTCCTCCACTTCCACACCCAGTACAACGCAGAGATTCCTTGGGATACCATGGACATGGATTTCATGAACCTCAACCAGTCTGCACACGGTGACATCGAGTACGGTCACATCTGCACCCGCATGCGCATCCCTAGAAAGGTTGTCGTAGGATACTGGAAGAGCGAGGAAGCTCAGAAGAAGATCGCCGTCTGGGCACGCGTTGCTGCAGCTGTCGCTGACGCACACGATGTACGCTGCCTCATGTTCGGTATGAACATGAACAACGTTGCCGTTACCGACGGTGACCGCGTAGAGTTCGAGCAGCGCCTCGGCTACCACGTGGACTACTATCCTGTATCTTCTCTCATGAACTACTTCAAGGCTGTCACCGACGCTGAGGTAGATGCTCTCGTAGAGGAGTACAGGAAGGAGTACACCATCAAGATCGACGAGTGCGGCGAGCAGGTTTACTGGGAGAAGGTACGCAACGCAGCAAAGGCAGAGATCGCGATCCGTCGCGTGCTCGAGGCTGAGGGCGCTACCGCTTTCACCACCAACTTCGACGACCTCGGAGAGGCTGACATCGACAGCCCTACATTCTGCGGCTTCGACCAGATCCCTGGTCTCGCTTCACAGCGCCTCATGGCAGAGGGTATCGGTTTCGGCGCAGAGGGCGACTGGAAGACAGCTTGTCTCTATCGTTCACTCTGGATCATGAACCAGGGCCTTTCAAAGGGTTGCTCATTCCTCGAGGACTACACTCTCAACTTCGCTGAGGACTGCACTTCAAGCCTCCAGAGCCACATGCTCGAGGTTACTCCTCTCATCGCTACCGACAAGCCAAAACTCGAGGTTCACTTCCTCGGAATCGGTATCCGCAAGCAGGAGACCGCACGTCTCGTATTCACCTCTAAGACCGGCGCCGGCTGCAAGGCTACCATCGTAGACCTCGGCAACCGCTTCCGTCTCATCACCAGCGACGTAGAGTGCATCGAGCCTAAGCCAATGCCTAAGCTTCCTGTAGCTTCTGCACTCTGGGTACCTCAGCCAACCTTCGAGATCGGCGCAGGTGCATGGATCCTTGCAGGTGGTACCCACCACAGCGCATTCTCTTACGAGATCACCGCTGAGTACTGGGAGGATTTCGCTGAGATGACCGGCATCGAGTTCATCGGTATCAACAAGGATACCACCATCAGCGGCTTCAAGCAGCAGCTCCGCAACAACGAGATCTACTACATGCTCAATAAGTCACTCATGTAATTGACCTGACACATGGACGCAAGATCAACCATTATCGCCGGCAAGGCCGTGCTTGGTATCGAGTTCGGTTCGACCCGTATCAAGGCTGTCCTCATCGACCAGGAAAACAAGCCGATCGCACAGGGTAGCCACGAGTGGGAGAACCAGCTCGTAAACGGACTCTGGACATACAGTACCGAGGCTATCTGGTATGGCCTCGAGGATTGCTACGCTGACCTCCGCAAGAATGTGAAGGCACAGTACGACTGCGAAATCGAGCAGCTCGCTTCTATCGGTATCTCTGCAATGATGCATGGCTACATGGCATTCGGTCCTACCGGTGTCGCAAGCCGCGGTGCAGACCCTTCAGAAGTAGAGAAGATCCTCTATCCTTTTCTTACATGGAGAAACACCAACACAGGCGCTGCAGCTGCTGAGCTCTCAAAGCTCTTCAACTACAACATTCCTCTCCGTTGGAGCATCTCTCACCTCTATCAGTGCATTCTCGAAGATAAGGAGCATGTCAAGGACATAACCTACATCACCACTCTTGCAGGTTATATCCACTGGCGTCTCACCGGCAAGAAGGTCCTCGGTATCGGCGATGCATCAGGAATGATTCCTGTAGATCCTAAGACCAAGACCTACGATGCCGAGATGGTAAGGAAGTTCGACGAGCTCATCGCCCCTAAGGGCTACAACTGGAAGCTCGAGGACATTCTCCCAGATTGCCTCGTTGCAGGTGAAGAGGCAGGTTACCTCACCGAGCACGGCGCTCATCGTCTCGATATCTCAGGCCACCTCAAGGGCGGTTGTCCACTCTGTCCTCCAGAGGGTGACGCAGGCACCGGAATGGTCGCTACCAACGCCGTAAAGCAGCGCACCGGTAACGTTTCAGCCGGTACTTCATCATTCTCAATGATCGTTCTCGAGAAGGACCTCAGCAAGCCTTACGAGATGATCGACATGGTGACCACTCCTGACGGCAGCCTCGTGGCAATGGTTCATTGCAACAACTGTACTTCCGATATCAACGCATGGGTAAACCTCTTCAAGGAGTACCAGCAGCTTCTCGGAATTCCTGTTGACATGAACGAGATCTACGGAAAGCTCTACAACCACGCCCTCACCGGCAATTCAGACTGCGGCGGTGTCCTCTCATACAACTATGTATCAGGTGAGCCTGTCTGCGGCTGTACCGACGGACGTCCTATGTTCCTCCGCTCAGCAAACGACAAGTTCAACCTCGCCAACTTCATGAGAGCACACCTCTACGCTACCGTAGGTGCACTCAAGATGGGTAACGACATCCTCTTCAAGGAGGAGCACGTACAGGTCGACAGAATCACCGGTCACGGTGGTCTCTTCAAGACCAAGGGCGTAGGTCAGAAGGTTCTCGCAGCTGCACTCAACTCTCCTATCTCAGTGATGGAGACCGCAGGTGAAGGTGGTGCATGGGGTATCGCACTCCTCGCCGGCTACCTTGTCAACAAGAAGGGACTCAACCTCGCTGATTACCTCGAGATGATAGTATTCAACGGTGACAAGGGTGTGGAGATCGCACCGGATCCAGCTGACGTAGAAGGATTCAACACATGGATTGAGACTTACAAGGCATGTATCCCTGCAGAGCAGAAAGCCTGCGAGTGCAAGAAGTAATCTCATTTCTTATTTCTATTATCCGGGCGGGCCTGACCGCCCGTCCGGGTGCCAATTCCCCACACGACATAACATGAAAAGAGCACTATTATTTGCTGCCCTCCTGGCAGCAAGTTTCGCTGCAAATGCCCAGAAGCATATCAGCGTCGATTTCAGCAAGGAAAAATTCCCTGTACAGAAGACGATGTACGGAGTATTTTTCGAGGACATAAACTTCGCAGCCGACGGCGGTCTCTATGCTGAGCTCGTCAAGAACCGTTCATTCGAATTCGACAACCCTCTCCAGGGCTGGCAGTCTTTCGGAAATGTCGAAGTACGCAACGACGGTCCTTTCAGCAATTGTCCGCACTACGTACATCTCTCTTATGCAGGCCATCCCGTCAGAGTCACAGGACTTGAGAACGAAGGATACTTCGGCATGGGAATAGAAGAAGGCAAACAGTACCGATTCTCCGTATGGGCCCGTTGCGCAGGCAAGGCATCAAAGGAGTATATCAGCTTCCACCTCTGCGAGGACAACACTCAGGCCGATGACCAGAGATTCTTCAGCGGGGCCATCGAGATCACATCGAAGAAGTGGCAGAAATACGAAATGGTGTTCACCGCACCCAAGACCAGTCCAAAGGCAACTCTCCGCGTACTTCTCGAGACCTGGGAAGAAGGCGACTCATGGAACGACAACGCATGCGTAGACCTCGAGCATATTTCCCTCTTCCCTGTCGAGACATTCATGGGTAGGGAGAACGGCCTCAGAAAGGATGTGGCTCAGGCAATAGCTGACCTCAAGCCAGGCGTATTCCGCTTCCCTGGAGGATGCATCGTCGAGGGAACAGACCTCGCGAACCGCTATCAGTGGAAGCATTCCGTAGAGCAGGTGGAAAACCGTCCGATCAACGTCAACAGATGGATGTATGACCAGAGCAACCGCTTCTTCGGAGACTACTACCAGTCATACGGACTCGGATTCTATGAGTATTTCCAGTTCTCTGAGGATATAGGAGCAGAACCTCTTCCTGTCATCAGCTGCGGAATGGCATGCCAGTTCGAGAACGACCCTGAGATGCATCCTCACGCAGACATCAAGGACCTTCAGCCCTACATCGATGATGCGCTTGACCTCATCGAATTCGCCAACGGTTCCGTAAAGAGCAAGTGGGGCAAGGTGCGCGCAGGTCTGGGACACCCGGAGCCATTCAATCTCCACTACATAGCCGTCGGAAACGAGCAGTGGGGCGATGACTTCATCACCCATCTCGAGCCTTTCGTAAAGGCCATCAGAGCCAAGTATCCAGACATCAAGATCATCGGTTCGTCCGGTCCATACAGCGGCGGCGAGTGGTTCGAAGACCTCTGGCCAAAGATGAAGGAACTTGGCGCAGACCTCGTGGACGAACATTTCTACTCGAACGAGAACTTCTTCGAGCGCAACGCCGACAGATACGACAACTATGACCGCAGCAGCAAGACCAAGGTCTTCGCAGGAGAATACGCCTGCCACGGCACCAGCGGTCACAAGTTCAACCATTTCAATGCGGCAATAGTCGAGGCGGCCTTCATGACCGGCCTCGAGAGGAATGCCGACGTGGTCTATATGGCTACGTACGCTCCCCTCCTCGCACATGTAGACGGATGGCAGTGGCGTCCGGACCTCATCTGGTTCGACAATCTCAACACGATGAAGACCTGCAGCTACTATGTTCAGCAGCTCTATTCTCTATATAAAGGTACGGACGTACTCGACGTGACGATGGACGGAAAGCCTGTGGCCGGCAAGGACGGTCAGAACAGCCTCTATGCCACCGCTGTCAAGGACTCAGCGGCCGGAGAGTATTACGTAAAGGTCGTTAACCTCAGCAACTATGCTCAGACCGTGAACATCGACCTGCGCAACCTTCCTGAGGGAATCAGCAGCTGCGAGCTCATTACGCTCCACTCTGACAATGCCATGGCCGACAACATCTTCACTCCTGACGCAGTCGTACCGCAGACAAGCACCATCGACCTCACTCCTGTAGAACATCCTGAATACTATTGGGAAATGGGAATGAGGAAACTCGAGGACGGAACGCCAAGCCTTATGGAAAGTCTCAGCGGACGCACTTTCGCAATCTTTAAGTTCAAATAAGATGAAAAGAATAAGCCTGATGCTTGCTGCTGCAGTACTCGTACTTGCAGCGGGTTGTAAGAAGCCCCTCGAAGGGCCTGTTCCCGGTACGGACGAGCCCGGCACTGAGGAACCTGGAGATGAGCCCGGCACTGACCCGACACCTCAGGTAAAGGCCACTTACCAGCTCTACGGAGCTGTGGAAATGGAAATAACCACCGATGGCAATGCTCCTGTGGACTCCAAGAAATCCAAGGATGCACGCCCATGCACGATAAAGATAGATGGCAGCCTGCTCACCGAAGGCGGAGAGGAACTGGACTGCAGCTATGAAGGACGCGCAAGCATACGCGGACGTGGAAACTCGACATGGCTGTGGTATCCTAAGAAGCCTTACCGCTTCAAGCTCGAAGAAAGCGCAGAGCTTCTCGGGATGAAGAGCGAGAAGGACTGGGTGCTGCTCGCGGACTACCGCGACGTGACTCACATGATGAACAACATCGGCTTCACCATGGCAGAGTACCTCGGCATTCCATATACCAACCACACCCGCTACGTGAAGCTGACCCTCAATGGAAAGTATCTGGGAGTCTATGTCCTCAGCGAACAGGTAGAAGAGGGAAAGAACCGGGTGAAAGTCGGTGAAGACGGTATGCTTCTGGCACTTGACGTGGATGACGGTCCGAGCCAGAGCCCGGACGCGGCCGACAATTTCTATTCTGCCATCTATGGAACCGACGTGTGCGTGAAATATCCTAAGGATCCGACAGCCGAGCAGCTTGCTGCGGTCAAGGAAGAATTTGCCGTACTCGAGAGTGCCATCAAATCCAAGGATTGGCAGAGAATCAGCACTGTCCTCGACGTTGAATCGATGATAAGCTATCTCATTCTCGAAGAAGCCGTCTACAATGTCGAAATGGACAACGGTATAAGCATACGAAGCGGATACATAAACAAGACCGCAGAAGGACGCTGGACGATGGGGCCGGCATGGGACTTCGACGCAGGCTTCTGCTATGACTGGAGCGACATGTATGACAGAAATGGGCAAGGTCACAGCTATTTCTCCAGCTACAAGGGCCTTATCTACGGCAGCAACCCTTACACAGGAAAAGGCGCATACGGTGCAGGCATACCGAAGCTTTTCTCAGATCTCTGGGGCGTACCTGAATTCGTCAAGGCCTACAAGGAGAAGTGGAATGAGAACAAGGACGGTCTCCTTGAAGCCGTACTTGCCAACATAGATGCTGTCAACGAGGCCATCGGTAATGACCTCAAGGAAGATTCCGTTCTTTGGGGAATCTCGAAGAACTATGATACCGCAAGCGAGATATCCAGGCTTAAGACCTGGCTTGTCAACCGCTTCAGCTATATTGACGGTATCATCACCATATACCCAATGCCGTAAACATTTTTCCCAATGAGAAAGACATTCATAATCATCGCGGCCATGCTCGCCGCTGCCTGCTCGCCAAAGAACGAGAAGCAGGTTTACATTCCTAAGGATCTCCAGGAGATGGACCTCAAGGACACCGCTTCTCTCTGGTGCTATGAAAGGTCTGCAGAGAATGACGACCTCGTATTCTTCTGGCAGAAAGGCTTCGGTCCCGACCTTGCGACCGCACCGGACTATCTCGGTCATAACATGAAGGTAGACCTTCCTAACCTCATGGAAAGGTCTCAGCACTTCTATGACTTCTTCAAGAATGACCTCGGTTTCATACAGCCAGGTTCCAATGCCGACATCTACAAGATGATGGTAATGCTTATGTACTCAGACGAGGGAACCGCATATGGTGGAGATTACGACGGCGTCATCGGTGGTCTCTGGGTCACCCCGCTCCGCACGTATGAGAAGAACCTCAACGTAATCGCGCACGAGCTTGGACACTCTTTCCAGAGCCAGCTTTCAAACGACACGGACAGCGGCTTCGGCGGGGGCGGAATCTATGAGATGACATCACAGTGGATGCTCTGGAACGTCAACGAGGACTGGATGACCAGCGAGAATTACCACTGGAAGGCATTCATGGACCTGACCCATCTCGCATTCATGCATCCGGACAACATGTACCATTCTCCATATGTGCTCGAGTATTGGTCGAACAAGCATGGACTCAAGTTCATCGGCGACCTCTGGAGGGCAGCGAACCATCGTCATGACGTTATCCAGGTCTACGAAGAGTTCACCGGCATCGACGACTATCAGTTCGGACAGGAGATGTACGAGTTTGCATCAAAGTCCATGACCTACGACTTCGACAGAGTCCGGGAGATCGCTGCTCCTTATGCAAACCAGCATACAGGGAAGCTCGAAGAGCCTGACGCTCAAGGATGGAGACGCATCGCACAGGGTCAGGAGCCACAGCAGTATGGCTACAACGGTATCGAACTTGACGTACCTGCACCTGGCACGACCATCGCAATCAACCTCAAGGGTGAGGCTCCTTACCTTGGTCCTATGAAGCGTTCAGCTGCGGCCTACGAGATTCCGGATGAGGTCGATGGTTCTGTAGGAGCCGAGCTTACGGACAGCGAGGACAAGCCGAACCTTCCAAAGGCTGATGTGCCTACACGTGAGGAAGCTCTCAAATCCGCAGCATCAGAGGCCACATGGACCTTTGGTCTCGTCGGTGTCAAGGCCGATGGCACCCCTATCTATTCAGAGAGCCACAGCGTCGTATATGAAGGCATGGGATGGCAGAACTCTCTCGAGTTCACTGTTCCTTCGGACGAGCCGCTCGCACATCTCTGGCTCGTAGTCGTAGCGACTCCGCAGCACCATGTGGACGTCCTGGAGTGGAACAATGACTATCTGCTCTACTTCCCTTACAGGATTCACATCGAATAACAAACAAAGAGGCGGTGACCAAGATGGTCACCGCCTCTTTTATAATCTGATTATTGTCTGCTTATTTAGCGTCCATAGCCTGGCAGGCGGTGATAGCTACCATCTTGTAGATATCGTCCACTGAACAGCCGCGGCTGAGGTCATTTACAGGACGTGCGATACCCTGGAGGATAGGGCCGATAGCATCTGCACCACCAAGACGCTGGATGAGCTTGTAACCGATGTTACCAGCCTCGAGGCTTGGGAATACGAGAACGTTAGCCTTACCTGCGATCTCTGAACCAGGAGCCTTCTTGCTACCTACTGAAGGAACGAGAGCGGCATCAGCCTGGAGCTCACCGTCAAGCTTGAGAGCTGGATCGAGCTCATGAGCAAGCTTGGTAGCCTCAACTACCTTATCAACGGCCTCATGCTTTGCAGAACCCTTGGTAGAGAATGAAAGCATTGCGACACGTGGATCAGCGAAACCAGCTACGCTCTTTGCGGTCTGAGCTGTGCAGACAGCGATCTGTGCAAGCTGAGAAGCGTCTGGAACAGGAGTAACGGCAACGTCACCGATTACGAGGACACCGTTCTCACCGTACTGCTCAGCATTGGTGAGCATGAGCATAGCGCCACTTACGCAGCTGATGCCAGGAGCGCACTTGATGATCTGGAGTGCAGGACGAAGTGTATCACCGGTAGTAGAGAGAGCGCCGCTGATCTGACCGTCAGCATCGCCGCTCTTGATGATAAGGCAACCGAAATAGAGAGTGTTGGTCTTTACGAGCTTCTCTGCCTGCTCCATGGTCATACCCTTGTTCTTGCGGAGCTCATAGAGGAGGTTGATGTACTCTGGAGTCTTCTCTGAAGTAGCAGGATCGATGATGGTAGCCTTATCGATGTTCTTGAGACCGAGTTCAGCTGCCTTTGCGAGAATCTCCTCGCGGTTACCGATGAGGATGATCTCTGCAAGCTCGTCACGAAGAGCCTGATCTGCTGCTGTGATGGTACGCTCCTCGAGGGACTCAGGGAGCACGATGCGCTGCTTGTTCGCCTTAGCGCGTGCGATGATGTTGTCAATCAAAGCCATGGTTATATCTCTTATAAAATGTTATTCCTGTTCGTTGAGAACGATGTTCATGGTATCGCGGGCAATCATGAGCTCCTCGTTGGTAGCGATGACAGCCATCTTGACCTTAGAGTCAGGGAGTGTGAGCATGATCTCGTCACCACGGGTCTCGTTAGCCTCGTAGTTGAACTTCACGCCAAGGTAACCGAGGTTCTCTGAGATGCGACGACGAAGGCGTGCATTGTTCTCTCCGATTCCACCGGTGAAGATGATGAGATCCACACCGTTCATCTCTGCGGTATAGCTTCCGATGTACTTGATGATGTCATGGGTGAGCTTCTTGAGAGCGAGCTTTGCGCGAGGATTGCCCTCGTTTGCAGCGGCGCTCACGTCGCGAAGGTCATTTGAAATGCCGGAAACGCCGAGGAGACCGGACTTCTTGTTCATGAGAGTGTCCATCTCGGCAGCAGTCTTACCTTCCTTCATCTCGATGTAGGTAACGACAGCAGGGTCGATCGAGCCGCAACGGGTACCCATGATGAGACCGTCGAGAGGAGTGAGACCCATGGTGGTATCCACTACCTTACCATTCTCGACAGCAGCGATAGAGCTACCGTTTCCGAGGTGGCAGGTGATGATCTTGGAATTGTTGATGTCAAGACCAGCGAACTTTGCGCCCTCTGCAGATACGTACCTGTGGCTGGTGCCATGGAAACCGTACTTGCGGATAGAATACTTCTCGTAGTACTCGTATGGGAGAGCATACATGTAGTTGTATGCAGGCATGGTCTGATGGAATGCAGTGTCGAATACAGCAACCTGCGGAACCTCTGGAAGGACTTCCTTCACTGCGCGTATACCGCGGAGGTTTGCAGGGTTATGGAGAGGTCCGAGGTCACAGCACTTCTCCACGATAGAGATGAGGTGCTCGTCAACGAGCTTGCTGCATACGATCTCAGAACCGCCATGGAGCACGCGATGGCCCACAGCCTCGATGTCCTCAAGGGTATTGAGGCAACCGAGCTGCTTGTCGAGGAGAGCCTTGAGGACTTCCTTTACACCTACGGTATGATCTGCGACCGGAGTCTCATAATCGATTGAGTCCTTACCGATGGTAGTATGTTTCACATGACCCATCTCGCTGCCGATTCTCTCTACGAGACCCTTAGCCACGAGATTGTAGATTTCATTGCTCTTCATGTCAAGAAGCTGGTACTTGAGTGAAGAACTTCCGCAATTCAATACGAGGATAATCATATATTATAAGCTTAATTAATTTTCTCGGGAATAATTTCCATTATATCAAGGCAAATTTACTAATTTTATTAATAATATCGCCGAAAATGAAGGGAAGATTATGAAGGGTCCGGAGTTGGTCGCCGCCCTGGCGACCGGAGTGGCGGCGGGAGTGCTGTTTCCATACGATCACATCATCCTGTCCGGCATGGTAACTTTGCTCGGCAGCATCATGGCATATCTGCTTTTGAAGGGCACGGAAAGCCGTTTTCCGTGGTATTTTGCAGTGCTGTTCCTGGCAGGAGCGTGCCGAGGACTGGCGTGGAAGATTGCAGGAGGAACAGGCCTCGAACCGCAGGACATGCAGCTGGTCGTCAAGGCTCGTGAAGCACTGTACGGGGCGATAGATTCAGCAGGATTCGGCGAGAGCTCGGCACCTCTCGTGAAAGCCCTCCTGTCCGGAGACAGAAGCGACATCCCATCCGGACTCAGGGAAGCATTCCGCAACAGCGGAGCATCCCATATCCTCGCACTCTCCGGGATGCATCTCGGAATAATATACGCCATTCTGTCCAAGTGCATGTCCATTGCCGGAGGCCATCCTGTCGTGGTACGTCTGCGTGCCGCCGTCATCGTGACATGCTGCCTCATCTATGCCGTCGTAACCGGAGCATCGCCATCGATCATGCGAGCCTTCCTCTTCATCCTCCTCAGGGAAATTGCCGTCGTCAGCTGCAGAAGCAGGGAGCCGCTCACCATCTTCTCAAGCGCGATGATGATACAGCTTCTTCTCTCCCCCGGAAACATACTCACCCCAGGATTCCAGCTGTCCTACCTCGCGATGGCCGGCATATACATACTCTTCCCATGGCTCTCATCCTTCTATCCTCCGGGCCCGAAAGATCCCCTGAAGAAAGTATGGGACATCGCGACGCTGAGCATTTCATGCCAAGCATTCACGGCACCCGTGGCATGGTATCATTTCCACAGCTTTCCGCAATGGTTCCTGCTTACGAACATGATAGCAATGCCTCTTGCAAGCCTGCTGATACCGGTGTCGCTGAGCGTTATCGTGCTGTCACAGATAGGAGCTTGCCCTGTCTTTCTCTCAAGATTCGCAGATCTGCTGGCCCAACTGATGAGCAGCGCACTGACTATCATCAGCACGCTATGACAAAGCAAGCAGTAGCGGTCAGCTATTCCAGCACGAAAGAAGATGAGGTCCAGGCTTTCATCTCACCGGCCTCATCATAGATCAGGCATGCCTCGATACCCGGCATGGACTCCACCATCGCGCTTGCCTGCTCGAGTCCAAGAACCATGCAGATGGTGGCAAGGGCATCAGCCTTCGTCGAAAGGAAATCCCCGCCGTCAGTAGCAATCACGGTAGCGGAGAGCAGAGAGTGTGAAACCGGATAACCGGAACGAGGGTCGATGGAATGTGAGTATTTCTTGCCGTCCTTGACATAGAACTTGCGGTAATTTCCCGAGGTGACGATGCCGCAAGGACCGGAAGGAGAGTGGAATACGCCCTGTACCATTGCCCCGGTGACATTGTTGCCGTCCTCAGGCTTGTCGATGCCAAGGGTCCATGCCTGACCTGAAGGATTTACGCCGTCACAGAAGATCTCCCCTCCTATGTTGATAAGCATATCATGGACTCCGACCGAATACAGATATGACGCAACCAGGTCGACACTGTATCCCTGAGCGACAGCATTGAAATTCAGCTTGGGAAGAACTGGTGCATCGTCGGCAAGGCCTTCGAGGACTAGATCCTTCGGAGCAAGCGTGCCATCCGCGGACAAGACATCGTCCATGTCAGGCACCAGGCGTCTCATTCCACAGCCGGAAAGGGTCATGGCCACCTGCTCGTCAGAAGGCATCTCACCTTCGGTAAAGCCGAAGCCCCATATATCGAAGAGAGGGCCCGCAGCAACGTCCAGTACTCCTTCGCTATCCTTCCAGAAATCATAAGACCTCGAATAGATATCCACCAGCATATCATCAGGAACTATCGTTTCTCCGGAGTTGAACTTCGACAGGAGAGATTCCTTGTTGTATCCAGAAAGCGAAAAGTCCACGACGTTGAGTATCGAGTCGATGGAATGCTTCATGCTTTCAGGAGGTACGCTTGCACCCTCCGAGTTTACCGTGATCTGATAGTTTCCTCCCTGTGCATAACCCGTAATTGAGACATAGCCGGATTTCCCGCAGGAAACTGCAGACAACAGGGCTGCCGAAGCAACCAATAGCATGGTAATTGTATTGAGAGTCTTCATTCAGTGCAAAATTACGCTTTTTCACTGATTTTAGAGGAAAAATGCTCATATTTGCAAGGTTATACTGTAAACAAACACATTAATAGAATGAAACTCGGAAAGGCATTTTCTACCTTCTTCTGCATAGCGGCCGCAATCGTCGCACTTTCATCATGCAAGAAAAAAAACGAGGATGACACCCTGTACTTCTCAGGCAACCTCAAGGTCCACGGAGGAAAGTCCATCATCGCACAGGGAGAGACGCTCAAGTTCACGGCAGACGGACTCACCGGAACCGAAGGCCTTGATCTGACGTACAAGTGGACCGTGACAGACAAATCGAAGGCAGATACATCATATCTTGCCAAAGGAGAGTGGGAATACACCTTCCCTAAGGATGGCCTCAAGACCTACACTGTCACCTGCACCGTGTCTGCAACAGGTTACTACAGTGCATCCGGAACCACCAATCTCACCATGGTCAAGCCAGGACCTGACGGAAGCATACCTGAGATATTCAACAATGAGGACACCGATTTCGTTACGGATGAGGACGGAAATGCCTATTCTTATGTAAAGATAGGAGACCTCTTCTGGACAACCAGAAACCTCGGAACCAGCAAGGCCGGTGTCTCATATTTCGATGCGCCTATCATGAACGGCATCTCCGGAAAGTACTACACCTACGACGAAGCACTCACCATCTGTCCTGAAGGATGGAGACTCCCTACCGATGCAGAATGGATGAGCGTAGCACAGACCCTCACAGAGGAGCCCCTCAAGGAGCACGAGACCTGGAAGGGCGTCTGCGGTGGCTTCATGATTTATGCGAACTTCAACGAATACAAGCTCTGGGATTTCTGGCCGGAGGTTGACGTGACCAACAGCACCGACCTCAGAGTAATCCCTGTAGGATACGCAAATACGGAAACCCTCAATTTCGAGAGCTTCAACGAGCAGGCTGTATTCTGGACTGCCGATGAAAGGAACGATGAGCAGGCCTTCGTAAGATACATCGTAGAGTCCGTTCCGGACATGTATTGCATGGCTGCACACAAGTCAAGCTTCGGAGCATCCGTACGCTGCGTCAAAGATGCCGAATAATCTCAGCACGATATGAGAAAAGGCCGTGAACAGAAATTCACGGCCTTTTTTATATCCTCATTGTACCTAGCGCAGGTCAGTTATGATGTAGTCCCGTCCGAAAGAAGAATCCTTGATGGTGAATTCCGCGGCACTGGCCTTAGGACCGAAACTGAAATTCGGGATCGTGATGTCGGTAACTGTTCCGTCCTTGACAGTCGCCTTCATGGAATACATCGCCGAGGCATCTGAGGCAATGGTAACCACCAGTTCCCTGATATCGATGCTGGACACCTTAGGCACGAGCGTATAGCGTATCGCCGGCTTACCGTTGACATTCGTCTGCGCTTCGCTCTTGATGTTGAAGGCCTGTCCGATGCTGCCTATGAGCAGAGCCGGATTGAAGGCTCCTGCAGCCTCGGGAGAGTCCACCGGTTCTATTATGACTTCCTTGGAGTCCCTGTCCACAGTCCACATGGTGCTGCCGTTGCATGTCATCTCGAAGGAGCTCAGCTTAAGAGTGAAACAGTCCCCCTGGACTGCCGCCGATCCGCTGCCGTTCATATGTGCCCCCGCAGAGAACTTATAGCTGAAAGATGCCTTGTTCGTCGCCACCTTTTCAGTGAACGTCGTAAGGGCATTCTTCTGCTGGGCGCCAGCCAGAAGCCCCGGAAGAAGTGCGATGCCGACCAAAAGAGGTCTGATAGAGAGTTTCATCATCATTTGTTACAGAATGCGTCAAGTATAGGCTGGAGTTCATCGAGGCTCTGCACGAGAACCTGGCGCGGCTTTGAGCCGTCCTGCGGTCCCACGATGCCTGCGGCCTCGAGCTGATCCATCACCTTACCTGCTCTCGCATATCCCATGCCAAGACGCCTCTGAATATCTGAAGTCGAGCCTTTCTGAGTCGTAACGACCAGTCTTGCAGCATCTTCGAAATTAGAATCGATCTTGTGCATATCTATCATAGAAGCACCAGGTTCGCCGCCTTCGCCCGAATCCGCAGGGAGTTCAGGCAGATAGTATGGAGTATTGCAATGCTGACGGAAGCCCTTCTGATCGCCGATGAATCTGGTGATCGCATCAATCTCCTTGGTGTCAATGTATGCACACTGTACTCGCTCCATCTTGATTCCCTCATAATAGAGCATATCTCCCCTACCGATGAGCTTCTCGGCTCCCGGAGCATCGAGTATGGTACCAGAGTCGGTCCTGGAGATGACACGGAACGCGATACGGGTCGGGAAGTTGGCCTTGATAAGACCGGTGATGACGTCGACGGTAGGTCGCTGAGTCGCGATGATCACATGGATACCGGCGGCACGTCCCTTCTGCGCAAGACGTATGATAGAGCTGGTGACGCTCTTGCTGGTAGACTTGGCTCCCGAGGCTGCTGCCATGATAAGGTCAGCATACTCATCGATGACGACCACGAGGTATGGAAGGAATCTGTGTCCCTGATCAGGACGGAGATAACGGTTGCTGTACTTCTCGTTGTAGTCCTTGAGCTTGTTTACTCCAGCCTTGCTGAGAAGCAGATAGCGGTCATCCATCTCTATGCAGAGAGAACGGAGTATCTCGTCAGCCTTGACATGGTCCTTGACGATTACGTTCTCCATCTCGTCCTCCTCGCTGATTGCCTGAGGCATCGCTGCAAGGTAGTGGTGTATGAGCCTCTTATACGGAGTGAACTCGACCATCTTCGGATCGACGAAGACGAACTTGAGCTCAGACGGATGCTTAGAATAGAGAAGCGATGCCACGATGACGTTGAGTCCGACGGACTTTCCCTGCTTGGTGGCGCCGGCCACGAGAAGATGAGGAGCATCGGCAAGGTCAAAGGTCTTCACCTTCTGGGTGATGGTATATCCGAGCGCGATAGGGAGCTCGGCCTTGGACTCGCGGAACGAATCATCGTTGAACATAGCCTTGAGAGGGACCATGGACTTGGTTTCATTCGCAACCTCGATACCGACAGCATCTGCAAGCGTGGTCACGCGGACAGACTCGTTGCCGAGGGCCATAGCGATATCCTTCTCCACGTTCTTGACGGCTGCACTCTTCATACCAGGGGCAAGCTTCACCTTGTAGAGAGTCACTGTCGGGCCGACGATGGCAGTCACTGACTCGACGAGTATCTTATAGCTCTCGAGGGTTGTACGTATCCTGTTGTTGTTCGTCTCAATTTCAAAACGTGACACCGTGCGGATCTGGTCGCTGTAGTCAGCGAGGAGATCGACTGAAGGGAACTTGTAGTTTTCAAGCTCGGCCCTGACGTCTATTCTCTCGAGTTCATCCACGTTTTCCGTGAAGTCGTCACCCTCGACAATGGTAAGGCTATCGTCCGGAGCCACCGTCTCCACCGCAGCGGCAGGAGCTTCTGCTGCCGGAACAGTCTCAGTCTCAACCTCTGAATCATCTTCCACGAGCTCGGTCACCTCATCTGAAACGGCAGGCTCGTCAAGCGAGATCTCCTCCTTCTGAGGTTCCTCCGCAAACTGAGCGGCAACAGGATTGGCCACCTGTGCCGGAGCCAGGTCTTCACCCTCATCCTCAGGCTCTGGAGTACTGTCCACCTTTGTCTCGAATGCTCCGGAGAGCCACTTCGCAAAGCGACGGTTGGTGAAGGTCAGCCATATGACCGTACAGAGCGAAAGTATGAGCGCCGATCCTATCTTTCCAACGAAATTGTTCATGGAAGTCACGAGGCCCGAACCCACATATCCACCGAAGCCACCACCGAATGCCGTATCCGGTGTGAAAAGCTGTCCGAAGAAAGAGCATATGGTCGATACGAGAACGGCACCGGCAAATACGAGCAGAGTCTTCTTTGCAAGGTGCTCAGGCTTCGTCCTGAAGAACATGTGCCATGCGGCAAAAAAGAGGTATCCGAGGATGGCGAACACACCCAATCCAAGGAAACGCTCGACCAGAAGGTGTCCGATATGGAATCCGAGCTTTCCGAGAGGGTTTGCCACATCGGTAGTCGGCGCCATCATCTGAGGATCCGAGAGCAGGCTCTGATCGGTCTTCCAGGTAAAGAGATAGCTGACACATGCCAGGAGCGAGATAATCGCAACCACGGCAAGAGAAAGTCCACCTATCTTGAGATACAATGCCTTCTTCTCCTCGGACATTTCCTTGCGGGGAGTCTTGACCTTCGGTGTCTTTTCCTTTCTTGCCATTATTTCTTGAAATTCTTACGGTTCTTCTTGTTGTTGCCCTGTTTCTTAGGGAGTCCCTGACCAGGACGGTTGAATACCTGATCGTTTCTCACTGATGTGAGCTGAAGTCCTTCAGGAACCTTCACCCTGCCGCCGGAGAGTTTCTCGATGTCGGCGAATATGGTCTCATCGGCCACCGAATCCTTATTCCAGATGAGGTACTGGGTCCTCATGTAGATTGCAAGATTACGGATTACATAGGTCTTGGTCTCGCCATCCTCCATCTCCGTGATAAGGTCGATTATGCTCTCGATGTTGCGTCCGTAGTGGGTGGCCCTGATAGGTCTCTTCTCCACGGGCACGATGGCAGGACGGGCCGAAAGCTCCTCCGGAGTCGGCTTAGGGAAAGGAGAGTCCACGTCAAGCTGGAAATCCGAGATGATGAAAAGATGGTCCCAGAGCTTTCGCTCGTAATCCTCCTGCAGGTGCACCTGCGGATTGAGAAGCTCCATCACCTTCACTACGGCCTTGGCCTGTTCGTTCCTCTTCTCCCTGTCTTCTATCTGCATGAGCCCGGCCACCATCTTCTGGACATTTCGTCCGTACTCCGGCAACCTGAGCCCCTTTCTTTCCGTATTGTAGTCTTTCTCCATTTTTCAGATGTCTGTAAGAATGCAAATATACGATTTTTACAGGATTTTTCCGCTTTCGACATACCAAAGGTATGTTGACACTTCCGCATAGCCCATCTTGCGGAAGGTATCAGCATATCCCTCCACCTGGCGACGGTGACTATGCTTAGGGACACCGAACTTGTAGTCGATGACCATCAGCGAACCGTCAGGATTCTCGACCACCCTGTCCGGACGAAGCGGAGAACCGTCCTCGGAGATCAGCGAAGTCTCATTCCACACCCTGGAGGAGTCTTCCGGAAACCACCCGCGTGAGGCTACCGAAGCTATGGCGGACGAGAGAAGTCCCTCAGCATCAGAGGCTTCGTCCTGACTGAGCGATCCGTTCTCGACCGCGCCCATCACGGCCTCATGAAGATCGGCAGGGGCAACCACCTTCGAGAGAATATCGTGAAGGACGAGACCCCTGATTCTCTTGGATGCAGACGCGCCGGCATCACCTTCATCGTTGAAGAAATCACTCGAATCCTTGCTGAAGCTGAGCCTTCCGGCAAGCGGCCATGAGCCGTATGATCCGGGAAGAGCCCTGTAGTCATCATCCTCGACTTCGGGCCTGCGTCCCACGGAATCATGCAAGGCGACATGGTGATTCCTGACGTAATGCCAAAGTATCTGAGCGAAATCCGAGACCTCATGTGAAGGCTTCATCTCTGCTTTCTTTTCCCATTCCGCGTCGACCTGACCCACGATCCTCAACTGGTACCTGGCCCTGGTAAACGCGACATATGCGATGTTTATGTTGTCAACATACTGCCTCAGGAGTTCATCCCTGTAATCCTCGCTGAAGAGCGTATTCTCGCTTTTCTGAGAGAGGACAACATCGTAAATTCCCTGAGCGACACCGTCGAGGGCAGTACCTTCGACAGCCGGCCTGCACCATGTCCTGTCACTCTTGAACAATCCGGTCTTCTCGATGTAAGGCACTATGACGTAAGGGAATGCAAGACCCTTAGACTTATGTATGGTCATCACCCTCACGGAATCTCCCACCGAAGGAGAGCTGATGCTCGAATCATCGTCAGCCATGCTTTCCAGGAAGGCATGAAGTCCGTCCTGCTCCTTGTTTCTGAAATCCTGCACCTTGTCCATGAACGACTGGATGTACAAGGTCTCAGCCTCGAAAGTCTCAGGGTCCGAATCGCGCAGCATCCTGAGAAGTTCCTCGCAGAGATCGGCAAGGGAATGGTATTCGGACGGTATGGTCACGTCAAGCTGACGCGCCAGGTAGAGGTTCATCTGGTCTTCAGGATTGTCTATACTCGAAAGCAATGACAGCAGCCTGCGGACCGTGACTGAGGAAAGTATCCTGAGAGAGTCGTCTGTGACGACAGGTATTCCATTGGCGATGAGATAGCCGGCAATCTGCGATCCCTCTCCCCTGCCACGTGTAAGAATGCCGATCTCACTGTATTTGAAGCCACTTTCATGGGCTTCCTTCACATAATCAAGAACCACCTCATCCTGCATGCGTTCTTCGCCGTCGCAGAACGAAATCCCGACACCGCCCGGTACGTCCTTCGAAGGGACCCATTTCTGGCACACATCCGCATATATTCTCGAGACAGGGCCAGGACAGCCGCAATATTTCATGTCAAGTATCTCAGCGGCCTCACGGAAGAATTCGTTGTTGAACTCAACTATTTCCTTGGAACTGCGCCAATTCTCGTCAAGCGGCGTATTCTTCACATCGAAGTCTCTCGCAATTTCAGAATCGAGGAGATTCCAGTCAGAACCCCGCCATCGATATATGCTCTGCTTCACATCACCGACGACAAGGTTGTAGAATCCCTGCGAGACGCTGTTCTCCAGCAGAGGTTTGAAATTATCCCACTGTATCCTTGACGTATCCTGAAACTCATCCAGAAGGAAATGTTCGAATCGGACACCCATCTTCTCGTAGATGAACGGCGCATCCGTGCCGTCGATGATGCCCTTGAGTATGGTGTTCGAATCATCGAGGCCCAGGACGTTCTTCTCTCTTAGCATCTCCCTGAATTCCTTGTTTATATCATTCGCAAGGCCGAATCCATACACCTGATCCCTCAGGAGAACTGCGGTGCGATAGACCACATAGTCCTTTTCAAAAATCGCTGCGTAATTGTCCACGGCAGCCCTCATCGCCGGGGTGACACCGGCTGCAAGCTTGGCTTTTGCCTTGCCGTACCAACGATCCGCATCGCCGTGGAGATCACAGAACCTCTTGCCAGGTGCCTCTATGTCAGAATATCTGGCTCTGTCGCCCTTGATGCCTCTGCAGCGAGCCATCTCCTTCTCCATGAAGCCATAGCTTGTATCGGAAGGATTCATACCCGCGTCTGCGAAAGCATCCTCCACGGCAGCCACAGCAGCATCCAGCTTGCCGACGAAGGCCTCTACGACATCCCGACACCCCTTGGATAGAGCTTTCACCTTATCCTCGTCATAAAGATGCTCGGAATCCAAGCCGACCTCTTCCGCCTTTGAGCGATGGTCCTCACTGCGAAGCCTTCTGGCAATTTCCCTGAGGCTATTCTCAAGATAGAAGCCCTTTCCGTTTTCCAGTCCGTCTATAGCATTGTCCGTAAGCCAGTTGAGCTTCTTCTCGTCCTCCTTTCCAGTCGTAAGGGAATCCAGAACCCTGCCTACACACTCCGAGATCAAGGCATCCTTGTCAAGTTCGACCTGATAAGCCGCGAACTGCCCGAGCTCTCTGGAGAAAGCCTTCAGAGTCTGCTGGAAGAACTTGTCGATCGTGCTGATGGCGAAAGCGCTGTAGTCATGCAGGATATTGCACAGTACGGTGTTCGCGGTATCGCTGAGCGCCCCGTCATCCGGAAAAAGTCCGATGAAGTCATCATGATACCCTGACTTGAGCGGATCCGTGGCCAGTGTGTGAAGTTCACTGAGTATGCGGCTTTTCATCTCTTCAGTAGCCTTGTTGGTAAAGGTCACAGCGAGAATATGCCTGTAGGCATACCTATCCCTCTCCGTGAGGAGCAGCCTGATGTATTCTTTTGCCAGCTGATGGGTCTTGCCCGATCCAGCGGATGCTTTCAATATCTCAATCATATCTTACCTGCCGCAAATCATCCTGAAATCACAATACCTGCAGTTTTCCTTATCCTCTGTACGGGCAAAAGCAACCTCCGGGTCAACCATGGAATTGAGTACCCCGGCAAGCCTCTCGTCCATGAGGGTTGCAAAGCACTCTCCAACCTCACTTGTCTTCGGAAGCTCCGTGAACAGCTTTGCCGTCGCATACATGGAATTGGATATCCTGTCGAGGCCGACGCCGAATTTCTCTGCCATCATCCTGTCGTAGATATAGAACTGCAATCCGGCCTTGCGTGCCCTGTGCTTTGGATTTGAAGGGTCGAAGATTGCGTCCACGACAGTCTCCGCATCCCCGTCAGGCACTTCAAGAACCGAAGGGTCATCCTTGCCTGTCTTATAGTCAACCAGCCTGAGACGGCCTTTCTCTATGCTGTCTATCCTGTCGGCAATTCCGAAGAATTTCAGTCCGTGTATCGTATGTTCAAGCGGATACTCCGCACCGATGACCTCGTACGAGTCCCTGCCCGCTTCCTTCAGCATCCTTATCTCAGACTCTATGGTCTTCAGCACATATCTCACGATCACCCCCGCAAACACGAGGTCTCGGCCTGTCACCTCATCCGTATTGAGTTCCGCACAGATAAGCGACATGACCTTTGCACGAATTCCATCCTTGCAGGCAAGCCATTTCTCAAGATACTCCACCGTCACTCTTTCCTGACCCTTCACCTTCTCCTTTGCCAGCTTGTCGAATCCATCGGTACGCATCATTTCCTCATCTCCGATGAGAAGGGCTCTCATGACATTATGATAGACATTTCCTATCATCTTCGCATCCATGGACTCAGACACTTCCTCCTCTTTCTTCAGCCGTTTCACGGTATGGTAGTAGAACTTGGCCGGGCACTCGATGTAGTTCATCACCGATGACGGAGAAAGCGACCTGCTCTTTATGATTTCGATATCCTCGGCAGTCTTCTCGATGTCTCTGGAGACAATATCAGGAACGTCGATACCGGATTTAGCCACATAGAAGTTCATCGGCACATGGAAGTGATAGCGGAGCTGCTTTATATACCGGCTCTCCTCTCCCGATTTCAGGCCCTCGGTACGTGAATCGTACAGCAGCCAGACCTTCTCCGCCCTCGTGATCATACGATAGAAATAATATGCCCAGACCGCATCCTGATATTCATAGGTAGGCAGTCCGAAGCCCTTGCGAAGCTCGGACGGGATGAACGAAGAGCTGACGCTCCTTCGAGGGAACATACCCTCATTGGCAGACAATATGACCATGTTCTTGAAATCCAGTGCGCGGGTCTCAAGCGGGCCCATGACCTGCAGTCCCCGGAGCGGTTCTCCCGTGAACGGAACCGAAACAGAGGCAAGCATGGATTCGAGCAGGTGGACAAAGGTCGCCGGACGTATATTCAGGTGCATGGAGCGCAGCCTGTTCAGGCTGGTATAATACTCCTTGGCAAAGTCTATCTCGAGAGCATAATCTGTCTTGTGTGCATCGGAGAACTGAATTTCATCGTTTTCGTCCCTCTCAGCCCTGAACCTCGAACCGACGAAGGCGACAACATCACAAAGATATGCGCAGAGATTATCGACCTGCCGGGCATCCTCTGCCTGGGAATCACTGCATGCCGGGCGGAAAATCACCTCCGGAAGGCCTGAACCGGAAAGGTCGGAGACAGGTATGTAATATTTGCGTGCCTTTCGTATCGAATCTATCTTTTCGAACACCTCCGAATTCCCATCGACCAACTTTCTGAATATTCCACTCGAGAATATGTTCCACACGTATTTGTGGTAGAACGCCCATTGATTCCCTTTCTGGCGCGCATGCATCTGCATCCTTATCACGTCATGCATGAATGCATAGAATTCGCTGGCACCCATCGGGTAACCCATGGTAACGTTGATATCGCTTATCTCCGGAGGTATACTGTTCAGCAGAGGGAGCAGCAGGGACTCGTCCGGCAGCACGACCGCATAATCATCCGGCCGGCCTCCAGAAACAATGTCACCGACTCTCTTCACCTGACCCACCGAAGAAGGGACGCTCACCACATTGAACTCCGGAAGAGCCACGCCATCGGGATCCGGAGTGAAGGCCGGCCTGAACCTCTTCACATTCTCTGACATGAACAGCGAAGACTTATTCAGAGGGTCCTTTATCATCTTGCCGCTCCAATCCCAGCAGAACTGAGCCAGGCCAGCATCGGACATCTTGCCGAGCACATGCTTCTCACATTCGTTCAGCGCATTCAGACCGACGAAGACAAACTGCTTTGTGTGAGGATAGGAAGCACTCAGGATATCACTCGCAGACTCCCTGTCAAGGCGTTCCGCGAAACTACGGTAAACCATGCCCTCATAAGCCCATGACTTCCCCCTAAGCGCCTCGTTAAAATCCATGTACAGAGGGTAGAGAATACTCCATATCTGGCGGAAAGTCTCCTTGACCCCGCCCTCAGCGCTTTCTGACTTGAAGTGTTCGATGAAAGCCCTGATTGCCTTCTCCTGATTCTCGCTCAGATGAGAATAATCATCCTGGATTGCCTTGAAGTCCGCCACGTTGGTAAAGATCTGCGAAGGATCCACCCTATACTTGTCAACGTCATTGAAATCCCCCAGAAGGACGTCCCCCCAATAGATGAAATCATCAAGCGTCTCTGCCTTTGGATAGAGTTTGCGATAGCACTCGTACAGGACCACAAGAAGATTTATCCTGTCCGTGACTTTCACGTCCGCCGCCGTAGAGAAGAAATCATTGATGGTGACCATCGCAGGCGCCATGAGCGGTGCTATGCCAGAGGACGCGGCCTCTTCACAGAGCCACTTTCGGAAGAAGGCGATCGCACGCCTGTTAGGGAACACGAAGCAGAGATCCCTGAGCTGAAGTCTACCCTCCTTGTGGGATTTGACATAGAACTGGGCTACCTGCCTGAGAAACGGAGTCATAAGCACTATTTTTCGTCAAAGATACATTCCGTTTGTACAAACATATCGGACAATCGGGAATATCTTTTCATCTTCTAATGCGAATATACGAAAAATATACGTACATTTGCAGCATAGTAATTTTGAATTATTCAAAACTATTCAAGTTTAATCCTAAAATCAGAAATAACTATGGCAAAATTCATCTGCCCTGTCTGTGGATACGTTCACGAGGGCGACGCAGCACCAGAGAGGTGCCCACAGTGCAAGGTCCCAGGATCTAAGTTCAAGATGGTAGAAGAGAGCGAAGACCTCGTTTTCGTATGCGAGCATCATATCGGTGACGGCGTAGTAGAGGACGCAGAGGTAATGCAGGGCCTCAGGGACAATTTCATGGGTGAGTGCACAGAGGTAGGTATGTACCTTGCCATGTCACGCCAGGCTGACCGTGAGGGTTATCCAGAGGTTGCCGAGGCATTCAAGAGATATGCATTCGAAGAGGCAGAGCATGCAGCGAAGTTCGCAGAGCTTCTCGGCGAGGTTGTATGGGATACCAAGACCAACGTGGAGAAGAGAATGCAGGCTGAATGTGGCGCTACCGAGGGTAAGCTCATCCTCGCAAAGCGCGCCAAGGAGCTCGGCTACGATGCTATCCATGACACCGTACACGAGATGGCAAAGGACGAGGCTCGTCACGGAAGCGGCTTCCAGGGTCTCTACAAGAGGTTCTTCAAGAAGTAAGAAAATCCTCATATACGAAAAGAGGCTGGTCAGATTCTGACCAGCCTCTTTTGTCTTATTGAATTCAGGATTACTTGCCTGCGTTAGCCCAAGGGAAGTTCTCTCCTACGATAGGAGTACCCATCTGTGAAGCCTCTGCATCGTTCTGATCGAGCATGAAGAGCATGAAGTTAGGATTCTCCTCAGTGCAAGGAGTCCACTCGCCGCCGTTTGCGCCGTTAGGGTCGCTGTACTTTGCGAAGTTGGTCCAGGCAGTAAGCATCTTCTCAGAAAGATCCCAGTCACCCTGGGTCCAAGGACGCCAGCAGTGCTCGAGAGACTTGAAGACGAACCAAAGCTCTGATGAGTGGAATGCACCCTTGAGACGAGAGGTAACCTCTGGATGTGAGCCATCGTCTGGAAGAGGACGGGCGAACTCGTAAGCATAAGCCTTGTTGCCCTTCTCCTGACGGTTCTTGCAGAATGCTGCGATGCCGTCTGACATGTTGCCCATATCATTGAGGGTGTAACCGATCATGTAAGGAACGTCAGCGAGGGTGCCGTCGAGTGCAGCAGCATCGAAGCTCTCGAGTGAAACGTAACCGTCCACGATTGGACCGCCTGACACGCTGCCGAAATTGCCGGTTGCGTTGTTGTAGATAGTAGCAACGGTGTGCATTACCTCAGTGTCAGCAGCACGCATCTTTGCGAGGGTGTTGTAACCTGCCCAATCCATGACAACCTTGGTATTGAACTCTGAACGCTGGAGTGGGGTGAGACCTTCCGGAGCGACAGGAGCCTTGTAAGCAGCAAGCTTCTTCTCAGCAGGTGCACCCATGCCAGGGAAGTTGAAGCCACGAGGTGCGCCCATGCCGGCACCCTGTGAAGGGACGGTGATACCGCCTGCAGACTGGATGATTGCCTTGTGGAAGAGGCCGCGTGCGAGAGGAGACTCGCAAAGGGTCTTGACTGATCCGCCACCTGCACTCTGGCCGAAGATCATCACGTTGTCAGGGTCACCACCGAACTGTGCGATGTTCTTCTTGACCCACTTGAGTGACTCGATCTGGTCGAGGATACCGTAGTTTCCAGAGACGCCGTTAGGGTTCTCAGCTGAGAGCTCAGGATGGGTGAGGAAGCCGAATACGCCGAGACGGTAGTTGATGGTTACGAGAACCACGTCCTTGCCTGCGAACTCCTTGCCGTCGAACTCAGGCTCGGTACCGAAACCTTCGCGATATCCACCGCCATGGATCCAAACGGCTACCGGAAGCTTTGCACCAGGATTGCCAGACTGCTTGGTCCATACGTTAAGGTAGAGACAGTCCTCGCTGAAAGGTGCCTCATCACCATAACCCCACTCGGTGTAGTAGCCACCCTTGTACTGGATGTGCTGGTAGCTTGGGTTAGCGAAACGATCGCAGACCTTTACGCCCTGCCATGGTTCAACCGGCTGTGGAGCTTTCCAACGATTCTCCTTGATAGGAGCTGCTGCGTAAGGGATACCCTTGTAAGCAACGACACCAGCCACGCTGGTCTCAACGCCCTGGACCTGACCGCCCTCGATAGTGAGGATTGGGGTCTCAGCCTTTTTGGGAGCACACGCTGCCATTGCAACGAGTGCGATTCCGAGGATAATTTTTTTCATGTTATATTGTGGTTTAAATGGTTATGAAATCAAATGATGCCTAGTCGATCTTGAAAGAGAATTTCCTGTCGTAGTTCTCACGGATACACAAATCCAGGCTGAGGTCCTCGCTGTTGTATACTGACGACCAGAGGGACATCCAGCTCCAGTCCTCGAACTTCTCCGGATCCAATCCTACGCGCTTCATCGCCTCGATCTCGTCCTGGTCGTTGAATACGATGCGTACACTCTTCATATAATCCATAGCCTCTGCCTTCGATGGGGTCGGATTTGCCTTGAGGCTCTCGCAAAGCACGTCGAAACGCCAGTAGCCGAGCTCCTTCTTCTCCCAGAGACCGGTCTCCCTGTCGACACGACGGCCTGGAGTGAGGTAGAAGTTGGTCGACATGATATAAGGTGCATCCTCACCGATCAGATCCGGCGTACGGAGCACGTGCATCTCGTTATCCACATACTCGATGATGACCCTGTCCCCGTTCGCATCCGCATAGATGTAGTGGAGATCCATATCCTCGTTCTGGAAGATGGAACGGACATCGAAACGGTCCATCATCGCGATGGCCTCATCCACAGTCGCGCAGTTGTCGAGAACGACGCGGAGCATCCAGTTGGAAAGCATCGGAGTGCGGCCGCGGTCCTGCATGGTCGCCTCGAATTCGAGCTGCATGAAGCTGCCCATGAGACCTTTCTCATTGATACCGTCGAGGATGCTGAAAGGTGCGAAGATGGCCATCTCCTGATTGCGCACGGTACTGAACGGATTCTCGGGATCGGGATCTGCAAGGAGAGCGCTGACATCGGCGACACCTACCGACTTGTAGCCGTGCTCCGGTGCGGTATGCACCACGACATAGTAATTGCCTTTCACCGGATAGTCATAATTTCGGCCGAGCACATATCCCCCATCGCTGCTCGCCGATGAGAAAGTACTGCAGCCCACGCCCTGGGTGCTGGCATTCTGGAGAAGGATGCGGGACTCCGGCAGCAAGTTCTTGTAAAGGAGAAGAAGCGACTCGGGAAGAGAGCCACAGCCTTCCTTCATCATCTCCGGGAGCTTATAATCCGCAGTATAGTTCATCTCGAATAGGTGTCCGTCGGACCCCTCCACTGCAGTTATGCTCTCCACGCTCGCCCTCTGGTCAGGGCTCCATTTCTCAGCATTGTCCGCATCCGGGTCGGACGGTGCGCCGCATGCACTCAGCGCCGCTGCCGCCATGCAGCACAATCCATTCATATACTTTTTCATATCCGCACTTACATAGTCGTTACAAAATTACCATTATTAAGCAATTATCGCATAGATATTCATGACATTTTTTGATCAAAAGATGATAATAATCAGCAATTTGTTAGCAAGAGGCTGTCCAAAGATATTGGTCAGCCTCTTATCATCATTACATATCGAGATCGTCAAGGTCGAATCCGTCGTCCAGAAGGTCCCAGAGCGAATCCATCTGACGTCTGTCCTTCTTGGTCGGTCTGCCGGTTCCGCGGTCCCTCTTGAAGAAGAAGGTCTCCACCGGCGCTCTCATCTTCTCGAGTTCCTCCGGCGGAGTCAGGTTCTCCGCATACTGGGGCACAAACTTCGCGCCCTGCCTCTTGTCGATGGGTTCTATGACACGGAAGGTGAACTGCACCTGTCCCTTGCGGGCTGTGAGCATATCCCCTGCCTTTATTTCACGGGAAGGCTTCACGTCCAGACCGTTGAGCTTCACCTTTCCGCCCTTGCAGGCATCGGTGGCGTCAGTGCGGCTCTTGTAGACGCGGATCGCCCAGAGGTACTTGTCTATCCTCGTGCTGTCCATAACCCTAGTTGAGAAGCTCTCCTGATTCCAGACCTTCGTAGTCCTCGCCTTCGAGGTAGGCCTCGGTGTCTGGATTGATATACTGATCGACGTCTGTCCTCTTCTCGACGGTCGCCTCGAGAATCATGGTATTCCATTCCCTCGGCACGAGTACATAGTCTGGCATGTCTGCCGGCACGAGGACAACCTCACCCTTCGAAAGCACTGTGCTATCCGTATTCTTTCCGTCCTGAGAAGGCACCTGAATGGACACCTGTCCATCCACGCAGACATAGACAAGGAAGCTGCCTGACTTCGACGTGGATGCCTTTGCCGGCTCCTTCAGGCGTATGAGATTGACCGTAAACTCGGGGACGCTGACAACATTTTCGACTACAGGAAGATCGCCTTCCGCCTTGTTCCAGAGTGGTCCGCGACGCCAGCGGGAAGCTGTGGCCGGGCTGTAGTTGACAATATCTATCGCCTCCTCGAGATGCATCTGGCGGACAGTGGCAGGATCAGACTCCCTGCCCCAGTCGTATAGGCGGAAGCTCATGTCGGAAGCCTCCTGGATCTCGGCAACAAGCAGTCCGTCACCCGCGGCATAGACCGTGCCCGGCGCTATATATATGGTGTCACCCTTCTTCGGATTGATTACGTTCAGAACCTCGTCCACAGTTCCGTTGAGGCAGCGCTCATAGAACTCCTGCGCCGAAAGTTCGCGGGTGAAGCCAAGGTACACCTTCGCGTCCGGCTGCGCATCCATCACATACCAGAGCTTCGCGTTTCCGAGCGCGTCATAACGTTCCTCCGCGATCTCATCATCAGGATTCACCTTCAATGAGGACATACCTTTCAGGTCCATGAACTTCACCATGACCGGGAACTGGAGTCCATACCAATTGTATACGTCCTCTCCCACTATCCTGTCGATATAGGTCTCCATGAGTTCCTCGACAGTATTACCGGCAAGCCAGCCGCCTTCCACGACAGACTCGATGAGTCCGGTGTCGGCAAGCTCGATGCTCTCGCCTATCAGGTCCTTTGCGCTGAGCTTATGTTCGTTTCCCTCATCGTCGGTCTCGACGAATGACTTACCCAGAGACTTGATAAGAGAATCGCCACCCCAAGGCTTCAGAGAAGGAATTGGGATGAACTTGAGCGGATATAGTTGTTTCTTTGTTTCCATAGTGTCATGCATTGGCACAAAGGTATGAAAAAAATGCTAAATTTGCCGTTCATACTATTTACGACAGAAATGGCACAGAAACCATCGATTCCAAAGGGAACAAGAGACTTCGGCCCTGCTGAAATGGCAGCGCGCAATTATATATTCGACACCATCAAGAGCGTCTACAGGACTTACGGATACTCACAGATCGAGACTCCTGCGATGGAGAATCTCAGCACCCTCCTCGGCAAGTACGGAGACGAAGGAGACAAGCTCCTCTACCGCATCCTCAACTCTGGCGACCCGTTCGCCACTGCGGACATGTCGAAACCTCTCACCACTCAGGTATGCGAGAAGGGTCTCAGATATGACCTCACAGTGCCTTTCGCACGTTTCGTGGTGCAGCATCAGAACGAGCTCACCTTCCCATTCAGGAGGTTCCAGATCCAGCCTGTATGGCGCGCTGACCGCCCTCAGAAGGGACGTTATCGCGAATTCTACCAGTGCGACGCTGACGTCATCGGCAGCACCTCCCAGATCAACGAACTCGAGCTCGTGCAGATCGTAGACCAGGTGTTCCGCAAGTTCGACGTTCGCGTATGCATCAAGATCAACAACCGCAAGGTGCTCACCGGACTCGCAGAGATCTGCGGATTCCCTGACAAGGTAGTCGACATCACCGTAGCGATCGACAAGATCGACAAGATCGGAATAGAGGCGGTTGAAGCAGAGATGATGGAGAAAGGCCTCACCGCCGAGGCAGTGAAGATCATCGAACCTGTGCTCACCCTCCAGGGCAGCGCAAGCGAGAAGATCGCGACGATGAGGAGCATAATGAGCGCATCAGAAACCGGTCTCAAGGGCCTTGACGAGCTCGAGGAACTCTTCGGATTCATCGCGGCTGCAGACATCAGGAACCAGGTGGAGATCGACCTTTCTCTCGCCCGCGGCCTCAACTACTACACCGGAGCCATCTTCGAGGTCAAGGCGCTCGACTACCAGATCGGAAGTATCTGCGGTGGCGGTCGCTATGACAACCTCACCGGCATATTCGGTCTTCCTAACATGTCCGGCGTCGGCATCTCGTTCGGCGCTGACCGCATCTACGACGTGCTCGGCGGACTCGACAAGTTCCCGAAGGAAGTCATGTCCACCACCAAGGTTCTCTTCGCGAACATGGGCGAGGCGATGTACCTCATCCCTGTCGTGAAGACTCTCCGCGAGGCGGGAGTCGCATGTGAGATCTATCCTGAACAGACCAAGCTCAAGAAACAGTTCGACTATGCCGACCGCAAGGGCATCTCGTTCCTCTCAATCGTAGGAAGCGATGAGGCAGCCCAAGGCGTCATCAACCTCAAGAACCTCGCCAGCGGCGAGCAGAAGTCCTTCCCTAAGGACGACCTCCAGTCGATACTTGAATTCCTAAACGCATAGCAAGATGAATCTCGCAGACAAATTGAAATTCTATAAGGACTTTCCTAAGCCCGGAATCAACTTCGTGGATATCATTCCACTCATCCAGAGCAGGTCGACCTTCCGTGAGCTCATGGACAAGGTGAACGAAGAGGTCACCGCGACAACCGTGGCAAACGTCGAGGCCAGAGGCTTCTTCTTCGGAGCACCTCTCCTTCTCGACCCGACAAGCAAGGTCAGCAACGTGATTCCTATCAGGAAGAAGGACAAGCTTCCATTCGCTTCTGACGATCTCCAGAAAGTTGCGATCAAGAAGGAATACGGTGAGGATCTCGTAACCTTCAGAATCTCTGACATAGCTGCCGGAGAGCCGAACGGAGACATGTTCGAGATCAACATCCTCGACGACGTTCTCGCGACAGGCGGCACAGCTGCCGGAATTGCCGAAGCCATGAACAAGCTCAAGATAGTAAAGGACGGAAAGACCTACGGCGTCAAGGTGACGAAGTTCGTATTCGTCGTGGAGATTGACGAACTCGCAGGCAAGGAGAAACTTGAGTCCATCGCCCCCGTAGCATCAATCATCCATATATAGAAAATCCACAGACGACAATATCAGACGCCATCGGAAACCCCGACGGCGTCTTTTTTCAATAATTTTCACTTTATTTGTAATAAATAGAGGTATTGCTTCGTCTATATAGCAAACATTAAAAAACTGGAATTATGGCAAAGAAGATTTATCGCATTCCCGAAGGTAAGATGATTGCCGGAGTATGCACCGGTATTGCTGACTATTTTGATATCGACCCTACTATCGTAAGACTTGCATGGCTCGTTGCATTCTTCTGTGCAGGAGCAGGCTTCTTCGCATACCTTATCGCAGCCATCATCATCCCCGCACGTCCGGACATCTACATTCAATAACCTTCCGCCCAGTCAATGACGGTCCCAAAGGCAACCACGATGAACAGCGAACAGGAATTTGCGCGAATAGTCAAGGATCACAAGAGCACGATCTACACGGTCTGCTACATGTTCTCCAAGGACTCGGAGGAGGTCAACGACCTCTTCCAGGACATCCTCATCAACATGTGGAAGGGATTCGGCTCATTCCGTGGAGAGTCCAGCGTTGACACCTGGATCTGGAGGATAAGTCTCAACACCTGCATCTCAGCAGAGAGAAAGAAGAAAAAGGCAGGTGAGAAAGTCCCTCTGACCATGGGAATAGACCTCTTCACGGACCAGGACGAAGGATCGAAGCAGGTCCAGAAACTCCACGAGAGGATTCACAAGCTCGATGTGATCGACAGAGCCATCGTTCTCCTCTGGCTTGAGGATATCAGCTATGAGGAAATCGGCGCCATCGTCGGCATCAGCGCAAAGAACGTAGGAGTAAAGCTGTTCAGAATCAGAGAGCAGCTCAAGTCAATGTCAACCAACAACGAAGATTAATCAGAATGGAAAACAATATATCAGACATCGAACTTCAGGACATGCGCGAGCAGATCGCAGCCCTCAAGGCAAAACTGTCAAACGAGGAAATCGTAAATGAAAAACTGCTCCGTAACGCGACCAAGTCCAGAATGATGGAGATCCAGAAGAAAGGCCTCCTCAGCATACTGATCGGCATCTTCGCGATTCCTTATACCGCATGGGCCTTCAGCAACATCGGCCTCAGCTGGTATTTCGTAGGAGCGACCATCGCCATGCTCATCTTCTGCACCGCATGTACGGCCGTGATGCACCACAGGGTAAATTCCAACACCGCCAGCACAGGAAGCCTCTTCGAGTGCGCAAAGCAGATCAAGAAACTCAAGAAGGAGTATCTCGACTGGTTCAAGATCGCAATCCCTATGATCTGCTTCTGGATTGCCTGGCTTTGTACAGAGGTGATAATAAAAACCCCCGACATGGCCTATGCATTGGCACTTGTCGGAGGTATGATTTTCGGCGGATGTATCGGCGGTTTCATCGGTTACAGCATGCACCGCAAGGTGATCAACACCTGCGACGACATCCTTGCATCCCTCGGTGAAACCGACGAATAGAATTCAGAATTAAATACCAGCCTTCAGGCCCTTGATGACTGAAGCTGTGAATCCGGCCTCTTCCATTGCGTTGAGGCCTTTGATTGTCATACCACCGGCTGTGGTGACCTTATCGATCTGTGCCTCTGGGTGTGCACCGGTATTCCTGAGGAGTGAGACAGCACCCTGCATTGTCTGGGTAACGATCTTGACTGCATCAGAAGGGAACATACCGAGCTCGGTACCACCCTGTGAAGCAGCATGCACATAACGGAGAGCGTATGCGATACCGCAAGAAGCAAGGCAAGTACCTGCCTGAAGCTGATGAGGCTCGACTACGAGTGATGTGCCTGTACCCTCGAGCATCTTCTCGAGAACAGCGATGTGCTCAGGCTTTGCGGTCACAGGTGCGATGAAGTTCATACTCTCGCAGTACTCTATGGCGATGTTAGGGATGACGTATGAAATTGCAGGAACCTCACCGTTGTACTTGAAGCACTCGACGAGCTCGTCCTCCTTGACACCAGGTGCCATGCAGACAACGACCTGCTTTTCGAAATCGAGAACCGGAGCAATTTCCTTTGCCACTGCAGGAACGACCCATGGCTTAACGACTACGATGACGACGTCAGCGTCCTTGATTCCTTCCTTATTATCCGTATTTGTATTCATTCCAAGCTCCTGATACCTGGTAAGGAGATTTGGGAATGGGCAGGTGATAGTAATATCAGATGCAGCAATGTGACCAGCCTTGGCAATACCGATGGCAGCTGCACCGCCCATGTTGCCGGCTCCGATGATAGTTACTTTCATTTCTCTATATAGCTTTAAGAATTGGACAGCAAAAATAGCACTATTATTAATAATTACCTTGTAATATCGTACAATTGGATAACAATTCTATCCTATTGCCACCTTTTTGCTCACGATTCACCACAGACGGAGGAAGCCGGCCCGCTGGGTCGGCTTCCTCATGTTCCGCAGTCACAGGACTTTAGTCGATCATGTCCTTGTAGTGGTTCACGAGTTCCTTGACGCTCTCCTCGTCAGAGATGTCGAACTTGGCCATAGACCTTGACTTTGAGTTGGCGCGGTCGCCTACGCTGTTGATGCGTGAAGATGATACGTAGTCATAGACTCTGAATGCTGCTGCGAGAACGATAACTGCTGCGATGATGATGATTGCTTTCATGTTTTTGATGTTTTGTTAT
The DNA here is from genome assembly GCA_018064725.1 of Candidatus Cryptobacteroides caccocaballi. GTDB lineage: Bacteria > Bacteroidota > Bacteroidia > Bacteroidales > UBA932 > Cryptobacteroides > Cryptobacteroides caccocaballi. The sequence goes on from JAGHUQ010000004.1 coordinate 48,351, forward strand.
ATAGTTGAACTTGATTGGTTGTTCCGTATTGTCTGTCGTTGTCTGACGGTGCAAAGGTATGGCTGTTCCGAGGGCTGGGAAATCATTGGCAACTCTTTGTTTCGATACCCCCTATAGACAAAAAATGGCAGGGAGTCACCCTGCCATCGTCACGACCAATCACGACTATCGTCACATCATGAGCAGCACCATCATCTGAGCAGCCAGCACACGCAGAAACATTGCCAGCGGATAGACGGTCGCATAGCCAACTGCGGCCTCGTCGCTGTTCTTGTCCTGTTCGCCGGCAAATGCCAGCGCAGGTGGGTTGGTGCTCGAACCGGCAAGCACACCGATGAGAGTATTGTATCTTATTTTCATGACCACCTTTCCGAGGAACCCGCAGAAGAGAAGCGGAAGGATGGTGATCATTGCTCCATATGCGATCCATATGTATCCGCCCTTGTTCACAATGGTATCCACGAAACCGTTTCCGGCCTCCAGTCCCACGCATGCAAGGAAGAGGGAGATTCCTATCTCACGTATCATCAGGTTCGCTCCGTTGGTCGTATAGGTCACGACCTTGAGACGCGGTCCGAAACAGCTGATCAGAATCGACACGATGAGAGGACCGCCGGCAAGGCCGAGTTTCACCGGCTGAGGGATGCCGGGGAAATGGAAAGGAATCATTCCCAAAGCGCATCCCAGTGCTATGCCCGCAAAAATCGAGATAAGGTTGGGGCTGTCAAGTTTCTTCAGAGAGTTTCCCAGCACCTTGGTCATAGCGTCCACTGCAGGCTCACTGCCTACTACAGAGACTATGTCCCCGAGCTGTATCACGGTCTCAGGCTTGGCAGATATCTCTATGCCGGCGCGGCGTATCGTGGTGATGCTGACACCAAGGTATTTTTCAAACTCCAGCTTTGCGAGACTCTTTCCATTGATTTTCCTCTTTGAAACAATGATCTCCTTTTGAACCATCTTGGCGCCTTCTGTCTGTTCCACGAGTTCCTTGCTCTCCGTTGTCATTGACTCTGTTTTCTTGACCAGAGGTGCCTCGTTACGGTAGAATATGGCCTTGAGGAGAATGAACGAGAGTATGCAGCCGACAACACCGAGAGGATAGGCAACGGCGTAACCCAATGCAATAGTCGGGGAGCCTGAGCCGACTGCGTCCGTGTACGCCTGCTGGGCAGCTCCAAGACCGGGAGTGTTGGTGACGGCACCGGACATCACGCCCACCATGGTGGGTGGATCTATTCCTGTAAGTTTTGTAATGATGACTGTCACGCCGACTCCGGTAAGGACAACAAGCGCTGCCAGCAGATTTAGTTTGACTCCACCAGCACGGAAACTGGAGAAAAAGCTCGGTCCGACCTGCATACCGATGGAATACACAAACATGATGAGTCCGAATTCCTTCATGAAATGTAATATCTGCGGATCGAGGTTGAATCCGAAATGTGAGAACACGATACCCACGAACAGTATCCACGTCACCCCGAGAGAAATACCGAAGAGTTTATACCCTCCGAGTAGTTTTCCCAGCGCAATCACTGCACTGAGGACAATTATTGATAATCCAATTGACATTATTTCAACCATTTATTAGCCCTGGCCATCACAGCACTGGACTGAGTTAGAATCTTGATGAACTCTTCCGCCGCTCTCTTGCGGTATGCCTTCTTCAAGGCATGTATACAGCCCTCCATCTTCGTGCCCGGAGAATTGAGAGGTATCGCTGTAAGTCCGTCTGACTGATAGAGCGCAGCCTCAGAGAGAAAAGTGATCATATGGTTTTCCCTTACCAGATCCAGCAGAATGCTGACAGACGTTATCTCAAGCTGCGTATTGAGCTTCTGGTCCGCTCCTGGAAAACAACGGTCGAAGGCATTCCTAGCCTGTGTCTCCTTGTCCGGCAGCGCAATCCTCTGCCCCATCAGGTCCTCAATGCTGAGGATGTCTCTATCCGCAAGAGGATGGTCTTCCTTCATGATCGCACACAACTGGTCATCGAACAGCTGATGTGACTCGATTTCCGGATCCAGTACCATAGGCGTGAAACTCAACACGAAGTCAAGTTCCGATCGCTTCAGCTTATCGAGAAGATTCTCCATGTTTCGGCAGAAAACATTGAGTTTCACGCCACGATACTGTCTTGTAAATTCCCTGACAGCCTCCGATAATATAGGCGCGAATGAGTACGTGATACCTATATTCAGTTCACCGGAGAGCATTTCCTTGAGATCATTGATCTTCGTAAAGCACGAGTCCGCATCCTGAAGTGTCCTCTTTGCACTAGGATACAGATGTTTTCCACATTCGGTCAGACTTACGCTGTGACTGTCCCTTTGGAACAACTCCACTCCCAGTTCCTCCTCGAGCTGCCGGATCTGCTGGGAGAGAGTGCTCTGCGTGATGAAAAGCTGCCGTGACGCCTCGGAAAAATTAAGGGTTTCCGCCGTCTTGACAAAATACCTAAGCTGCCTCAGTTCCATCTTGATTCCATGTTTTAGTCATCTAGATCCTTATAATGCGCGAGGGCCTGTTTGATTGACTCCGGATCATTGAGATCTATGGTGGCAACGGTCTTGGACTTCCTGTTTGCCCTGGCTCCCACACTTTTCATCGGCTTACTTGTCAATACCTCAAGGACTCTGAGGACAAATGCGAGTATGATACACGCGAAAATGATAATGATTGCTTTCATGATATATTATAATATTGTTATTGCCTTATGACTGGTCAACGTTACAGGGTGTCAAAATCTGACAGCGCAAAGGTATATCTGTCAAAACAATCAAAAGAGACTTGGTAAGTGTTTGTTTCTATAGCAACTATCGTCAAACACAATAACAACCGGGTGCATCTATTGCAGAATACGATAGCTGACTGATTCAAGCCACCTGTAGCCGCTATCGGAAAAAATGAATCAAGGCATGAAAAATCCGGCAGAATCGAACGGACATTGACATAAATGAGTAACTTTGACGAGAGCATTGAATCACTCCACCAATCCAAGTCACAAAAAATACTACAATATCTATGAAACGGATTGCATCAGTCATCGCAGCGGCAGCGGCAGCCTGCCTCAGCGCAAACGCACAGAACCCAATCATCACCGGCATGTTCGCCCCAGACCCGGCACCATATGTGCATGACGGTAAGGTCTACCTCTTCGTAGACCACGACGAGCCGGACGCAACATTCTATTTCATGAAGGACTGGCACATCTTCAGTTCCGAGGACATGGTCAACTGGACCCACCTTGGAGCGCAGGTCACCACCGCAACCTTTGACTGGGCCATCCAGGGTGACAACGCCTGGGCAAGCCAGGCCGTAGAGGTTGGCGGCAAGTGGTACTGGTACGTCAGCATCATAGAGAGATCCAGCCATGCGCAGACCATCGGCGTTGCGGTGGCAGACAATCCGATGGGACCATGGAAGGATGCGATCGGAGGTCCTCTTGCAAAAGGTGAAGGATCCTTCATCGACCCTACCGTGTTCGTAGACGACGACGGCAGCGCCTACCTCTTCTGGGGTAACAAGGGCTGCTGGTACGGCAAGCTCAACCCTGACATGATTTCGTTCGAGAACGGTTTCAGGGAGGTTCCCGGATTCCATGACCCTGAGTGCTTCGGCCCAGCCGTAATGAAGATGAACTGGAGCAAGGGCGAGAAGGAGTTGATGGTGGGCTACGAGGAAGGTCCATGGGTGAACAAACGCAACGGCATCTACTATATGAGCTACCCTTCCGGCGGCGTGCCTGAGCACATGGCATACTCCACTGCTCTCAACATCAACGGTCCATGGACCTATGGAGGAAAGATCATGGATGAGGCTCCCAACAGCTTCACCATCCACGGCGGCAATATCAGCTACAAGGGTCACGACTACATGTTCTACCACAGCGGCATGCTCCCTAACGGCAACAGCTACCGCCGCTCGGCATGCGTGGAGGAATTCCATTTCAACCCGGACGGTTCCATACCTTTCATCCCATTCACAGAAGAGGGTGTTGCACCTGTGGGCTGCATCAATCCATACAACAGGGTCGAGGGCGAGACCATGGCACAGTCTTTCGGCATAAAGAACGACCGTCTTGCAGGCAGCAGGCACTATGTAACATCCATCCATCAGGGAGACTGGATCTGCATCCGCGAGGTCGACTTCGGCAGCACCAGCCCTGCACAGCTCACCGCTGAGGTACTGAACGTGAAGAACCCAGGCCGCGCTGAATTCTACCTCGACGCCATCTACATCCAGGAAGCGCGAGTACGTCCCATCGCCACCATCAATGTGGAGGCTGGCAGCAGCGTGATCACCGCCCCCGTACGCGGCGAGGTGACCGGCAAGCATGACGTCTACATCCTCTTCCGCGGCGGCGACGAGCAGCTCTTCGACCTGGACTGGTGGCAGTTCAGCAGGTAATCTGATATTGAGCGCATACTGACCGGAAAGAATGTCTGACAAGCACTTCTTCATATTCGACATCGACGGGACCATCATCGACACCGAGAAGACCGGCGTTCTTTCCATGATGGACACGGCAAAGCAGCTGATGGACCTGGACATGAGCTACGATCAGGCGTACGGATATTTCGGAATCCCGAGCCATAAGGTCGGCAGCCTGCTCGGATACCACGACGCAGCAGAGTTCGGGGAAGTCTGGGAAGAGAACTTCATCCGGCTTTCCTATATGATGCGTCCCTTCGACGGAATCGCCGATGTGCTCGAGAAGATACACTCCGCCGGACACAGCATAGGATGCGTCACTTCCCGCAACCGCTTCGAATTCGACAAGGACGTGCATCTTGCTCCCCTGCTGAAATACTTCGACCACAGCATATGCGCAGAGGACAGCGAGAGGCACAAGCCACATCCCGACCCCATACTTAAGTACATCGAGAAAAAGGAGCACGATCTCGGCCGAAAGATCAGCACGGAAGAATGCATATACATAGGTGACACGATGCACGACTGCCAGTGCGCCCATTCAGCAGGCTGCGAATTTGCCCTCGCCGACTGGAACGGCAGAGGCCAGCAGGGAATTCCTTCGGAATACCATTTCACCGAACCCGCCCAGATTTTGGAATTCCTTGCATAGAAATTTGCTATCTTTGTTCCATGCGCCTGATGAAGAACATATCTGTCCTGATCCTCGCGATCCTCGCATCTTCATGCGGTCCGT
>JAGHUQ010000024.1 GCA_018064725.1 Candidatus Cryptobacteroides caccocaballi
GGTGCCTGTAGTTCAGTTGGTTAGAGCGTCAGATTGTGGTTTTGAATGTCGTGGGTTCGAGCCCCACCAGGCACCCTGGATAAGCCTTGCAGGAAACTGCAGGGCTTATTTGTTTTTTTACTACCTTTGGGCGAGAATACACTAACCTATTGAAGACACAGGTATGAACCCAAGACTCGGAATATTGGCATTTATCTGCATACTGATACTTGCCCCCTTCACGCTCTCGGCACAATCAGACTCCCTTATGACGGTATCCGGAATAGTCAGAGACCAAGGTCACCGACTGCCTTTCGTAAGCGTTACCATCGAGGGTTCAACCCTAGGCACAATCACCAACGAAGACGGATATTTCAGTCTGAAGATACCCAAGACCGATAAGGACATCACCATAGTGATCTCCCATGTGGGCTACTATGCCACCAGCTCGACTCTCAAGGCAAGCGATGCACACGACATGAGATTCGTGCTTAATCCGTATTCCGATCTGCTGGAAGAAGCAATCGTGGTAGGACACGATCCTGAGAATCTCGTGAGGGAGGCTCTCCAGAAAATATATAGGAACTACCCGATGGAGCCTGTATATCAAAGAGGTTTCTACAGAGAGACTGCCAAGAAGGGATCACGCTACATAAGCGTGTCCGAGGCAGTTATAGATATGTATAAGTACAAGTACACAAACTCTGCAGAGTTCGACCGTATCCGCGTGCTCAAGGGAAGAAGGCTGGTAAGCCAGAAGTCCGCCGACACACTCTCCGTCAAGCTGCAGGGAGGTCCTAACCTTGCCATGATGCTTGATGTGGTGAAGAACCAGGAAGACCTGTTCTATACGGAAGACCTTCCTTCATACAACTATGTCATGGAAGAGCCGACCGTCATCGAGGAAAGGCCGGTATATGTGGTCGCCATGACACCTAGGATCAGGAATTACCAGTATCCGCTCTATAACGCGAAGGTATACATTGACAAGGAGAGCCTCGCGATCATGAGAGCCGAGTACAGCACAGACATGGAAGACCCGGATCTGGTCACCACCAGCATGCTCAGGAAAAAACCTATCGGTATGAAATTCGACCCGCAGGATGCATCTTTCATCGCAAGCTACAGGCTTGTCAACGGCAAGGCGGTACTTCACTATGTAAGAGGATCGCTTGCATTCAGATGCGACTGGAAGAAGCGCCTGTTCACGAGCAACTACACCATAGTGACAGAGATGGTTGCGACCGACGTGAGGTTGGATAACGTACTTCCATTTCTGACCAGAGAGACATTCAGGGGAACCGACAACTTCTACGACAGGGTCGAAGACTTCGCTGATCCAGACTTCTGGGGCAGCTACAACATCCTTGAGCCGTCAGAATCACTCGAGCATGCCGTCGAAAGGCTCAGGAAAAGAGCATCAAGAAATTAGTCGAGCTGTGCTCGGTAATACCTGTAGAGGGAATCGAGCACAGGAAGGTTCTCCGGATTGATCGGTGTGTCAGGAGGAGAATCGAGCTTCAGAGGATTCACTGGAGTACCGTTCTTCCACACCCTGAAATCGAGGTGAGGCCCTGTGCTTCGACCAGTGGAACCGACATATCCGATGACCTGTCCCTGTCGTACGCGAACTCCGGCCTTGATGCCGGGACCATACTTCGAAAGATGGAGATATGCTGTCTGGTATTCTCCATTGTTATGCCTGATTTTCACCATATTGCCGCTGGCCCCGCTATAACCGGCGCTGATGACTACGCCGTCTCCGATTGACCACACCGGGGTGCCGGTAGGAGCCGCATAGTCAACGGCAAGATGTGGCTGCACCTTCCTGGTGACCGGATGGAGTCTATGGGTGGTATATCCCGAACTGATTCGCGTGAAGTTGAGCGGAGCCTTGAGGAAGGCTTTCTTCATGCTCTGGCCTTCCGGATTCCAGTAGAGGTTCCCGCCGTCACCCTGATCATACATGATTGCCGGGAATTCCTTTCCGTCATGGTCGCATAGCGCAAAGAACACCGTATCCACTCCCATGACCTCATCCTCACAGACCATTTCATCGTATATCATACGGAAACGATCTCCTTTCTGAAGTCCGAAGAAGTCTACCGTCCATGCGAATATATCGGCGAGCTTATACGCAGCTGACGAGGAATATCCGGCAGACAGCATGTCCCCTATGAGGGATGAATTGATGGTCACGTCAGCAACCCTCCTGCGCTTTTCGACGGCCTTTTCCACCTTCCACACCGCAAGCGAGTCAAAACACTGGAACACGGTCGACACGAGACGGCTGTCATGATAGACGAAATACTGCAGCGTCGAAAGACTGTCTGCCGTGTAATAGGCATCGTACCTGGTTCCTGATATTATCCTGGCCGGATTGAATGTGTCTCCGCAAGCCTCCTGAAGATCGAGGTTTCTCGAAGCAGGAAAGCCCACCTTTCGGAGCAAGGTTCCGAACAGTTCCCCATTGCCCACGCTTCCGCTTCTCATTTCGAGCGTATCAGTAAGGAAGCCCAGAGGGTATATGGTATCTTTCTGCTGTTCTACAGCTTCTTTTGACTTATGCCTGCGTTCCTTCCTTTCCCTACGCCGTCCCCCGTCTTCGCCCTCTCTGTTTCCACAAGAAGAAATCGTTGTACAACAGATAGTTAGAAACAGTATCAATGCGGGAAGTAAACGTGGTGTATTCATATCGGAAGGGGGTTACGAACACAAATTTAATCATTCGGTGGAAAATTTTGGGAATTTTTGGAACAAAGTGGAAAATTATTCATATTTTTGTACCCTAGCGTGAAAGTACATTAAGTCTAATTATGGTCAAGTTCATCGGAGAATACAATGCAAAGGTCGACGACAAGGGAAGACTCGTTTTCCCTGCCGCCTTCAAGAGCATCATGCCCGCTGACCAGCCTCAGATGTTCGTCATCAAGAAGGATATCTTCTCAGATTGCCTCGAGATGTGGACATACGAAGAGTGGGAGCGGCAATCCGAGGATGTCAAATCCAAGCTGAACTTCTTCAATGTCAATCACGCCAGATTCTGGCGGGAATACATGCGTAACAGGGCACTTGTCCAACCGGACGCGAAGCTCGGACGCATCAGCATCCCAAAGAATCTGCTCGAATCCATCGGCGTAACGAAGGAAGTCATCTTCTGTGGAGTTGACCACAAGATCGAAATCTGGGCGAAGGAAAACTTCGAAACCAGCGGAATCTCTAACGAAGAATACATCTCTCTTGCCGGAATGCTGTCTGATATCAAATAGATAGGAGGTTCCGGAATGTCAGAATATCATACACCTGTATTATTGGATGAAAGCGTCACCGCTCTTGTCGGTGATGCCCCATTCGGCATCTATGCTGACGCCACTTTCGGCGGCGGCGGCCATTCCCGCGAAATACTTTCACGCTTAGACAATGCGGGCAGGCTGCTGGCGTTCGACAGGGACAGTGACGCCCTGAAGAACAAGCCGGACGATAACCGGCTTGTTCTCATCCATAATAATTTCCGTTTCATCCATAACTATGTGCTCGAGCAGGGCTACAAGGATGGAATAGACGGAATCCTGGCCGACCTGGGAGTGTCCTCCCATCAGTTCGACACGGCCGAGAGAGGTTTTTCATTCCGTTTCGACGCCCCGTTGGACATGAGGATGAACCAGGAGGCAAGGCTCAACGCCGCAGAGCTTGTCAACAGCTACAGCGAAGAGGACCTGGAGAGGGTCCTGCGCATCTATGGAGAGGTAGAGGGCAGCCGAAAGATGGCGTCGCTCATATGCAAGGCACGTGAGCAGGCACAGATACTGACTACCTCCCAACTTGACAAGGCCATCGAAAAGATGCTTCCCAAGTTCGCGGAGCACAAGGTGCTGGCTAAGGTTTACCAGGCGCTCCGAATCGAAGTGAATCAGGAGATGAGATCCCTGGAGAAGTTCCTTACCGGAGCAGCCAGGTCACTCAAGCCTGGCGGAAGACTGGTCGTGATCACCTACCACTCCCTCGAAGACAGGATGGTCAAGAACTTCATCAAGACAGGAAACGTCGACGGAAAGGCTGACAAGGACATCTATGGTAGGGTTTCTGCGCCGCTTGAGGCCGTAAACAGAAAGCCTATCCTCCCAAGGGAAGAAGAGATTGCGGAAAACACGCGCGCCCGCAGCGCAAAGCTCAGAATCGCCACGAAGAAAGGTGATGAAGAATAGGAAATAGACGAAGAACTATCATAGACATCGGAAAATGGATTGGAAGAAAATCAGCAATGCCACAGTAAGGCTGCTCAAATCGGTCGCACGCGGAGACATCGTGCTCAAGCTCGACCGCTTCCTCCCCCACATTATACTGGGGGCCGTCCTCTGTATTGTCTGCATCTTCGTGAACCTGAAATTCGACGAGACCCTCGTAGAGAGGGAACAGAACAGGACGCTGCTCGAGGAGACCAAGATCAGCTACAACCAGAAGGTCTGCCAGCTCGCCGAGATGAGACAGGTGAATAACGTGGTACGTCTGCTCGCAGAACAGGACATCACGGTCGCGATGCCCGAGAAGCCTGCGACAATAGTCAGGAGGAAATAGCATGGCAGACAAGGACACGAACATGAGAGTCCAGACCAACTGGACCAGCAACCTTCTGTACGCGGTATATGTGCTGTTCATAGTGCTGTCTATAGCCGCCGTATACAAGATAATCAAGCTTCAGTTCTTCTGGCATCCCGAGGAAGAGCTCCTTGAGTATTTCGGCACCGTGACATCGGAGAGCAAGGTCATCCCTGAACGTGGTGACATCCTTTCGTATGACGGAAAGATACTCGCGACTTCGGAAGACCTCTACCAGATATCCATGGACTGTACGATCCAGAGAGATTACTGGCTGGAGAAGAACAAGCCGGAGAACGAGGAAAAATGGAGGGACAAGGCTCAGGTCCTCTCATCACAGCTTGCAGAACTCTTTCAGGACAAGACTGCTGACGAGTATTACAGGATGATCATCGAGAACCGTGAAAGCAAGACCAAGGCAGGACGCAAGAAGGTCAAGATCGGAACCGAGATCGACTACCAGACGCTTCAGAAAGTGAAGTCATTCGCTCTCTTCAACGAAGGAAGCAACTATGGAGGCCTTATCGTGGACATCAACCACAAGAGGCTCTATCCTTACGGATCACTCGCCAGGAAAGCCATCGGAGAGGTAAAGAACAACCACGAGATCACCAACGACCTCACCGGTATCGAAGGAAAGTACAACGTATACCTCCACGGCAAGGACGGAAGGATAGCGCTCACGAGGACAGACTCAAGGCAGAACATCCAGGACTACACGAGAGTCAGCGAGCCGGCTGAGAACGGACTCAACGTCAGGACTACCATAAACATAGAGTTCCAGAACATCGCGGACAAGGCGCTCAGGAAAGTGCTTGAGGAGAATGAAGCCATTGCCGGCGGCTGCGTGATGATCATGGAGACGAAGACCGGAGCCATACGTGCGATGGCGAACCTCCGCAGGGAGGACAACGGAAACATCGGAGAGACATACAATTACGTGATCTGGCAGGCAAACAACCCTGGTTCTGTATTCAAGGCGGTGACTCTCATGGCCCTGCTCGACAAGGGAGCAGTGAAGAGCCTGGACGACATGGTGCCTACCTTCGGAGGCAATTGGACATACCGAGGACAGAGACTTCCTTTGGACGACTATATACTCCCATACAAGTACCCTACCGGAGAAATATCCATAGGTGAAGCGCTCGCGATATCTTCCAACCACGTATTCAGATATCTCGCCGCCACAGAATACGGTGAGCACCCGGAGCAGTTCATCCAGAAGCTTTATGACTATAAGCTCATGGAGAAATACGACTTCGACATCGACGGATTAGCCACCCCTATCGTCCGCAAGCCTTCTGAGCAGGGATGGAGTCCGATCGACCTTCCCCTTATAGCCATGGGATACTCGGTAAACGTGACCCCGCTCCATGTCATCACCTTCTACAACAGTATTGCGAACGGAGGCAAGATGATGAAGCCTTACATGGTAGAGAGCCTGGAGCGCGACGGAAAGATAATCCAGAAGATGGACCCGGTGGTCCTCAATGGAGCAATGTGCAAACCTGAGACGATAGACACTCTCAAGAGAGGACTCCTGATGGTAACCGAACATAACGGAGGAGACTACCACAGGGGCACAGGCTTAACCAGCTTCAAGGGCTCGCTCACGAGGGTTGCCGGCAAGACCGGAACCTCTCGTATCGAGTTCGCGAACCAGAGAGACGGAAAGACAGTGTACACACGCGAGGATTCCGAAGGACGCCATGTCCATCAGGGCTCATTCGTAGGATTCTTCCCTGTAGACGACCCACAGTACACGGTAATGTCCGTCACATACACCAAGCCTACGTTCACCAACGTATACGGTGCCGTCAGCGCAAAGGTGGTAAGAGAGATCTCCGACAAGATCTTCCTGCTCAGTCCTGAATGGGGCGAGCCTATCCGTTCCAGCGCGAGGATGCCTAAGATGGAGAGAGCGGAAGCCGGAGAAAGCCAGCGGGGAATCGTACCTGAAGTCCAGGGGCTGGGACTCAGCGAGGCGATCTTTGCAATTGAAAACAGCGGATACAGCTGCAGCTACAGCGGTACCGGCCACGTCGCAAGACAGACCCCGGCAGCCGGAAGCAAGCTCGCACAAGGCTCGACCGTGAGAATAACATTGGAATAGAAATGAGACTTGGAGACATCATAGAAGGCAGTGCAGCCGTCATACTCAACGGCACGGCAGATACGGAAATCGCTGCGATATGCAGTGATTCAAGGAAAGCTGCGCCCGGTTCGCTCTTCATTGCGGTGAAGGGTTTCGCCGTGGACGGCCATGATTTCATCGACGCCGCTCTTGCAGCCGGCGCGTCGGCAGTCGTTTCCGCCGACAGGCTCTCCCTGGCCCAGATTGCATCCACCTTCTACGGAAACCCATCCGGGAAGCTTACCCTCGTAGGCATAACCGGAACGAACGGAAAGACGACCACGGTGACCCTGCTCTACAGGCTCTTCACCAGACTTGGACACAAGTGCGGTCTCCTTTCCACCATAGCGAATTATGTCGGAGAGAAGTGCACCGAGGCAGTGAACACCACCTCCGACCCAATCACCATCAACTCCCTCCTCGCCGAGATGGTCGAGGACGGATGCGACCACTGCTTCATGGAGGTCAGCTCAATCGGAGTCGAGCAGGAAAGGGTTGCAGGACTGAAGTTCAAGGTCGGAATCTTCTCCAACCTCACCCATGACCATCTGGACTACCACAAGACATTCTCGGAGTACCTGCGCTGCAAGAAACTGTTCTTTGACAAACTTCCGTCAGACGCATTCGCAATCACCAACATCGACGACAAGAACGGAATGGTGATGGTGCAGAACACAAAGGCAAAGGTTGTCACTTACTCATGCAGGAGCTATGCTGACCATCGTTGCAAGGTCATGGAGGAGAGCTTCGACGGAATGATGCTCAGGATTGACGACACCGAGAGCTGGACCGGACTTATCGGTCTGCACAACGCGTACAACCTGCTCGCGATATACAGTACCGCGATGGTGCTCGGAGTTTCCAAGGAAGATGCTCTAGTCGCCATAAGCGCACTCCGTTCAGCCCCTGGAAGACTCGAGAACATCAAGGGTCCCAAAGGCATCACGGTAGTCATCGACTATGCACATACTCCCGACGCGCTCGAGAACGTCCTGAAGACACTCAAGGACATCTCCCCTAAGCGCGAACTGATCTGCCTCTTCGGCTGCGGAGGCGACAGGGACCGCACAAAGAGGCCTGAGATGGCTGCCGTAGCACAGAAATATGCAGACAGGATCATCATCACCTCAGACAACAGCCGAACCGAGAAGACCTCGGACATCATAAGCGAGATCAAGAGCGGACTCGACGCCAGCGGAAGGGCAAAGGCCTTCAGCATAGAGAACAGAGAGGAAGCGATAAGGACCGCCATAATGCTCGCACCGGAGAACTCGACTGTCCTGCTTGCCGGCAAGGGACACGAGACCTACCAGATCATAGGAAAGGAGAAGACACACTTCGACGAGAAGGAAATAGTCGCCGGCATATTTAAAGAAATGGAATAGACATGATTTATCATCTCATAGATTGGCTTCAGGGCATGACGGACATTCCTGGTGCCGGACTCGTAAAATATCTTTCAGTAAGGGCGATGTGCGCAGCCATCGTCTCACTCCTGGTCAGCCTCATCGTCGGAAAGAAGATCATCGGCTGGCTCCAGAAGAAGCAGATCGGCGAAACCATCCGTGACCTCGGACTCGAAGGACAGATGCAGAAGAAGGGAACCCCGACAATGGGCGGCGTGATCATAATTCTCGCAACCCTCGTCGGTGCACTCCTGTTCTGCAATCTCACAAGCATCTATCCATGGATGCTCATCATCACAACGATATGGCTGGGATGCCTGGGCTTCCGTGACGACTACATAAAGGTATTCAAGCACAACAAGGAGGGAATGAGCGAGAGAGGCAAGCTCATCGGGCAGTTCGTGCTAGCATTCGGCATCGCCTTGACGGTATGTGTCGCACCCAGCATCGACACCCATAACCTCGTCACCACCATCCCGTTCGTCAAGGCTCATGAGTTCGACTACTCATGGCTCTCCCCTTTCAAGGGTCAGTTCGGAGTGTACTGCACGTGGGGAATCTACATGATAATGATCATCCTCGTCATCCTCGCATGCTCGAACGGAACCAACCTGACCGACGGCATGGACGGCCTCGCGACCGGAACCTCTGCCATTGTGGTCATCGTGCTCGGAGTATTTGCATGGATTTCGGGCAACGTCGTGAATGCCGACTACCTCAATATCATGTACATCCCTGGCACAGGTGAGATTGCAATCTTTCTGTCGGCATTCGCAGGCGCGCTCGTCGGATTCCTCTGGTACAACTCATTCCCGGCTCAGGTGTTCATGGGTGACACCGGCAGCCTTGCGATCGGAGGCATCATCGGAGTAAGCGCGGTACTCATCAGAAAGGAGCTCCTCCTCCCTATCCTCTGCGGAGTTTTCTTCGTCGAGTCACTGTCAGTGCTGATGCAGAGGGGCTATTTCAAGTATACGAAGAAGAAATATGGTGCAGGAAAGAGAATCTTCAGGATGTCCCCTCTCCATCACCATTTCCAGAAGGCGAACCCGGAGGCCCTTCTCCAGTGGCCTAAGGGAGTCCTGCCAGAGGCAAAGATCGTCAGCAGGTTCTGGATCATTTCCATCATTCTGGGTGTCATGACACTCGCATTGTTGAAAGTACGATAAAACGAATATATGTCAAGAATAGTGGTATTAGGCGGAGGTGAGTCAGGCGTAGGCTCAGCCGTCCTCGCAAAGGTCAAAGGTTTCGATGTCTTTCTCTCTGATATGGGAAAGATCAGCGACAGCTATGTTGAGGTCCTCAAGAAGTGGGACATTCCATACGAGATGGGTCAGCATACTGAGGAACTTATACTCAATGCCGATGAGATCATCAAGAGTCCAGGCATTCCTCTTACCGCACCGATGGTGAAGAAAGCCGAGGACAAGGGTATCCATATCATCTCCGAGATTGAATTTGCCGGTCGCTATGACACGGCAAAGAAGGTCTGCATCACCGGAAGCAACGGCAAGACCACGACCACATCGCTGATCTACTATCTCCTCAAGAACGCAGGTCTCAACGTCGGCCTTGGAGGAAATATCGGCAAGAGCTATGCTCTCCAGGTAGCCACCGAGCACTACGACATCTATGTCCTCGAGCTCAGCAGCTTCCAGCTTGACAACATGTACGACTTCAAGGCGGACATCGCGATAATAACAAACATAACACCTGACCATCTTGACCGCTATGACCACAAGATGGAGAATTATGTAAAGGCGAAGTTCCGCATCACCCGCAACATGAAGGAGGATGACTGCTTCATCTTCTGTTCGGATGACGAGATAACCATCAAGCACCTTGATGACATCATCCTCAAGGCGAAGTCACTTCCTTTCACGCAGAAGACCGAAGTGGCTCAGGGAGCTTTCGTAAAGGACGACAAGATGGTCGTGAGAGTCGGCAACCAGGAGTGCGACATGTACCTCCAGGAGCTCGCTCTCAGCGGCAAGCACAACGTATACAACTCAATGGCCGCTGCCATCGCCGGCAAGGTCATGGACATCGACAACGAGACCATCCGCAGGTCGCTCTCTACCTTCCAGGCAGTTGAGCACAGGCTCGAGAAGGTTCTCAGCATAAAGGACGTCCTCTACATCAACGACTCGAAGGCGACGAACGTAGATGCCGCGTGGTATGCGCTCGAGTGCCAGACCAGGCCTGTCGTATGGATCGTAGGCGGAAAGGACAAGGGAAACGACTACAGCGTGCTCAACGAGCTCGTGAAGCAGAAGGTAAAGGCCATCGTATGCATGGGACTTCACAACGAGAAGATCCACGAGGCATTCGAAGGGATTGTCGGCAAGGAGAACATGGTCGACACCAAATCTGCAGAAGAAGCAGTCAAGGCATGCAGCAAGATGGCACAGCCAGGAGACGTAGTGCTCCTCTCTCCATGCTGCGCAAGCTTCGACCTCTTCAAGAGCTACGAGGACAGAGGCAGACAGTTCAAGGAAGCAGTAAGAAATCTCTAGGATGAGCAAGAAGAAAAGCGGAATATGGAACCTGCTTGACAGGATTCAGGGCGACAAGGTGATCTGGCTTGTGATCATCTTCCTCACCCTGCTGTCCGTCGTGGCGCTCTTCTCGGCCACCAGCCTTGATGCCGGAGTGCTGAGCGGAAAGACCACACGCGTGCATCTGTTCCTGATTCAGACGCTCGTCGTCACAGGTGGCTTCATCGTCATGAGCATAATCTACAAGATACAGGGAATCCGAGTCTTCAAATTCGTGTCCCAGTTCGGATATCTGCTCTCGATGATGCTGCTCGTACCGCTTTTCCTCCACATAAAGAGCGGTCCTATCCAGGCACAGTACATCAACCAGGCATGGCGCACGATTCTTCTCTTCGGAAAGATTCAGGTCCATGTCTTCGAGTTCGTCAAGGTCGCCATGGTCATGTACCTTGCATGGGCCGTGGACACCTGGAAGGGTCACAACTTCGCGATAGCGAATCTGCTGAGCGAAAGATACAAGCACTTCGGATGGCTCAGCAAGCCGTTCTGGCAGGGAGTCGTATATATCTTCATACCTATCGTGACAACGGCCATAGGATTGATTTCCGGAAGTGTGTCGACCGTACTTTTCGTTGGACTGATCATGTTTGCGACACTCTTTGTCGGAGGGTTCAGCATCAAGGACACATTCATCTACGGCGCCACCCTCGTCGGACTGCTCGTCGCAGGATATGGCCTCTACAATGCGACCGAGGAAGGAAGCGGCCTCAACAAGACGCTCGGCAAGGTATATGACCGAATCGGTACCGCAAAGGGACGTCTCCAGACCTTCTCCGGCTCAGACGCACAGGACGGCACGGTCGAGCTCGACGAAGCCGTTGCCCAGCACAGCGGAAAGAAGAGCGTCGCCGAGCAGATCAGAGAAGCCAAGACAGTGAACGAAAGGCGTGAGATCATCGACAAGTATACCCAGACAGAAGGTTCCAAGATTGCCATAAAGGAAGGAGGACTGCTCGGAAAAGGTCCGGGAAGAAGTACACAGAAATACCGTGTTCCTCTTATCTTCGGAGACTATATGTACAGCTTCCTCATCGAGGAGTATGGCCTTTGGATGGGAATTCTCGTGCTTATCATGTACGTCAGCCTGCTCGCGAGAGGATCAAGGATAGCCATGTTCTGCAAGAAGACGTTCTCGAGGACAGCCGTAGCGGGCCTTACCCTGCTCATCAGCGGACAGGCAATGATGCACATCCTCATAAACGTGGGCATAGTCCCAGTGACCGGACAGACTCTCCCTATCGTCAGCGACGGTAAGAGTTCGCTGCTGATGTTCTACATAGCATTCGGAATCCTGCTTTCCATAAGCAAGACAGCGAAGAAGCAGATGGACAAGGCGATCGAAAACGCGGACAGCATCATTCCCGACAATGTCGGCTCCGGTGACGAGGTGGCAGACTCGGTAAGCGACGTAGAGTATCTGGACAATATTGAATAGAGAAATGGAATATAGAAAGATAAGGGCAATAATCAGCGGAGGCGGAACGGGAGGACACATCTTCCCGGCACTCTCCATTGCGAACCGTCTCAAGGAGCTCAACCCTGAGACCGAGATCATCTTCGTCGGAGCCGAAGGCAGGATGGAGATGGAGAAGGTTCCCGCAGCAGGATACAAGATCTACGGTCTTGAGGTCGCTGGTCTCAAGAGAAGTCTCAGCCTGAGCAACCTGGCCTTGCCGTTGAAATATGCGAAAGGCATCAGGAAGGCCAAGGCCATCATACGAGAATTCAAGCCCGATATCGCCATCGGTGTCGGAGGATACTGCAGCGCACCTCTTCTCTGGGCAGCCCAGAGCATGGGGATACCTACGCTCATCCAGGAGCAGAACGGCTTTGCCGGTCTCTCCAACAAGATACTGGGAAAGAGAGCCAGGAAGATCTGTGTCGCTTACGAGAACATGGAGAGGTTCTTCCCTGCCGACAGGATTGTCATGAGCGGAAATCCTATCCGCAGCAACATCGTCCCTGCAGACGAGAAGATGAAGCAGGAAGCATATGCACACTATGGGCTTGACTCTCAGAGAAGGCAGCTTCTCGTAGTCGGCGGCAGCCTCGGATGCAGGACTCTGAACACGGCCATGCAGAACTGGATCGAAGCCGGATGTCCGGGAGGAGAAGATGTCGAGGTTATCTGGCAGTGCGGCTCATACTACAAGAAGAGCATGGATCAGTTCATGGAAGGAAAGGATCTTCCATACATACACATGACCGATTTCATCAGCAGGATGGATCTCGCATATGCCGCTGCCGACGTAATGGTGACACGTTCGGGTGCAAGTTCGGTATCGGAGATCTGCGCAGCCCACAAGGCAGCGATCTTCGTGCCATCCCCTAACGTCACGGAAGACCACCAGACCCACAACGCCATGGCATTGGTGAACAAGGACGCCGGCATGATCGTCAAGGATGTGGAGGCAGCGCAGAAGCTCATGAGCACGGCGATGGAGCTCATCCATGACAAGGAGCACATCCAGGCAATCGAGACAAACGCGGCAAAGCTCGCAAAGAGGGACGCCGCAGCAACAATAGCAGAGGAGATATACAAGCTCATATAGAATATGTACAAGAATATATACTTCATCGGAATCGGCGGCATCGGCATGAGCGCGATAGCACGCTACTACAAGGCAAAGGGATATGCAGTCGGAGGATATGACAAGACTCCGTCTGAACTCACGCGCCAGCTCGAGGCTGAAGGCATCGATGTCCACTACGAGGACAATATCGACTATATTCCAAAGAGCGTCGAGAACACTCTCGTCGTGTACACCCCAGCCATACCCAATGACATGGGCGAGCTCGTCTACGTACGCGAGAACGGCTATGCCGTAATCAAGCGCTCGGCAACACTCGGCGAGATTGCACGCGGTCAGAAGTGCCTTGCCGTATCGGGAACACATGGAAAGACTACCACCAGCACACTGCTGGCACACATATTCACGGCCTCTGGCGAAGGATGCTCTGCATTCCTCGGCGGCATCTCGAAGAACTACGGGACAAACCTCCTCATCAGTGACAACCCGGTCATAGTAGCCGAGGCGGACGAATTCGACCGTTCATTCCTCCAGCTCTTCCCTAAGATCGCAGTGATCACGGCCATGGATGCCGACCATCTCGACATATACAACGACATCGAGCATGTACATGAGGCCTTCAGGGCATTCGCTTCGCAGGTAAGCGGTACGGTCATCAAGAAATATGGCCTTCCGGTGTCCGAGAACGACACGAAGGCGAAGATACTCACCTACTCTTATGGAGACTCGCGTGCAGACTTCTACGCAAAGAGCCAGACAGTCGATGCATACGGACATTTCACCTTCGACCTCGTATATCCGGGTGGAGTCATCAGCAGGATAAGGTGCGGTGTTCCCGGTTGGGTGAATGTCGAGAACAGCGTCGCAGCAGCAGCGGTCGCGCTCTGCTATGGACTCGATCCATACAAGATCAAGACAGCCATAGGCAGCTTCAGCGGAGTAAAGAGAAGATTCGACATCCATTACAATGAACCTGGATGCTCGTACATCGACGATTACGCACACCATCCTAACGAGATATCCACAGCCATCAGCTCGATGCGCGACATCTTCCCTGGCAGGAAGCTGACAGCCGTGTTCCAGCCTCACCTCTACACCAGGACAAGGGACTTCGCTGACGAGTTTGCAGCTGCACTCAGCGGAGTGGACAAGCTCATTCTCCTCGACATCTATCCAGCACGCGAAGAGCCGATTCCAGGCGTTACTTCGGAGATCATCTTCGACAAGGTGACTGCTGCGGAGAAGGTGCTCATCAAGAAGGAAGAGCTCATGGACTATCTCGAGAAAGAGCCTATCGACACGCTGATCACATTCGGCGCAGGTAACATAGACAGATATATCGAGCCTATCACCGAAATGCTCAAGAAACGTAACGCATAATGTACAAGAAGATCCTCAGATACGTCCTGCTGACCACAGCAGCCTTCGTTCTCCTCTCACTGTGCTGGTTCGGAAACCATGTCAGCGAAAAGGACAGCGGACGCGTCAGCTGTACCAGGCTGAACGTAATCGTGAAGGACAGCAGCGGAATGAAGTTCATCGACAGGGAGGACATAGATGCCATCATAAATCAGCGCTACGGAAGCTTCTACGGAAAGAAGCTTGACTCCCTGGACCTCAAGAAAATCGAGGATGCCGTATGCAGCCACACGGCTGTCAGGAACGGACAGGTCTATGTGACCAGGGACAGCACCCTGAATGTCATCATAGAACAGAAGATTCCTTTCATGAGATTCCAGACCGAGAACGGAGGATTCTACATAGAAAAGGACGGATTCATATTCCCTCTTCAGAAAGGCTTCGCAGCAAACGTACCTATAGTAGATGGTGCAATCCCGGTAAGGATACCTGCCGAAGGATCAGGATATGCTACGACCGAAGAAGAGCAGAGATGGATCAAAGGAATTATTTCGCTGATGAAGTACATCCGAAGCGACAGGACATGGAAGAACAACATCATCCAGTTCCACGTCGAGGAAAGCGGAGACCTGGTCCTCATCCCTGCAGAGGGAAGGGAAAGGTTCATTTTCGGAGGTCCTGAGGAATTCGAGCGAAAGTTCGACCAGATGGAGACGTACTACACCAGCATCAAGCCGATAAAGGACTCCGCATATTACAAGACAGTCAATGTCAAGTACGAAAATCAGATAATTTGCAGACCAAAATAAGTTTATGGAAGACAGATATTTAGTAGCGATAGACCTCGGTTCGTCCAAGCTCGCGATAACAGTCGCGAGGACAGAGGGGAACAATGTTCACGTGGTCTACTATCATGAGCACGAGTCAGAGGGCGTCGACAAGAGTGCAATACTCAACGAGGCCAAGCTGACAAGGGCACTCAAGGCGGCGATCGAAAGAGCCGAGAGCGAACTCGGGATCAAGATCAGGCACGCGGCAGTCTGCATGCCGCGCAAGGACATCAAGGTAGTGACAAGTCAGGCAGAAATAGTACTCGACCCTGACAAGGCCATCACCATCGATGACGTCCAGGAGCTCATGAAGATTGCAAAGGAGAACTGCGGAATCGAGAACGAAGATTCCGAGGCCGTATACTCTGCCGTGGCGCAGTCATATTCCGACGGCGAGGATTTCCAGATCAGCGAGCAGGACATCATAGGAAACGAAAGGGAGAAACTGGAAGGAAACTTCAAGATCTTCGTAGGAAAGAAGACCGGACTCAAGAGGCTCAACAAGGTTTTCTCTGATCTCGGCATCACCCCTATATCTGTCTTCACGGCAAATTCCACTGCACGTACAGTGCTCTCCAGCGGCGAGATGGACTCAGGTGTCGCTCTCGTCGAGATTGGTGCAGGCGTCAGCTCAGTGACCATCTATGTAGGCGGAGTGCTTCGCTACTATGGATCCATTCCATTCGGGGGAAAGATAATCACCTCGGATATACGTCAGGAATGCGGCATCGGCGAGTCTCTCGCAGAGAACATCAAGAAAGGCTACGGAATATGCCTCCCAAGCAAACTCCAGCACATGTCGGAGAAGAAGCTTCAGATACGAAGCGCAAACGGAGGAAATGACAAGCAGATACCTGTGAAGTTCCTCTCTGAGATCATCACGGCACGAATGGGCGAGATATGTGACGCCATGCTCTATCTCATTCAGGAAAGCGGTCTCTACGACGAGCTTCGCAGCGGAATCGTCATCACCGGCGGTGGCGCCTGCATCGCTAACTGTGCCAACCTTTTCTCTGAAAGGTCGGGATACAATGTCAAGATCGGATATCCTGTCGCTCGCTTCGAATACGGCAGCGACTGTGACGGAGTCCATGAGACATCAGCCGCTTCCTCCCTCGGCATGATACTCGAGGCGAAGGAGATGAGCGAAATCAACTACGCAGACGAAGGCAGGTCAGAAGGAATTAAGGTGGGAGAAACCTACATCAGCAACGTCAGGAGCACCGGCAGCACATACGTTCCTCCTTTCGACAGACCGGCAGCGCCTAAGATCGAGCCTGAAGCAACGCCTGAAACCAGCAGAATCTTCGAAGAGGACGAGGACGAGCGCCGCGAGCTCGAGAAGATAGCCAAGCGAGAAGCAGAGGAGAAGGAGAAGAAGAGAAAAGAGCAGGAGGAAGAGAGGAAGATGAAGGCAGCGAAGGCTAAGGAAAAGACCAAGGAGAAGGCGAACAAGGCCTTCGGCTTCCTTGGAAAGCTCTTCGCGGAAGACGATGACAACGGTGAGGCATAAACACATGAAGATTTGAAGCAATGGAAGAATTAGATATCATAACCCCTGCAGACTGGGTACCGGCAAACTCCATCATCAAGGTGATCGGCGTCGGCGGAGGCGGATGCAACGCCGTCGCATACATGTATAACCAGAAGGTCGAAGGATGCACCTTCATCGTCTGCAACACTGACAGGCAGGTACTCGACCAGAGTCCAGTTCCGGAAAAGATTCAGCTCGGAGAAGGACTCGGAGCCGGAACTGACCCTACAAAGGGACGAAACTGCGCTCTCGAAGCACAGCAGTATATCAAGGAGAAGATCGTAGATACGAATACCAAGATGCTCTTCATCACTGCCGGCATGGGCGGTGGTACAGGTACAGGTGCCTCCCCTGTCATCGCGAAGATGGCAAAGGACGCCGGAATCCTCACCGTCGCTGTCGTCACTCTCCCGTTCAAGGATGAGAAGAACGGCTCATACGGCAAGGCCATCGACGGCATCAGGGAACTTGAATCAGTGGTGGACAGTCTCCTCGTCATCGACAACCAGAAGATACTCGAGACCTACCCGGACCTGCTCATCCACGAGGCTTTCCCAAAGACCGACGAGGTGCTTGCGACGGCTGTCAAGTCCATCATACAGATCATCGAGAAGAAAGGACACATCAACGTCGACTTCCAGGACGTACAGAACATGATGCGCAACAGTGGATTCGCGCTCATGGGAAGCGGAGTCGGAAGCGGACCTGACCGTCTCAAGGACGCGGTAGGAAATGCGATGTCCTGCCCTCTCCTTCTCGCCTTCGACGCCAAGACGGCACAGAATGCCCTCATCAACATCACCGTCGGAAGAAACGAGCACGGCATCAAGGCCGGAGATCTGGGAAAAATCAACGAAGAAGTCGAAAAATATCTCGGAAAGGCAAACACTTTCAAACGCGGAATAGTATATGATGATGACCCTGCATTCGGAGACAAGGTACAGGTGACCATCATTGCGACCGGAATCAAGATGAGTCTGCTCGACGGTTCCATCGATTTCAACGAGGGAAGCGTGATCTTCATCAACGAGGACTACGTCTACGAACCATTCAAGGCCGGTGAGGAAATAGAGCTTTCTGACAGCCGCATCGTGAAGGTGGGTGGACACAGGACAAACAACCGTCAGTTCTGGTTTACCAGCAAGCCGGACCTCTGCGTAAGCTCGAACGACAATCTGATTCCACTCGAGAGAGAAACCGCAAGGGCAAGGGCAGAAAGAAAGATAACAAACGAATAAACACATTATATGGAAAGAAGAACAAGAGTGAGATTCGCTCCGTCTCCTACAGGACCTCTCCACATGGGAGGTGTCCGGACTGCACTTTACAATTACCTTTTCGCAAAGCAGCGCGGCGGCGATTTCATCATCCGAATAGAAGACACTGACTCAAACCGTTTCGTACCCGGTGCAGAAGCCTATATCATCGAGGCTCTCAACTGGTGCGGCATCATTCCTGACGAAGGTGTCGACGGGAATGGCAAGGTAGTGGAGGAGGCTTCAGAGAAGCATCCACATGCACCATACCGTCAGAGCCAGCGTCGTGGCATATACAGGAAGTACGCAGACCAGCTCGTTGAATCCGGCAATGCATATTATGCTTTCGACACAGCAGAGGAGCTCAACGAAGCACGCGCCGCATGCGAGGCCAAGGGTGAGACATTCATCTATAACCAGACGACCCGCATGAGCCTCCGCAATTCCCTCTCAATGCCTGAGAGTGAGTGGAGACCACTCCTAGACAGCCGCACGGACTGGACCGTTCGTTTCAAGATGCCGGAGAACACCGTCGTGGCGATGGACGACATGATCCGCGGCCATGTGGAGATCAATACCGACACCCTTGACGACAAGGTACTCTGGAAGAGAGCCGACGAGCTCCCTACCTACCACCTCGCGAATATCGTAGATGACCATCTCATGGAGATTACCGAGGTTATCCGCGGAGAGGAATGGCTTCCATCGCTTCCGCTCCACTATCTCCTCTATCAGGCATTCGGCTGGCAGGACACCATGCCTCGCTTCGCACATCTCCCTCTCCTTCTCAAGCCTGTCGGAAACGGCAAGCTCAGCAAGCGCGACGGAGACAAGATGGGCTTCCCGGTATTCCCTCTCAACTGGCTAAATTCCGAGGGTGAGACCTATCACGGATACCGTGAGGACGGATACTTCCCTGAGGCTTTCGTAAACCTCCTCGCAATGCTCGGATGGAACCCAGGCACCGAGCAGGAGATTTTCTCGATGAAGGAACTCATCGAAGCATTCTCGATCGACCATGTCAGCAAGTCCGGCGCGAAGTTCAATCCCGACAAGGCAAAATGGTATAATAAGGAGTATCTCCGCATGAAGAGTGATGAAGAACTCACCGACGCATTCATGCCTATCCTCGCCTCAAAGGGCATCAACGAGGACTACGACAAGGTGAAGAAGATCGTTGCCCTCATCAAGGAGCGCGCTACGTTCGTGGCAGACTTCTGGGATATCGCTTCCTATCTCTTCGTCGCTCCTGCCGAGTACGCAGAGAAGGATGCCAACAAGTTCTGGAAAGAGGAGAACTACACCCTCGCGCTCAAGGTTGCAGACTTCATACTCGCCTTCGACGGCGAATTCACCAAGGAGTCTCTCGAGGGGCCTCTCGAGGAGTACATCCGCAGCAACGAGTGGCCGATGGGCAAGGTGATGAACTGTCTCCGTCTTGCTCTCGTCGGTGCAAGCTCAGGACTCGGTATCGCCGACATCGTTACAATCATCGGCAAGGAGGAATTCGCCCGCCGTATCGAAGCCATCAAGGCAAAGCTCTGCTGATATTTAATTAATACTGTATACTCAGGACGCCCGGTCGGTGAATTGCTCACCCCCGGGCGTCTTGAATTATTGTCTCATGGTCTGACAGTCATTGAAGCCTGGACTCCAGCTAGCGTGCGAGGAGGTCGAGGGCCTGGTCCACTGTGAGGGAATTCTCCACACGGAATACGCCGGAACGGCTGCGCTGGAGGGCATTGAGGAATGCTCCGGAGCCAAGGGCCTCACCAAGGTCACGCGCGAATGCACGCACATATGTTCCTTTGGTACAGGCAAGGTGGATCGAAGCATGCGGAAGGCTGAGATCGTCCTCAGCGACGTTGATACGGGAAGATGCCCTGCCTGCCCGGTTTCCTTCCACAACGTTTGATGGTACCTCACCAGGGGTATCCGGTGATTGTGCCACCCTCGGCATCATAAGAGGGAGGGGCCCTCCGGGAGGGGTCTCGCGGAGCGAGACATCACATGATACCCCTGCTGCCGGGAGGTGCTTCTCAAACGACACCAACTCACACTCCGAGATGGTGATGCGGCTGGCACGGAGGACGTCGTCAGGAATTGGTTCACCGGCCTTGAAGGCCTTACGGGCAATCTCATAGGCCCTGACTCCGTCTACCGATTTTGCACTGAAAAGTGGGGCCACCTGATCCTGTTCGCCGATGAAGCCGACAAGGGCCTCACGTACGGAGGACTCGTCTATATGTTCGTATGGGAAACGCTGGTCAATGTCCTTTTCCAAGTCATACGACGGGGTCGCAGCACCGAAGGTGACACCTGCGACGTATGCCTTGTCGTGTCTCTGGAGCTCATCGGCCAGCTTAGTGGCGTTTCCTATGCATACAAGGAGCACTCCTGTCGCCAGCGGGTCGAGGGTACCTGCATGTCCGACCTTCAGGTTCTTCTTGCCGAAATGTCGGATCGCCGCGAACTTCACCTTACGGATGACGTCGGCGGAAGTCCAGCGATATGGTTTGTCAATGGGAATGATGATGCCGCCGGGGTAATCATCGATCAACCTCGACAGCACTTCGGTATGTACATCCGGAACGAAAGGCTCAGCCATGTACTGAGCTTACTTTACAGGAATCTTGTCGATTCTGCGCTGATGGCGTCCGCCGGCGAACTGGGTGGTCATCCAGATATCAACGATCTTGAGAGCAGTCTCGAGAGTGATGAAGCGCGCAGGCATGACGAGAACGTTCGCATCGTTGTGCTCCTTGACGAGCGCACCGACCTCCTCGCACCATGCAAGACCCGCACGGATACCCTGGTGGTGGTTGAGAGTCATGCCGATACCGTTACCTGTTCCGCAGAGAGCGATTCCTTTCTCTACCTCACCGCTTTCCACAGCGAGAGCGAGAGGATGGGCTACATCCGCATAATCCATGCTCTCGGTACTGTCTGTACCGAAATTCACGACTTCATGACCCTGGGCAGTGAGATGCTTGATGATCTCTGCCTTGTATTCAACGCCTGCGTGATCGCAGCAAATTCCAAGTTTCATATCGTATATAGATTTGTGACACAAATATAGCACGAAAATCACTATTTTTACAGAAGAATGCTGTAACAAGCGTCCTCTTTCTCCGTCTATTAGGCAGAAACAGACAAAATCAGAAGAAAATGAGAACAAAGACATTCATTACAGCAACATTATGCATCATACTCCTGACGGGCTGCATGGGCTGCGGAAGCACCACAGAGGCAAGAGAGAAGAAAGGT
Source organism: Candidatus Cryptobacteroides caccocaballi (assembly GCA_018064725.1). Lineage (GTDB taxonomy): Bacteria > Bacteroidota > Bacteroidia > Bacteroidales > UBA932 > Cryptobacteroides > Cryptobacteroides caccocaballi. Next base: position 21,454 of record JAGHUQ010000024.1, read on the forward strand.
GACATTGCTCAGACGATGGCACAGTTCAAGGGCATCGACGACGTAGAGTTCCTCGAGATTGACGGTCCTCTGCTCGGCATAGGCAAGCTCATAGCAAAGGAGGCAAAGGAGAATCTTCCGACTAAGAACGTCAAGAGCATCTGCATACTCGACGCAGAAAGCGCTTCAGACATGGTTCGCCAGGACATCATCGACAAGATGGACAGAGCCCTCAGCGGATATGACCTGCTGATGTCAGCGAAGGATGACGGCGATGACGTGACCATCTATGCAAAGACAGACGGCGACATTATCCGCGAACTCGTAGTATACGTCAAGAATGACGTCACCGTAATTGCGCTCAGCGGCAAGATTTCGATGGAAGAAATAGGCAAGATGATCGACTAGAAGATGACAAGGGAAGAATTCGACAGGACATGGCTACCGCTAGCCAATGGATTCTATAAGGTGGCATACTACCTGCTGGAGTCCGAGGCCGAAGCCAAGGATGCCGTCCAGGAAGTCTTCGTCAAGCTCTGGACCACCCGGGACAAGATCGAGCACGTCCTCAATCCCAAGTCTTATGGCACCATGATGGTACGCAACATCTGCATAGACATCATACGCAAGGCAGAGAGGATGCACACGGAAAGCATACCGGAAAGCCTGGCCGCTCCCCCACCCGATCAAAGACGCGAGTCGCAGGAAAGGCTGAAGGCTACAGAGGAGGCGATGAAGGAGCTGCCTGAGCTCCAGCAGAAGATACTCAGGATGCGAGTCTGGGGAAAGATGGAATTCGACGAGATTGCAGACGAGCTCGGTATAAGTCAGGTGAACGTGAGGGTCCAGTTGAGCCGGGCCAGGAAGAGGCTCAAGGAACAGTTAGAAAAGGATAATTGATGAAACGGATAGAAGACATTGAGAACATGGAGCTCGACGAGCTCATCGCGGAGGCCGAGACGATCGACGTCCAGGTTCCATCGGACCTTGAGTCAGGTATCCGCTCCAAGATAGGGCGCCAGCGCAGGATTCAGATGGGTCGCATACGCTATGCGGTGGCGGCGGCCATCACGGCACTGCTAGGATGCTCGCTGCTTCTGAGCATAACCCTTTCCAGCAGGACGCCTGCATTGGAAGACACCTTCGAAGATCCGGAACTGGCATATGCGGAAGTCCAGAGAGCCTTCGGGATGATATCTGACGCGCTCAACACCGGTGCCAGGGAAGCAAGCATCGGCGAAGCAAAATTCACACAGACAACAAGACAGATCAACGACTTAATCAACTAGAACAATGAAAAGAATCATAATGATAGCGATGCTCGCGATCGTATCGTTCACAGCATTCGCACAGACAAGCAGAGACATCTACGAAAAGTATTCAGACATGCCGGGGACAAGCGCAGTCTACATTTCCCCACTCATGTTCAAGATGATGAAGGCACTCCCGGACATGCACGTCGGAAGCGGCAAGGACGTCAACATCACCAGCATGATCGCATCCCTTGACGGGATGTTCATCCTCGAGGTGGAAGGCAGTGCGGCAAAGGGGCTCAACAGCGAGGCGGAGAAGCTCGTCAAGTCAGGTAAGTTCGGTCTCATGATGGAGGCTAAGGACAACGGAGAGAACACCAGAATCTACAGCGTCGAGAAGGGAGAATACATCACTGATCTCGTACTTCTGACCAGCGGAGGCAGCGAAACTACCTTCATCGCAATCTCAGGAAAGCTGAGAAGTGACGATATCGCCAGATTGTTGGAAGATTAGCTTGCGGAAGTTATTGTAAGTTTGGAAAATAAGCCCTATATTTGCGCCCGCTGAAGTCCACGGTGGACAAGGCAATAACCAATTAATCTTTTTGCACGATGGCTGAATACCTTATGCCAGAGAAGAAGCAGGAGATTTTTGCGAAGTACGGAAAGTCTAATACAGACACCGGTTCTGCAGAGAGTCAGGTTGCTTTATTTTCCTACCGTATCGCTCACCTTACCGAGCATGTGAAGAAGAACAAGAAGGACGTGGTTACCCGTCGTTCACTTCTCCGCCTCGTAGGTAAGAGACGCAGCCTTCTTGATTACCTCAAGAAGACTGACATCGAGAGATACAGAAATATCGTGAAGGAGCTCGGTCTCCGTCGATAATCCACATACGTAGGAGAAACTCTGAAAGGGGACCATCCCATTAGATGGGTGTCCCCTTTTTTTCGGAAGATTACGCCTTATGTCGTCAACAAACTCTCAACCTGCGGCGACTGAGGGCACAAAATATATAATCGGACAAACAAAGACGAAACAACAATACTAATCAACTCCCAATCGGGGGAGGCAGGTTGAAAAGACAATAAATGAACATTATCACTAAGAAGATTGAATTATCCGACGGCAGGGTAATCGAAATCGAGACCGGAAAGCTTGCAAAGCAGGCTGACGGTGCGGCAGTAGTCAAGATGGGAGGCACAATGCTTCTCGCGACCGTCTGCGCAGCAAAAGAGGTCAAGGAAGGAACAGACTTCATGCCTCTCACTGTAGACTACAAGGAAAAATTCTATTCAGCAGGTCGCTTCCCAGGCGGCTTCATGAAGAGAGAAGGCAAGTCATCAGACTATGAGATCCTCATCTCACGTCTCATCGACCGTCCCATCCGTCCTCTCTGGCCATCTGACTACCACCTTGAGACCTTCGTCAACGTGACCCTCATCTCAGCAGAGAAGGACATCCAGCCTGACGCACTCGCAGGTCTCGCAGCATCCTGCGCCCTTGCAACCTCAGACCTTCCTTTCGAGGGTCCTATCTCAGAGGTTCGCGTATGCCGTATCGATGGAGAATATGTAATAAACCCTACCTTCACTGAGATGAAGAAGGCCGACCTTGAGCTCATGGTCGCTGCAACTGAGGAGAACATCATGATGGTAGAGGGTGAGATGAACGAGGTATCAGAGCAGGTCATGCTCGGTGCAATCAAGTTCGCTCACGAAGAGATCAAGAGGCACTGCCGCGTACAGAAGGAGCTCATGAAGGAGCTCGGTACATTCGACAACAAGCGTGACTATCCTCATGACATCCAGGATGAGGAGCTCAAGCAGGCTGTCCACGACTTCTGCTACGACAAGTGCTATGCACATGCAAAGGCAGCCAAGCCTAAGCACGAGCGTGAGGAAGGCTTCAACGCTATCAAGGAAGAGTTCCTCGCAACCATCCCTGAGGAAGACAGGGAGATGAAGGAGCCACTCGTCAACAGGTATTTCCACGACGAGGAGAAAGAGGCTATGCGTAACATGATCCTCGACGAGGGCATCCGCCTCGACGGTCGTGCATGCAACGTTGTCCGCCCTATCTGGTGCGAGGTGAACTACCTCCCATGCGCACATGGCTCAGCAATCTTCACCCGCGGTGAGACTCAGTCTCTCGCAACCGTAACTCTCGGTACCAAGATGGACATGAAGGAGACTGACGAGGTCCTCATCCAGGATGACCAGCAGTTCGTCCTCCACTATAACTTCCCTCCTTTCTCAACCGGCGAGGCTAAGTCACAGCGTGGCGTAGGCCGTCGTGAGATCGGTCACGGAAACCTCGCACTCCGCGCACTCAAGCCAGTAGTTCCACTCGCTCCTGAGAACCCATACGCAGTACGCGTCGTTTCCGACATCCTCGAGTCAAACGGTTCGTCATCAATGGCATCTGTCTGCGGTGGCTGCCTCGCACTCATGGATGCAGGTGTGAAGATCAAGAAGCCTGTAGCAGGTGTCGCAATGGGTCTTATCACCGACGCAGAGCGTCCTAACGAGCGTTATGCAATCCTCACCGATATCCTTGGTGACGAGGATCATCTCGGTGACATGGACTTCAAGGTAACAGGTACCGCTGACGGTATCACCGCCACCCAGATGGATATCAAGGTTGACGGTCTCTCATACGACGTCCTCGAGAAGGCTCTCGAGCAGGCACGTCAGGGTCGTCTCCACATCATGGGCGAGATGATGAAGACCATCAGCGCTCCACGTGAGGACTACAAGCCATTCGTTCCTCGCATCGAGCAGATGGTTGTCGCTTCCGAGTTCATCGGCGCGATCATCGGCAAGGGTGGTGAGACCATCCAGAAGATCCAGAAGGAGACCGGTGCTACCATCACCATCACTGAGGAGCCTAATCCAGCAGGTGAGGGTACCGTAGGTGTAGTAGACATCGCTTCCAACGATGCTGAGGCTATGGCTAAGGCTAAGGCATGGATCGAGGGCATCGTTGCCGTACCAGAGGTCGGCACCGTATACACCGGTAAGGTAGTAAGCATCCTCGAGTTCGGTGCATTCGTAGAGATCCTCCCTGGTAAGGAAGGCCTCCTCCACATCTCAGAGATCGCTTGGAACAAGACCGAGAAGGTAGAGGACGTCGTGAAGGTTGGTGACGTAGTTGACGTCAAGCTCCTCGAAATCGACGCAAAGACCGGTAAGATGAGACTCTCAATGAGGGCTCTTACCGAGAAGCCAGAGGGTTACGTAGAGCCTGAGCGCAGGCCTCGTCCTCAGGGCGATCGCGGCCCACGTCGCGATGACCGCAGGGATGACCGTCGTGGCGATCGCGGTCCACGCCGTGACGACCGTGGCCCACGCCGCGAAGATCGCGGTCCTCGTGGTCCTCGTCGCGAGAACAAGCCTGCTGAGGAGGAGACTCCACGTCAGGAACCAGAGATGTTCTAGTCTGCGGACTGATACAATAAGAAAGGGTGGCCTTTAAGGTCACCCTTTTTAGATTCCGTACAGCAGGACGGCCTTACATTGCCGAAAAATTCTGACTACCTGGGCATCTGTCGGAGCATTGCCTCGCAGCCTTTGAGTATGTCCTGGAAAGTGGTCTCAAAATCGCCCGTATACCACGGATCCGCCACGTCGCGGGAGCGTCCGGTATATGACATCATCAGATGTATCTTACCCTCCGGATCGTCCGGAATAATCCTCTTTATCCATCTTAGATTTGATGAATCCATGCAGATGATCCTGTCATATAGATCATAGTCCCTGCGTGTCACCTGACGTGCAGTCTTGGACTTGTCGAACACGACTCCATGCTGGGTGAGGCAACGCTTTGCAGGCGGGTATATCGGATTGCCGATCTCCTCGGTAGACACGGCAGCCGATTCGATATGGAAGGCCTCCTCGACGCCATAAGAGCGCACCAGAGCCTTCATTATGAATTCTGCCATGGGTGATCGACAGATGTTCCCATGGCAGACGAAAAGTATTTTTGTCATGATTATTTCTTAAGGAATGATGCAGGAGTCTTACCGCCTGTATAACGTGCGAAGTTGCTGTAGAATGTCTGGAGCGAGCTGTATCCGCACTTTACCGCCACGTAGCGCATAGGATACTGTTCCTCTGAATTCTGCATGAGCTCGATGGCATACTTGATCCTTCGGCTGTTGATGAACTCCGCGAAGTTCTGGCCATACTCGTCATGGATGATATTCGAGAGATAGGTACGATTGGTTCCAAGACGCTCTGCAAGGTCCACAAGCTCGAGACCTGGCTCAAGATATACCTGCTCGTCAAGGGCAGCCTTGAGGGCAGCAGAATACTTGGCCATGGAATTCTTGATGGTGCCGGGAGCCGGAGTCTCCTCCTTTCTTTCCTCTTCTGCCTTATTTGCCTTCTCGAGCTTCTCGACGAGGTCCTCCGTACTGGTCTCGATACCATATGAATACTGGCCGACAAAGTATATTATTACTCCGGTAACTGCCAGAAGCACGATTACGAGAGGATTGGAAGAAGAGTCGATGGTGTTGGAAGAAAGGGCGAGGGCGATGCTGACGAACATCGCGATCCATGTGTAGATTGCGACATAACGGTCCATGCTGTCCGCAAAGCCGATCAGCTCAGAATAGTAGTTCTCAAGGTCAGTATGATAGGTCTTGAGATTATAGTTGCCGTAGAAGAGCGCAAATGCGAATTCGACGGCGAGGAAAACCTTGAAGCACCAGTAGCAGACGATTCTCTGTAGGTGGAAAGTCTCAGTTGAAGCTGATGCGAAAGGATTGTTGTTCACTACGCTGACGACGAATGCCCTCCAGTTCTCTACACCCATTGACGCATTGATGCCGATCACGACAGCCCAAGCGATCACAACCGGAAGGAACAAAGCGAAATCCTTTTTCTGGACGCCCTCACGAGTGGTGAGGAACTTGATGAAAAGAATGTAGAATATAGGGCAAAGAGGCGCTACGATGGTATGGAACACGTCCACCCAGATACTGCCTTCAAGGCCAGGGACCGAATAGAGCGCAAGACTGGTCATATGCGCAGCAAGAATCACGAGGGTGAAGATCATCATCTTCTGTGACTTGATGGTCTTTCTCTTTGGAAAGAACACCATCTTGCCTGCCCAATACAGCGCAACTACTGCGAGAAGAATGAATAATATGGCTCTAGTCATGACTAAGTAAAAATGTGTGTGTACACAAATATAGGAATTTTTTGAAAAAAAGTTTATATTTGCGTAAAGGAAGAAATTCACATCATGGCACCTTATTACACACAAGAATTAGATTTGTCAAAGTACACGGTTCTCGCCGTGGACGACATCCAACTTAACCTCCTTCTTCTCAAGAAGATGCTGAGCAAGTTCAATTTCACCTTGCAGACCGCAAGCAGCGGACAGCAGACCTTGGACATGATTGCAGAGAAGAAGCCAGACCTTATCCTTCTCGATCTCATGATGCCAGGAATCGATGGTTTCGAAGTAATTCAGAGACTCCGCGCAAATCCGGAGACTCAGGACATCCATATCATCATCCTTTCAGCCCTCAACTCACATGAGGACATCGTAAAGGGCTTCAAGCTTGGCGCAAACGACTTCATCACCAAGCCTATCATCATGGAGAAGCTTTTCAACAGCGTCATCACGCAGTTCAAGCTCATCGAGGCAAAACAGTAGATTAAAGTCTCAGAATAACAAGAGAGGCCGACTGAATCAGTCGGCCTCTCTTGTTTTAATATATCTTCCTATTCATCCTTCGCGAAGAACTTGTACTGGAACAGTATGAGGTAGAATGCCCCTACTGTCACACAGCTGTCCGCAAAATTGAATACCGGGTCAAAGAAGCTGAATACTACCTTTCCTGCCGCATTCTTGATCTCGAATAACGGGAAATAGAACATGTCCACCACCTTTCCGAAGAGGAACGGAGCATATCCATCTCCGAAATGGGCAACCGTGGTAACGGTAGACTCACTGAAGATGAGTCCGTAGAACCAGCAGTCAATGATATTTCCGAGGGCTCCGGCGGCAATGAGGGTCAGGCCCACCACCACTCCTGTCGGAGTATTCTTTGACTTCAGGAGGTGATTGATGTACCATACCATAGCTCCGAAGAGTACGATACGGAACAGGGAGAGGCACAGCTTGCCTACCCAACCTCCGAAAGCCATTCCGAAAGCCATTCCCTTGTTCTCCACGAAGAGAAGGCGGAACCAATCGAAGATCCTTATCTCTCCCCCCAGAGTGAAGCTTGTCTTGACCCAGATCTTAATGAGCTGGTCGATTATGACCAGGCATACACCAAGCACAAGAAGCCACTGCCCCTTGGAGAGCTTCATCCTGCTGTTCATCAGTTCTTACCCTGCTTTGCAAGCATTTCCTTCGCTTCGATCGAAAGAGTTGCATGAGGGACGAGACGGAGCCTCTCCTTTGGGATGAGCTTACCTGTCACGCGGCAGACGCCGTAGGTCTTGTTCTCTATCCTGGC
>JAGHUQ010000016.1 GCA_018064725.1 Candidatus Cryptobacteroides caccocaballi
ACCAAGGCTGAGCGTGTACACGCTGTCAACCAGATGCTCAAGGCATACACCATGTTCGACAAGGACGTTGACTATGTCATCTCTGAGGACGGCAAGGTCAAGATCGTCGACGAGCAGACCGGTCGTATCATGGAAGGTCGTCGCTGGAGCGATGGCCTGCATCAGGCTGTCGAGGCTAAGGAGCACGTCAGGATCGAGGCTACCACCCAGACCTTCGCTACCATCACCTTGCAGAACTACTTCCGTATGTACCACAAGCTCTCGGGTATGACAGGTACTGCAGAAACAGAAGCTGGTGAATTCTGGGATATCTATAAGCTCGACGTTGTCAGCATCCCTACCAACCGTCCTATCGCACGTGTCGATATGAACGATCGCGTATACAAGACTCGTCGTGCAAAGTATAAGGCAGTTATCGCTCAGGCAAAGGAATATGTTGCTCAGGGCCGTCCAGTATTGATCGGTACTACTTCGTTCGAGATCTCTGAGAACCTCGAAGGTATGTTCCGCCAGAACGGCATCCAGCCACAGGTATTGAATGCTAAGTTGCATCAGCGCGAGGCAGACATCGTTGCTAAGGCAGGTCTTGGAAGCACTGTTACTATTGCTACCAACATGGCAGGTCGTGGTACCGATATCAAGCTCTCTCCAGAGGTCCGTGCAGCCGGCGGTCTTGCGATCATCGGTACCGAGCGTCACGATTCACGTCGTGTCGACCGCCAGCTCCGTGGTCGTGCAGGACGTCAGGGCGACCCTGGCTCTTCTACCTTCTACATCTCTCTCGAGGATAAGCTTATGCGACTCTTCGGTTCTGAGAGGATCGCCAGCGTGGTAGACGGACTTGGCATGAAGGACGATGAGGCACTGGAGAGCACAATGCTTTCGAATGCCATCGAGAAGGCACAGAAGAAGGTCGAGGAGAACAATTTCGGTATCCGTAAGAGACTTCTCGAATATGATGACGTCATGAACTTCCAGAGGGAAGTCATCTATACAAAGCGTCGCAACGCGCTCTCAGGTGAGAGGGTTGAGATTGACGTCATGAACATGATGCAGGATATGGCTCAGATCTTCGCTGAGGCTTCTGAGGGCTGCAGCTACGATGATTTCAACGAGCTCGTGATGGCATCTCTCTCTATCGACCTCGGCTTCGATGAGGAGTTCTACACAGGTGCGAAGGTCGCTGACATCAAGAATGCTCTCTTCAAGAACATGCTTGCCGTATACCAGCGCCGTATGGATACCATGGCTCAGAAGGCTTACCCTATCATCAAGGAGGTATACGAGAACCAGGGTGCAATCTATCAGAACATAGCGGTTCCTGTTACCGACGGCCATAAGATGGTGACCATCTCGGTGAACCTCAAGAAGGCATATGAGACCGAGGCAAAGGAGATAGCACGCGTCCTCAGCAAGACCATCACTCTCTGGCAGATCGACGACCATTGGAAAGAGCATCTCCGCGAGATGGACGACCTCAAGCAGTCCGTACAGAATGCTTCTTATGAGCAGAAGGATCCGCTTCTCGTCTATAAGCTCGAGAGCTTCGACCTCTTCAGGAACATGCTCGAGGGACTGAACAAGGCCATCCTCTCATTCCTCTTCAGGGCACAGATTCCTCTTCGTGACGCAAGCCAGGCACAGGCACCTTCACCTGCACAGCAGCAGAGGAGGCAGCAGGATATGAGCCAGGTGCGCACAAGCCGCTCAGATCTCGTGACAAACGGCGGAGAGCCTAAGAGCAACATGCCTGTCCATGTCGAGAAGCAGGTAGGACGTAACGATCCATGTCCTTGCGGAAGCGGCAAGAAATTCAAGAACTGCCACGGTAAGGGACTCTAACAGATAATAAAGGATTACAGATATGAAAGAACAGCCATCAAGCACTAACACGGCCAGCCGCGTAGCTGCCGACATCACCATCAAGGGTGAGATCATTTCTCCTAATGACATCAGGATCGATGGAAACTTCGAAGGAAAGCTTACTTCGAATGGTCGTGTAATCATCGGCGATACAGCAAGGATTATCGGCGACATCATCTGCAACGATATCGATATCTGGGGAGCAATCAACGGTAATATCTACGTGAGGGACACCTTTGCTCTCAAGGAGGGTGGTAACCTCGCAGGTAACATTCAGACTCGCCGCATCAGCATCGAACTTGGCAGCAAGTTCAACGGTAACTGCCAGATGATCACCGAGGAGCAGTTCAACGCTCTTACCGGTGCTCCTGCTGAAGAGTAATTTCTCTACAAAAGATACTGAACCAAGGGGTCGATCATGATGGTCGACCCCTTTTTCCATGTCTGCAAAGCATTGCGAGGCGTCAGATCGCAGAACAACATGAAGGATAAATACCTATATTTACAAGTTCATTATCAATAAAGTCAGAAATGGAATCATTCCCAAGACACTTCGGAATCAGGACGGGACTTCTGTGCATGGCGGCAGCTTTATTCATGCAGGGATGCTCACCGTCTCTTGAATTCGACAAATCTTCACTCAAGACCAACTCTGAGGTGGTCACATGCAATTCCGAATTGATTGAACTGGTATTTGACCATACCGGAGGAAAGGCCTCGGTCAATGTCAAGTCAAACAAGTCATGGACTGTCGAGGCTGTGAACGGAAGAGCTGACGATTGGTTGAAGTTCGATCCGGCGTCAGGCTCGAAGTCCGGCAGCGTCAGCATCAGCGTTGCACAGAACACTTCCCATGAAGAGCGATCAGCCACACTCACGGTGTCAGGTGCAGGCGAGATGAAGACGACCATACGAATCATCCAGAAGCAGGACGACGCCCTGATCATTTCAACGAACAAGGTGGAGATGGATGAGAACGGAGGTGAGTTCGAATTGCAGGTGAAGCACAACATCAGTTACACCTTGGAGATAGATGACGCCAGCTCATCATGGATCCATAAGAGTGCGACAAAGGCAATGAGTACGGACAGGGTGACCTTTGCCGTGGAACCGAATTTTACCATATATCCGCGCCAGGGGCAGGTCCGGATCAGTTCGAGCCTCGGCAACGAAATCATCAATGTCTATCAGACCGGCGAAGATCCCGTCCTCGTTCTCTCTGCGCTCAACATAACAGCGACTGACCAACGTACGGAATTCACCGTCGACGTGAGCAGCAACACAAAGGTCGAATACAGCATTTCTGCTGACTGGATTAAGGAAATCGTGTCCAAGACGATGTCCACTGACAGATATACCTTCGCTATTGAAAAGAACGAGAGCTATGAATCCAGAACTGCTCAGATAATCTTTTCAAGCAGCGAGAGCGGGCTGAAGGAGGCTGTCACGGTCACCCAGGCGCAGAAAGACGCTCTTGTCGCATCGAAGAACAATTATCAGGTGGGAAGCGATGGCGCGAACATCACCGTCAAGCTGGGACACAATGTCCGATACACGACAGTTGTCGGATCAGAATGGATCAGGGAAATAAAGACAAAGTCATTCGTGACGGACGAGCTTACATTCGCAATCGATAGGAATGAGACCTACGATGTCAGACATGGTGAGATCTTGTTCACATCCGAGGACAACTCCCTCAGGCAGGCCGTGACGATAGAACAGGCGCAGAAGGATGCGCTCTTCGTATCTGCCGACACCATCCACGTCAGCAACAAGGGAGAAGCCATCTCCGTCGAAGTCAGCAGCAACGTCGAGTATTCAGTGGCAATAAGGAAAGGCTCTGACTGGCTGACACGTATACAGACAAGAGGCTTGACTACCAGCACATACACTTTCATGGCTGCAAGATCAGATGTCGAGACTGAACGATATGCCGATGTGGTGTTCTCTGACGGCAAGCTATCGCAGACTGTTGTCGTCGCCCAGCCGCCTATGGACCAGATCAGGATCATTCCGGACGGAGACACGAACATCTCATTCTATGGTGGAGAGGCAGGTTTCAAGATCATTGCCAACCTCGAATACACTATTGACGAGGATCTTATTCCTTCATGGGCTACATTGAGCGGAGCTGACGGTGCTTACAGACTCACCCTCGAAGCGAACTCTGATCCTGAAGTGAGAACGGTTACCATCAAGGCCGTAGGCGTCCAGTCTGATGCAGAGGCTTCCATTGAAATCAAGCAGGAAGGCCGTCCGGCAGACAGCTACCTCAATAAGATGAATTACGGTGCATACAACGTAAAGGGCAGGAATTACGAAGGCGTGCATACGACATCTCAGACCAGCGTGATCAAGTACTCAGACCACTATGCGTTCCGAATCCTGCTCCCATCCGAGGGCATCGCGGTTGTTTTCCCGTCGCTGGCTTATTCGATAAAGACAGGTGACACGGTTTCCTTCAAATACATCATCTATTCTGACGCTATCGCCGAAGAGAGAAGCACGAAGGTCAAGGTTGAGATGGAGGATGGCAGGCATCTCTGGATGAAGGCAGATAACGGAGAGGAATTCATCATCAAGAAAGTGGAGGTGAAGAAATGAGAAAGCATTTACTATCTATAATCATGCTTCTGGTGCTTTCGCAGATTGCGTCTGCAGTGGTTGCGAATCAGCAGAAGTTCAACTATACTCAGCCGGACGGTTCCGT
>JAGHUQ010000051.1 GCA_018064725.1 Candidatus Cryptobacteroides caccocaballi
ACATAGTCACCGGCAAATTCCATCGCGTCGTCAAGGAAATTGTAGGCACCGTTGAGGCCGGCCATCCAGCTGGTGGTGATACCGCTGCCGCTGAGGCCGAGGCCACCGCCACCGCCCATGCCGCCGCCGAAGCCGCCGCCACCCATCATCATTCCGCCGCCATGCCGCCACCGCCGCCGAAGCCCTGACGGTTAGCGTTATTCGCGTTGAGGATGAGTGCAATCTGGCCTTTTTCCTTGAAGTTACCGACCATTGAGTTGAGGCTGAAACGGGCGTGATCCCAACCGGCATCACCTGCCTCGCCGTCCTTGGTGGTCTTGCCCTTCGCGGTAAGCGCCTCTGCAGTCATATCATAACCGCCACCTGCAGTGAGGTTTCCGAACCAACCGTTCATCATACCAGGCTTAACGGTAAGGTCGATGATATTCTCCTCCTCTCCGTCGTCAATACCGGTGAAGATAGCCTGATCAGACTTCTTCTCGACCACCTTTACCTTCTCGATAAGCTTTGCAGGAAGGTTCTGGGTCGCAAGCTGAGGATCATCGAGGAAGAAGGTCTTACCGTCGATGGTAATCTTGTCGATGCTCTTACCATTGGCCTTCACTGAACCGTCAGAACCCACCTCTATGCCTGGAAGCTTCTTGAGGAGGTCGATGAGCATGTCGCTGTCGGTAGTACGGAACATGGTAGCATTGTACTCGACTGTATCTTTCTTCACGACGATAGGGTTACCTACTGCCGATACGCTTGCTGCATCAAGGACTTCGGTATCCACCTCCATCTTCACTTCGCCGAGGTCGAGGGTTCGGCCCTCCGCCTTTACCTCCTGTGAAAACGGCTTGTAGCCGAGGAGCTCTGCCTTGACGGTATAGTTACCCTTCTTCACGCCATCGATCGTAGCTGCACCCTTCTCGGTGGTCAGCACATACTTGCTCGCCTTGGTTGCTCCTTCCGGAGTGATGGATACTGTAGCGAATGGCACACCCTCACCTGTCGACGCATCGATGAGCGTCAACTTGATGTTGGTATTCTGTGCAAACGCTGAAACGGCCACACACATGGCCACAATGATAGTAATAAAGCGTTTCATTGATATTAATAAGTTCTTTCAGTTCTTTGACACAAGCGGGACGCGAAAGTTTAAACTATTTCACCCTATCTGGGTTATTTAGTATAAAATGCTTCCAATCGCTCTTTCCCGAGGACTGTGCCAAAGGGTTAGTAAGCTGGTAAAAGTGACACATGGCTATCGCCAATGCGTCCGTTGCATCGAGATACTTAGGCTCAAGCTTGATTCCGAGGGTCTTCTCGACCATCATTGCAACCTGTTGCTTGGAAGCGGCGCCGTTGCCGCAGATGGCTATCTTTGCTTTGCTCGGAGCATACTCCGAGACAGAAATTCCACGTGTAGTCGCAGCTATTATGGCAGCGCCCTGAGCTCTGCCAAGCTTGAGTATCACCTGAGCATTCTTACCCATGAAAGGAGATTCGACTGCAAGGTCGGTCGGGTGATACTCCTCTATGAGTTCGCCTATTCCGGCGTTTATGTTCGCAAGCTTTTCGAATGGGTCCCCTATCTTCCTGAGATCGAAGACACCCATCGTGACATAATGGGGCTTGCTCCTATCATCTACGCGTATGACCCCGTAGCCAAGTATGTTGGTTCCGGGGTCAACACCTAGAATGATTCTTTCCTTAGTCGATGACATCAAATCCAGTGTATGGTCTGAGGGCCTCTGGAATGATGATCTTGCCGTCCTTCTGGCAGTTCTCGAGGAGTGTTGCCACGACGCGTGGAAGTGCGAGTGAGCTACCGTTGAGAGAGTGGCAGAGCTGAGTCTTGCCCTCTGAATCCTTGTAGCGGCACTTCAGACGGTTGGTCTGGTATGACTCGAAGTTTGATACAGATGAAATCTCAAGCCAACGTCCCTGAGCTGCTGAATAGAGCTCGAAGTCGTAGGTGATTGCAGAAGTGAAGCTCATGTCACCGCCACAAAGACGGAGAATACGATATGGAAGGCCAAGCTTGTTTACGATCTTCTCTACATGAGCGACCATCTCGTCAAGTGCAGCATATGAATTCTCAGGCTTCTCGATACGGACGATCTCGACCTTATCGAACTGGTGGAGACGGTTGAGTCCACGTACATCCTTACCGTATGAGCCAGCCTCACGACGGAAGCAAGGAGTATATGCGGTCATCTTCACAGGGAAATCGCTCTCCTTGAGGATAGTGTCACGATAGATGTTGGTAACAGGAACCTCTGCGGTAGGAACCATATAGAAGTTGTCCAGATTGGCATGGTACATCTGTCCCTCCTTGTCAGGAAGCTGACCGGTACCAAAACCAGATGCCTCGTTTACCATTACAGGAGGCTCAACCTCGAGATAACCAGCCTCTGTGTTGATGTCGAGGAAGAAGTTGATGAGGGCACGCTGGAGTCTTGCACCCTTGCCCTTGTATACAGGGAAGCCTGCTCCCGTGATCTTCACGCCGAGATCGAAGTCGATAAGGTCAAACTTCTTTGCGAGCTCCCAATGTGGGAGTGCATCAGGTCCGAGATCTGGGATCTCGTTACCCATCTTTACGACGACATTGTCCTCAGCGCCCTTTCCTTCCGGAACGAGATCACATGGGATATTAGGAAGGAGGACGATGGTCTTGTCGAGTTCTGCCTGGTTCTCATCAGCCTGAGCCTCAAGCTCTGCTGACTTAGCCTTAAGCAGAGCGACCTCTGCCTTGGCTGCCTCTGCCTCAGCCTTCTGTCCAGCCTTCATGTAGCCGCCGATGAGGGCAGCCGCCTTTTTCTGTTCTGCATTGCAGCTGTCGATCTCTGCCTGGAGAGAACGACGCTTCTCATCGAGAGCGTTGATCTTTGCAACGATCTCTGTGGCATCGAAGTTCTTGACTGCGAGCTTCTTGATCACAAACTCCGGATTTTCGCGGAGTAACTTGAGTGTAAGCATATCTTAATTATTGTTTCTTTCAAAAAATAAGAGAGACTGAACCCGAACGGAGAACAGCCTCTCTATCTTCATGTAAATCTCCGTGTTTAGTTCTCGAAAGGAACAACCGACACGAAAGACTTGTTGCCCTGCTTCTTGCAGTATACTACAGTACCGTCAACAAGAGCGTAAAGGGTGTGGTCCTTACCCATACCTACGTTGAGACCTGGGTTATGAACTGTACCTCTCTGGCGAACAAGGATGTTGCCAGCCTTTACCTTCTCGCTACCAAACTTCTTGAGACCCAAGCGTTTGCTTTCTGATTCACGACCGTTCTTTGAACTACCGACGCCTTTCTTATGTGCCATAATCTTAAATCTTTAAAAGTTAATTACGCGATCTCGTTGATCTGGAGTTTAGTAAGATACTGACGATGACCGTTCAGTTTCTGATAACCTTTACGACGTTTCTTCTTGAAGACAAGAACCTTGTCTGCCTTACAAGTGTCGTCAAGTACAGTTGCCTTCACGACAGCACCCTCAACGTAAGGAGCGCCAACCTTGACAGCTCCGTCAACGTCTACGAGAAGTACAGTGGTGAATTCAACAGCAGCACCTTTTTCAGCCGCGAGGCGGTTTACGAAGATTTCCTTGCCAGCCTCTACCTTGAACTGCTGGCCTGCGATGTCCACAATTGCGTACATTCTATAAAACTTTTTTACTAAGTTTTGGCTGCAAGCGGCTGCATTCCGCAGCACTTATAGAGCTCCACAACCCTAAAATCGGACGGCAAATATAGTGATTTTCATACAAATCAACAACTTTTTGTAAAAAGTACAGAATTATTTGTCCCATAGGAGCATGAAACAAAAAAGTTTGTAATTTTGTGCACTATGGATACACCTTTCATATACGACAAGTACGTCACCGGGAAAAACTTCATCGGAAGGAAGAAGGAGTGCACCGCAATGGCGAACCTCCTGAGCTCCAACGAGAACCTCGTGATCTTCGGAACTCCGAAGAGCGGCACAATGTCCGCCATACAGCAGACTTTCTTCAACATGAAGATGACAGGAAAGCATTTTGCGACCTGCAACGTCAATCTTTTCAACGTCCGCTCGCTCAGCGCGATGCTGCTGAAGTTCGGAAATGCCGTCATCCGCTCCCTCGCCACCACCGCTGACGAATACGAATATATAGTCGAGACCCATCTTGCAGGCACCCACTTCGTCTTTGACCAGAAAAGGTTCTGCGATTTCGACGAAGCGGTATCACTCAACTGGGACGCTGACGCGAATGACATCTTCTTCATGCTCAGGCTTCCGGCAAGGATAGCCGCAGCAAGAGGAATGAAGATTTACATGGTAATCGATGAATTCCAGACGGTCGCCGGACTTGACGACAACGGTCAGATACTCCGATCCTTCAAGGAAGTGCTCAGCGAGCGGAGGAATGACGGCACCGGATGCACCTTTGTGATCACCGGCTCATGCTACAATGCGATGCGCTCGATTTTCCACAAGAGTCCCATGTTCAGAGGCACCATAGAGGAATTCACCATTCCAAGCGCAGATGAGGCCGACATCGTCGACTACATGGTCAAGGGACTCCTGCAGAGCGGAAAGGTCATCGAGAAGGACGCAGCTGCAAGAATCGCACACCAGTTCGAGGGAAATCTATGGTACATCAACCACTTCGTCTCCATCTGCGACTCTCTCACCAAGGGATACATCACTAACGCGATCATGATGGACGCGCTCAACACCCTCGTATCCATCCACGACGTGAGGTTCAGGACATCGATGAACAACCTGACATTGCACCAGATAAGCTTCCTGCAGGCGATGCTCGAAGGAGTGACCAGGTTCACCTCCGCAGACGTCGTCAGAAAGTACAAGCTCAATTCATCCGCAAACGTCGTCAGAGTGAAGGAAGCACTGATGAAGAAAGAGCTCATAACCTTCACGGACAACGAGGAGGCAGTGTTCCTCGACCCTCTCTTCAAATACTGGCTGACAAACTTTTATTTCATTTAGGGACTGATGGGAAAGAAGAAGATTGTAGTGCTGACAGGTGCAGGAGTTTCTGCAGAGTCAGGAATAAGGACATTCAGGGACAGCGACGGACTCTGGGAAAACTACCCAGTGGAAGATGTCGCAGACATCAGAGGATGGTATAAGGATCCGGCGCTGGTGCTCAAGTTCTATAACGAGCGCAGAGCCCAGCTGGCAGTGGTAAAGCCGAATGCGGCCCACCGTGCCATCGCGGAGCTGGAGAAGGATTACGACGTGACGGTCGTGACACAGAACGTGGACAATCTGCACGAGCGTGCAGGCTCTACCAGGATCATACATCTCCACGGAGAGCTCACCAAGGTTCGCCCCGAGAACTGCTATAACGACATGGACCGATTCTCGACCCAGACCGTCATGGACATAGGATATGAACCCATCTATATCGGAGACAAGGCACCGAACGGCGCGCAGCTGCGTCCACATATCGTATGGTTCGGAGAAGCGGTGCCCAATATCGAGCGCGCAATCGACATCGTATCCGAGGCCGACATTCTCCTGATCGTAGGAACATCCATGAAGGTATATCCCGCAGCCGGACTCTACCGCTATGCAAGATACGACACTCCAATCTATGTGATAGACCCCAATGACGTCGGGCTGAGGGACACCAGACTGCACCACATCAAGGACGTGGCCACCTCAGGAATGGAAACTTTCGTTGCCGAGATCAGCAAGGAGAACAAATAGATAGACAGAACCCGTCCGGAGCACACAAAAGAAAGCCGCCAACCATATCGGTCGACGGCTTTTCTATTTCTGGAGAGACAGATTACTGCTCGTCCTGAAGCTGAAGATGCTGTACGTAGATAGCCTTCTGCATAGCTACACGCTTCTTGACAGATGGCTTAGTGAACTCTCTACGCGCACGGAGCTCGCGGATCGCACCGGTCTTCTCGAATTTCCTCTTGAACTTCTTGAGTGCCTTCTCGATGTTCTCGCCTTCTTTTACAGGTACTATAATCATGCTAAATCACCTCCTTTTTATTTGCGGATGCAAAGATAGACAAAGAATTCTACTTTGCAAACATTTATTTGGCAGGAGCCATGACGAAGCGGAAGCTGTAGTCCTGATATGGGAGCATATACTGCTCGAGAGGGAGTGTACCCCAGCTGGTCACGCAGCCGAGTCCCATCTGAACCTTGTCGATCAGGAAGTTGGTCAGGTCGGCCTTCTTCACCTCAGGAGAATGGCTCTGATGCTTTACAGGACCGTCATCGAGACTCTCCATGGTGTAATGGAGTGCCGATGCCGAGAACGGATCCTCCGCCATCACGATGATTCCCTTACCTGAATTGTCCGTCATCTTCCACCAGCGGATATCGGTCTTGGTACCGTTCTCCTGAGGGCGGATGTATGGATAGAACTGCTCGGTAACACTCTGGTCGTAGATGCCGAGGAAGGCCTCGCCCTTACGGTCGGAATAGTTCTCTCCCGGGCCGCGTCCGTAATACTCGATGTTCTCGAACGAAGCCGGCATAGGCATCTGCATGCCGAAACGGAACATGTTCGAAGCCTCGCCTGAAGCAGCGAGAGTCTGGGTGACCTCGACTGCGCCGACATTATTTATTCTATAGGTGAGGGTGAGAGTGCCAGGGATGCTTGCGAAAGTATAGTCCGCCTTCACCACTGCAAGGCCGTCAACCATCTCGGCGGAAATCTCACCGAGCTTGAGGCCAGGAGTCTTCCATGCAGCGTACCTGCGCTGGAGACCTGCACCGTAATCGTTGTCGGTAGGAGCCCTCCAGAAGTTAGGGGTGAGCTTTGCGCCCTCTGCGAGGAGTTCAGCACCGCCGAGCCTGTAGCCGCAGAGGAAGCCGTCGCGACGGGAGAATGCGAGTTCGAAGCCCTCGCCGCTGACGAAGATGTAGTTGAAGTCCTCATGGTCGATGTTCGGGGTCACGACGCTCATGTTGTTGACCACCCTGTTCTCGATCATGAGTTCAGGAGCGTTCCAGCTGCCGAGTTCGAGCTGGTTCTTCGCAACGACATGGCCGGCAGGAAGAAGGTTCTCCTCCGCCTTCTGCACGAAGCATACATTGAGGAGCCACTCGCC
>JAGHUQ010000108.1 GCA_018064725.1 Candidatus Cryptobacteroides caccocaballi
AGGTTATTCCTCTCCATTCTGTAGAACAGTTCGAAGGCACACTCGTCGCCCTCCTTTATTGCGACAAGGAGTTCTTTACCCAATAAATTCGACCTCTGAACTGACACCACGACTAACTTTGACGCAGCAAATATAGAAAAATCTTCACTAAATTTGTATTCATGACAGCAGGAAAGAAGATAGGGCTCGTCCTCGAAGGAGGCGGTATGAGAGGCTTGTACACAGCCGGCGTGCTGGATATCATGATGGACCACGGATTCATGCCGGACGTAATATGCGGCACATCCGCTGGCGTCACTTTCGGAGTCAATCTTCCTTCAGGGCAGCGCGGCAGGGTGCTCCGATACAATTGCAAATATGTCGGAAGAAGGGACTACGTGAGTTTCTGGTCATATCTCACAACTGGCAATGTCGTGAATACCGAATTCGCGTACGACAAGCTTCCCCGAGTCCTTGACCCATTCGACAATGATGCATTCAAGGCATCGGGAGTCGAATTCTATGCAACCGCAACCAACGTACTCACAGGAAAAGCGGAATACATGCTTCTCAGCGACCCGGACCGACAGATGGACGTCATCCGTGCTTCCGCATCTCTCCCCTTCCTCTCGGAGATGGTCAATATCGACGGCATCCCGTATCTGGACGGAGGCGTGAGCGACAACATTCCACTGGACAAATGCATCTCCACAGGATGTGACCGCATCGTGGTCATACTCACCCGCACAGCCACCGACTGCCATTCTGAGAACCTCGACCGTCTATGCAGGGTCTTCTATCCGAAGAGAAAGGAATTTCTCGAGACATGTGCCCACAGGAGCGAGAATTACGACAGGCGCATCGCCCAGATTTCTCAACTCGAGAAAGAGGGCAAGATATTCGTCATACGCCCTTCGCGCCTTGAGAAAGTCGGCAGACTGGAGAAAGACGCGAAGAGACTCAAGGCGCTCTACGATCTCGGCGTAGAAGACAGCTTGAGTCTCTGGAATTCGCTTGAGGAGTACCTCAGATAGCTATTTCTGTCCCTTTACTACATATTTTTCGAACATGTCGAGGAAGTAAGGCCAGTTAGGACCTGGCTCATGACCGCCGTCATGATTTCGGAATGCAAGTCGTCCACCGGTGAGTCCCACGTTCACACCTGGGAAAATGTCTGTACGGATTTCAGGAGTGTCACCTCTCAGTCCACCGTCACACACGAGATCATAGACAGGAGAAGCCATGCGCGCTGTCATGTGCATACCGATAAGATCCTGCCACTTGTCCGCCGAGAAAAGGCCGGTAGAGACAAGTACAGGGCGCGGAGCGCAGATTGCAACCAGTTCATGCTGGTCCACAGGCATGTCTGCAGCAGAATATGGGTCGATAGCATATTTGATGAAGTTTCCGCACATCCAATGGTATTCTCCGCTTGAAGCGATATTCTCAACAGTCTCACCGCAGAAACGTCTCCATGGGGCAGTACCGCCCTTGCCGGCTGATGAAGGGAAGCATGCAGCTATACGATCATCGAACACAGCTGCGACAAGCGCAGTCTTGCCATATCTGGAATTACCTTCGACAGCAACCTTGGCCGCATCGAACTGTGGCTCGCTCTCGAAATAATCCACGAGCTTCGAGGCTCCCCAGCCCCATGCACGGAGTGTGCCCCAATCAGTCGGCTTGCGATATTCACCCTTGTTGCAGAGACCTATGATGCCCTGACGAAGTCCATGTCCGCCGTCAGCCTGGAAAGATGTCGGATTGATGGTACAGGCGGCCCAGCCTCTCTCGACGACCTGTTCTGTCCACGGCTTGCGCTGAGGGCCGGCGTTAGGTCCCATAGGCATCCTCATCGGCATGTTGCCCATGATGAAGCCGAACTCCATGATGACAGGAATGTTCTTCGGTGCGTTCTCAGGCCATACGATCTCCGCCTGGATGGTTACATCAATCTGCGGGTACGAGGAATTGTCGACGACGCCAGCAAGCTGCCTGCTGATGCACGGCGTGGTTCCGACCATCTTCTTCTCTTCGCTGACCACCTGCCATTTCACACCTGGCACGTTTGCCGGAATATGACCATAGAACTCATCCTCGAACACCTTGATCAGCTCCGGACGACGCACATTGAACCACATCTTCGAATTCTTCACCTTCCTGCCGTCAAAGGTGACGAGCGGATCAGGATAGTTCAGATACGGATTCGCGATCTGCTCGTCATAGTTAGCACCGATCGCAGGGTCCGTGGAGTAACCGTCACGGCCAGGTCTCAGACCGCTTATGCCGAGTTGCTTCATCATGTTCGCATGGTCGGCATTGGTAAGAGCATCAAGGCTGTCCCTGTTCATGCGGGGAAAGCCGAACTGCGCCGACGCCTCGCCCTGCGAAAGCAGCAATGCAAGCAGAGCAGCGCTGAGAAGAGAGTGTATTTTCATATTATGTGGTTATTAGAAGATTGCTGTACCTCT
>JAGHUQ010000064.1 GCA_018064725.1 Candidatus Cryptobacteroides caccocaballi
TAGTTGTCGAGTTCATCGATCTCGTTGGACTCCAGACAGAGGCAGCCCTGCTCGTCCATGTAGACCGAGTTCACCGTGAAGTTTATGGTGCCGCTCTCGAAATACGGCACGCTGTCCGGAGCAAAGCTGCGAAGGAGTTCGGCAAGCTTCGATGCAGAAATCATCCGAAGTTCAGGACTCTGCCTGTCGCGGGTGCCACCGTTCTTTATGTTGTAGAGTTCACGCGATCCGTCCTTGTCGACATACACGAAATAAATGGTCTTGGAATCGTCGTACTTTCTCAGTTCGCTGGCAAGCTCTAAAGCGCTCATGCACACCGGACAGCGGCTGTCGCATTCCAGACACACGTCGCCATCTTCATCGAGATCGACGGCCGTTATGCCCAGGGGCTCGGCGCCTTCCTCTCCAGTGTCGAAGCGGAACTCGCTCTCATTCTCCTTCGCCGCCATCACAAGGCGCAGGAACATGTTATACAGGTCTCCTACAGTCATAGCTAATTCTCGTTTCTGAAAAGATCCATCAGCTCGCAGGACTTCTCGTACACGGCCTCGTTGCCGCAGGACGCGAAACCTGCTACTCCCCTGCTGACTTCGTCCTTCAG
This sequence comes from Candidatus Cryptobacteroides caccocaballi, assembly GCA_018064725.1. Lineage (GTDB taxonomy): Bacteria > Bacteroidota > Bacteroidia > Bacteroidales > UBA932 > Cryptobacteroides > Cryptobacteroides caccocaballi. The sequence goes on from JAGHUQ010000064.1 coordinate 602, forward strand.
CCGGGAAAGAGTGTCGGCATCGATTATCTCCGATGCCTTCTTCGAACATACGAAATATGCGAGCTCCTCATACGCGTCGTATGAGCGACGGTACTCTCCTTCAGAGTAGTCACTCCGGGCTCTTGACAGCAATGTAGCTGCCGTTATATCTGGGTGAACGATATAAATATGTATAAGGTCCGCGTCTGCAACTGGTAGATTATCTGCCCGAATCCTTTATCATTCCGGCAACTTCGGCATTGAAGCCGGTGGCCGCGATAAGGTCTTCGATAGACAGATGCATGCGGTAGTCCCAATGATAACGCGGGATAGCCGGAACATTGATCCGCTCGTCGGCAGGATTTCCATTCCAGCCACGGGCGGAATCTTTGTTGTAGCGCAGTTCCGAGTCCATTGAAAGCCAGTCCTGCAGAGGGAAGATGACCAGCATGGCAGGGGACTGCAGATGCTGCTGGAGTATGCGGCGGCACACCCAAGGCTCGCAGAAATAAGGAGCCTCGCCTTGGCAGCCGAGCATTTCATTGTAGAAACGCTGGGTCATCGCGCGGTCTTCCTCCCACCATGCGCGGACAGGAGCCATATCATGGGTGGATGTGGTGCAGACGCAATTGTGTGGGTAGCATGCCGGGTTGCCGAACGTCTGGGACGGGTCCTTCGACATTCTCTGAATCTCGAGAGAGAGTATGTTCAGACGGTTCATCACGTCCGGAACACAGGCTGGAATCATGCCCAGGTCCTCGCCGCATGCAAGCATGTTCGTAGAGCCGAGCAGCGAAGAGAGCTTGCCCGTAGCATTGTTCTTCCAGAACTCGTTGTGACGATGATAGAAGAAATCGGTATGAAGGCCTCCGAGGTCGGTGGCATCGATGCGGGGATGGTACCATCCCGGACGATGCGGATCTTCGACGAAGCGGTGCAGCCTGTCGCCATATCCCCACGCGCACAGCTCGTCCTTTGAGTACGGAAGCGCCGGGCTGAAGTGTCCTTCCAGACCGCTTTTTACAGGCATAGGTATCTCCCAGATGCGGAAGAATCCGAGAATGTGGTCGATTCTTGTGGCGTCGAAATACTCGCTCATCTTTCTCAGGCGTGCCTTCCACCAGGTGTAGCCGTCCTTGGCCATCTCCGCCCAGTTGTAGGTCGGGAATCCCCAGTTCTGTCCGTCGGCAGAGAAGTCGTCAGGAGGCGCTCCAGCCTGCGAATCCATGTTGAAGAGCCGTGGGAACTGCCATGCATCCACGCTGGTGCGGCTTATTCCGATCGGAAGGTCTCCTTTGAGAGAGACTCCCTTGGAGTGCGCGTAGTTGCGTACTTCGCGCAACTGCCTGTCCAGGTGGAACTGGAGGAAGCAGTTGAAGCCGACTTCGTCCTTGTGTGAGGCACAGAATGCCTCCACCTTCTTTTCGTCGTATACCGCAAACTCGCCCCACTGGCTGAAGTCCGGAGTTCCGTTGAGATCCCTCAGGGTGCAGAATGCAGCGTACGGCAGGAGCCACTTGCTGTTTGCACGTACAAAATTCCTGTATTCCTTTGTGCGCGTCAGAGATGCCTTCCCGGCGTTGTAGGCGATACGCAGGAGACGGCGTTTCTCCCGGTTAACACGGACATAATCAGTCTCCGGACGTCCATCCTTCACAAAGGAATTCAATTCGTTCCGGAGGGCCTTGTATTCCTCGTCCACGACAACTCCCGCCGCCGGAAGATTTATGAACTGCGGGTGCAGGGCAAAGGTGGAATTTGCGTTATATGGATAGGAGTCGTCTATGGTTCCGGTCATGGTGGTGTCGTTGATAGGCAGCAGCTGAAGGAAGCATTGACCTGTCATGGCGGCCCAGTCTATCATCAGTTTGAGGTCGTAGAACTCACCTACGCCAAAATCGGACGAACTCCGCAGTGAAAATACCGGAATGGCGGTTCCCGCACCTTTCCAGCCGGGGACATCTGTCCATCTGTCTACGATTTCGGTACGGCCGCGTCCAACGCTGTGTATTCTCCATTCATGACGTGTCGACAAGCCGTCGCAGACCACTTCATAGAAGTATTCGGCACATTTCGCCCCGTCTTCGAAAAGCTCGTCCTCATCGATGTCCACGCTCCATTTTCCGTCAGGAACATAGCTCATCGGCCAGCCTTTGCCTCCGCTGCGCAGTACCAGGTTCTCACCCCAGCGGGTGAAGTATTCGATAGTGAATTTCATTACAAAAATGTGTTATCAGTTTGTGATGCCGGGTGCAAAGATATAAAAAAGACTCAGGACTATCGTTCCAGCCAGGCCAGGAAATCATCACAGCGGGAACGGCTGACCGTCATTTCAAACGGAGCCGTCGGAACAGCTTCGATCTTGAGACGCCCTCCGAGCTGTCGGGTTATGGTTCCCACGGCTGTTATGTTCACCAGGCAGCTTCTGGAAATCTTGAAGAATCTCGAGCCGTCCAGAACTGCATATATGTCGTCCAGGGCGGCATCCACAACATAACTGCTCCCGCTTGTTGTCATCAGGAAATTGTTCTTGTCCTCGGAATAGAAATATGCGATCTCTGAAGTCCTGACAGGTACGATCTTGTCATTTAACCTGACTATGAAGCGTTCCTTCCCGGTAGAGATGGATGGCTTCTGATTGGCCTGAATCTGCTCCTGCAGCGAATTTACAAGCTTCATCCAGTCGGCCGGCGCCGCACCCTTGTTCTTCTGCACTCTTGAGACTGCGCGTTCAAGGGCATCCTGGTCGATAGGTTTGAGAAGGTAATCCACCGAGCCTTGCTCAAAGGCTTTCACCGCATAGTTGTCGTATGCGGTCGTCATGATGACGTCAGCCTTTATCTCCACCTGTCTGAAAATTTCGAAGCTGATGCCGTCGGAGAGCTCGACATCCATGAAGATAACGTCAGCTTCGTTCTCTTTCAACCATTCGACGCTGTTTTGCACCGAGGATGTCATCCCCACTATTTCCATGTCCCGGAAACCGTTCATCAACTTCTTTGCAAGAGTCGCCTGAGCCATAGGCTCGTCTTCAATGATCAAAACCTTCATGATACAGCCATGTTTTAAAGAAGAGGGAGAATGACGGAGTAATCGCTTTCCGTTTCCTTGATTTCAATGTCTTTGCCGGATATGTCCATGAACTGCTGGCGTATGTATTTCAGTCCTTTGCCAGTCGAATTGACCGGAGTCAGTTTAGGACATCGGTTGTTGGTTATTGCAATATGTGAATTGTCCGGATTGTATATCCTGATGACCAGGGGCCTTTCACGGTCTATCGCATTGTGCTTTGTGGCATTCTCCATGAGAAGCTGCAGCGAGCATGGGATTATGTTCCTATCCATGAGTTCCTCGGACAGATCTGACTGCACCTCCAGGCCTTCCGGGAAGCGCACTTTCATCAGGTCGACATAGAGGTTGACGAAATTGATTTCGTCGGAAAGCTTGACCATGATCTCGTCCTCGTTGCTGAGCATATAGCGGTAGAGGCTGGACAGTTTGTGTATATACGTGCTTGCCTGTTCGTTTGCGCCATCCGCCACGAGGCAGTCCAGGATGTTAAGCGAATTGAACAGGAAATGAGGATTCACCTGCTGGTTGAGCTTAAGGTATTGGAATTGGGCAAGATGTCTCTTTTCCTTTTCGTGGCTGGTGGTCCGTCTTTCGCTGATGGCGTAGCCGGTCATGGTGATGGCAACCAGGATGGTCATTGTGCAGAAACTGAAGAGGAAATACAGGATCTCCTCCGAGTTGTTGATGCTTTTGAAAAGCCCATTGTGATAAAGGATGGAGACGGTGACCCTGGTGGCATAGACGATGCACAGGGTGGTGATCAGCCAGAGTATCTCGGTTCTCTTTATACGTTTGTGTGTCTTTGCAAACAGGTATGAGGCAAAGAAGACGGCCCATCCCAAAAGCTCGGTCGTCAGGAGTGTCGAAAGTGGATATGTGACCATTTCCGGAAGCCGCAGAAACTCCATTGCGTGGGCGATGGCGAGGCCGATCAGGTATGCGGCCACATTTCCGAAGACAACTGCACAGGAAGAGATGATGATGCGCATGTCCTCCTGCTCGCAGATCAGCACGATGAGTGTGATAGTCAGCAGTGTGAGAAGGTACTCGTCCGGTATCCCTACCAGACGGCACCCCGCCGCGGTCGCGGCATGCAGAATGGCGAACAGGTGAATCAGGAAGTGTGTCTTTGCAGCTTTCATTTCAAATTTGTTCTGAGACGAAGTTAGGTAATTTTTGTCGTAAAGTACAAATTCGGAACTCTTTTGTCGTTAAAATCACGCCGTTCGTCGCCTTTGCAGGGCCGTTCGTCCGCACGCGTATTGGGGTGCGGGAAAGAATAAATACTTTTGCCTCCGTAACACTAAAAACAAAACCGATGTCTGCAAAACGCAATCTATCCTTTGGACAGATGTTCAACCTGAGTTTCGGGTTTTTCGGAGTCCAGATCGCATATTCTCTCCAGAGCGCCAATATCAGCCGCATTTTTGCAACGCTGGGAGCCGATCCGCACAATCTCAGCTATTTCTGGCTGCTCCCGCCGCTGATGGGAATGCTTGTACAGCCTCTCGTGGGAAAATGGTCCGACAAGACTTGGTGTGGCCGGATGGGACGCCGAAAGCCATATCTGCTCATAGGCGCCATCGTGGCCGTCATTGTCATGGCTCTCCTGCCTAATGCAGGCAGCCTCAGCCTTTCCACCGCTTACACGATCCTCGGCCTCGACATGGCCATGTGGTTCGGCATTTTCGCGCTAATGTTCCTGGATACATCCATCAATATGGCCATGCAGCCGTTCAAGATGATGGTGGGAGACCTCGTGAACGAAGAGCAGAGGGGTACAGCCTATTCGATCCAGAGCTTCCTCTGCAATGCGGGAAGCCTCGTGGGCTATCTCTTCCCGATTTTCTTCACCTGGGTCGGCATCAGCAACACCGCGGAGCCCGGCATCGTTCCGGATTCGGTGAAGTGGAGTTTCTATGTGGGTGCCGCCATCCTCATACTCTGCGTCCTCTACACCTTCCTCACCGTGAAGGAGATGGATCCTCAGGAGTACTCCCAGTTCCACGGAATCAAGGCGGAAAAGGTGGAAAAGAAGGAAGGTTTCCTGAAGCTCCTCGTCAATGCTCCGAAGACATTCTGGACTGTCGGTCTTGTGCAGTTCTTCTGCTGGGCCGCCTTCATGTACATGTGGACCTACACCAACGGCACGATCGCAATCAATGCCTTCGGCTCTCCTGTGGATGCTTCCGGTGCCCCGCTGACAGAATCACCGGAGTATCAGGCTGCAGGAAACTGGGTAGGTGTGCTTTTTGCCGTGCAGGCTGTCGGCTCGCTCGTCTGGGCTCTGCTGCTGCCTAAGTTCCGCACGAACAGGATGGCCTACATCGTCAGCCTGCTTATCGGAGCGGTCGGTTTCGCAAGTGCCGCCTTCCTTCACAACCAGTATGCCCTCTTCGCATCATATTTCCTGATCGGATTCGCCTGGGCTGCAATGCTGGCTCTGCCGTTCACCCTTCTGACCAACTCTCTTTCTGGTGAACACATGGGTACTTACCTCGGTCTCTTCAACTGCACCATCTGCCTCCCTCAGATTGTGGCGGCATCTCTCGGCGGACTCATTTTGAAAGCCGTGGGCGGCGTGCAGGCGTACATGCTCGTGACAGCAGGCGTATTCCTCGTTCTGGGTGCCCTGAGTGTGCTGACCGTCAATGAAAAGAAATAGCAATTCAATTGCATATATATTCCAATTCAAATACTAACGATATGAACAGCAAAATCGCAAGAATCGCTGCCACATTGCTCGCGGGAATCGTGAGTGTGTCACTTTCGGCACAGAGCTACACGATCAAGGGTAATGTGACAGATGCGGTAGGCCCGGTAATCGGTGCTACCGTAATCGAGCAGGGTACTACCAACGGAGTCTCAACAGGACTTGACGGCGAGTATGTACTCACAGTATCCAGCAAGGATGCGATTGTCGAGATCAGCTGCATTGGCTATGCCACTCAGTCGTTCGCGGCGTCTGCAGTCCCTGCAAATGTCGTTCTCTCCGAGGACGCAACTTTCCTCGATGACGTTGTTGTCATCGGTTATGGTACAGTAAAGAAAGGCGACCTCACCGGTTCCGTTGCAACAGTCAAGGCTGACGAGGTGAACAAGGGTGTGGCTACATCACCTACAGACCTGCTCAAGGGCAAGTCTGCCGGCGTTGTCGTAACTCCGGGTAACGGTGCTCCCGGTTCCGGATCTACCATCCGTATCCGTGGCGGCTCATCCCTTTCCGCAAACAACGACCCTCTCATCGTCATCGACGGTCTCCCTGTGAGCAACGAGGGCATCAGCGGCATGGCTGACGCGCTTTCTTCAATCAACCCTGGCGACATCGAGTCATTCACCGTCCTCAAGGATGCTTCTGCAACCGCAATCTACGGTTCACGTGCATCAAACGGTGTCATCGTGATCACCACCAAGAAGGGCAGCAAGTTCTCTTCAAAGATTCCTAAGATCGCTCTCGACTTCACCACTTCACTTGCAGCTCCTGCAAAGTACGTGGACATGATGACCGGCGACGAGGTAAGGGCTGCTGTCGCTTCTCTCTACGGTGAGGATTCCGACGCATACAAGGCTCTCGGAACCGAAAATACCAACTGGCAGAAGGAAATCTACAGGCTCGCCCCTTCATATGAGGCAAATCTCAGCGTGACCGGCAAGGTCGGCATGGGTGCGGCAGGATATCTTCCTTACCGTGTGTCTGGCGGTTTCATCTATCAGGACGGTATCCTCAAGACCGGTAACATGAGCAGGGAAACTCTCGCACTGAACCTCTCTCCATCCTTCCTCGACGACCATCTCACCGTGGCTCTCAACGGTAAGGGCACTTTTGCAAAGAACCGCTTCGCAAACGCCGATGCAGTGGGCAACGCCCTCCATTACGATCCGACCAAGCCTGTATATGACGAGCTTGGCAACAACGGCTACACCACCTGGTACGACGGTGCCGGCAACATTAACACCATGGCAACCCAGAACCCTGTCGCCCTGCTTGAGGAGAAGGTCGACCTCTCTCATGCAAACCGTTTCATCGGCAGCGCACAGGTAGACTACAAGGTACATGGCTTCGAGGACCTCAGGCTCAACCTCAGCCTCGGTATGGACTATGCAAAGTCAAACGGCACTGTTGACGTGCCTACCGGCGCAGAGCAGTCCTTCCACAGCACCCAGCAGTCAGGTTCCGGTTTCCACACCGACTACGACTACACCCGTATGGACCAGACTCTCGAGGCATATGCCGCTTATGCTCATGACTTTACAGGCGGACACCACTTCGATGCAATGGCCGGCTACTCATGGCAGCACTTCTGGAATGCTTCCAACAACAAGACTTACAAGCTTACCACTTCCGAGGTGCTTTCGGATACCAATCCTAAGTCAGAATACTTCCTCGTGTCATTCTTCGGCCGTGTGAACTATGGATACGACAACAGGTACATGGTAACCGCAACCCTCCGTCGTGACGGTACCTCACGTTTCCAGAACAACAAGTGGGGCCTCTTCCCATCAGTCGCATTGGGCTGGAACATCAAGAACGAGTCATTCCTCAAGAATGTAGAGCCTCTGTCAGCCCTCAAGCTCCGTCTCTCATGGGGCCAGACCGGACAGCAGGACATCAACGCGGGTAACTATCCTACCCTCGCCACCTATTATACAAACCTCATCGGCAGCCAGTATCAGTTCGGCGGCGTGGCAATCACTCCTGTCACCGCCCTCGGTTACAATGCCGACCTCAAGTGGGAGACTACCACCACCTACAACGTGGCTCTCGACTACGGATTCTTCAACGACCGTCTCACCGGTAGCCTCGACTTCTATGCAAGGTACACCAAGGACCTCATCAACTACATTCCTGTCCCTGCACTTTCCAACCTCACCAACTACCTGTCATCCAACATCGGTGACCTCCGCAACATCGGTTTCGAGTTCGAGGTGAATGCAATTCCTGTACAGACCAGGGACTGGAACTGGACCATCGGTGCCAACTTCGCCTACAACAAGAACACCATCACCAAGCTTACCGCTTCAGAGAATGACAAGACCGGCGTAGAGACCGGTGGTATCTCAGGTGGTGTCGGCAATATGATCCAGATGCATCAGGTAGGTTTCCCTACTTCCGCATACTATGTTTACCAGCAGGTTTACGACAAGGAGACCGGCAAACCTATTCCGGGCGCCTATGTCGACCGCAACGGCAACGGCAGACTTGACGCAGACGACAGGTATTTCTTCCACAAGCCTGCACATGACGTGACCGTCGGTCTCAACACCCAGGTTAGCTGGAAGAACCTCACCCTCGCCCTTTCAGGACACGGTGGATTCGGTGGCTGGAACTACAACAACGTGCAGTCCGAGAACGAGAAGCTCGTGGACCTCTGGACCAACAGCTTCGTGAGCAACCGTATCGACGGTGCCCTCAACAACGGCTTCAAGAACGGTGAGTTCTACTCTGACTACTATGTTCAGGATGCTTCATTCTTCAAGATTGACAACATCACCCTCAGCTACACCTTCCCATCACTTTGCAAGATCGTCGATGACCGTTCTCTCGGAATGAACGTATTCTTCACAGTGCAGAACGTGGCCACCATCACCAAGTACAATGGTATTGACCCAGAGGTCTTCGGCGGTATCGATGGCTACATCTATCCGCGCCCAAGAACCTTCGTTCTCGGTGTCAAGTTCAACTTCTAATCCGTCAATGAAGAAATGAAAACAATAAGAAACATCATAAGCGCAGCTGCTGCGGCCGTGGTACTGTCACTTTCATCCTGCGTGGGTGATCTCAACGTGACTCCTATCGACCCTAACATGAACACTGCAGACAAGGCACTCGTGACAGAGGATGACTTCGTTGCATTCCTCGCACAGGTCTACACCGGTTTCTCTACCAGTGGATCCTACGGCCCTAACGGTGACTGCAACATTTCCGGAGTGGATGGCGGTTACAGCCAGTATCTCCGTGGCCTCTATCATCTTGAGGAGCTTACCACCGACGTATCTGTGTGCGGCTGGTCAGACAAGACCATCGCAGACCTCCACGCAATGTGCTGGACTACCACCGATATCTTCGTATACTCCATCTACACCCGTATCTTCTACCAGATTGCGATGTGCAACGAGTTCATCCGCCAGGCGAATGCCACCAGCGTCGAAATGGCTGACAAGGCGGAATACATCGCCGAGGCAAGGGCTCTCAGAGCATATTGCTGGCTCCACGCCATCGACCTCTTCGGCAATGTTCCATTTGCAGACGAGACTTCTGTCGTAGGTGCCGCCCTTCCTGAGCAGATCAGCCGTGCCGACCTCTTCAAATACATTGAAAAAGAGTGTCAGGAACTCCTCGAGTCCGATCTCTCAGAGGCAGTCGGCAACTACAGGTACGAGCGTGCAAACAAGGACTTCGTGAGAATGGTGCTTGCAAAGCTCTATCTCAATGCCGAGGTATTCATCGGTGAGAAGAAGTACGACGAGTGCGCCAAGGTCCTCAAGTCCATCAACGGCTACAGCCTCCACAACAAGTATCAGGAGCTCTTCCTCGCCGACAACAACGTGACTTCACAGGACGAGATCATCTTCGCCTTCCAGTTCGACGGCAAGCTCACCCAGAGCTACGGTGGTACAAACTACATCATCTTCGCATCTACCGGTGGCAAGATGGACGCCGCTTCAGTGGGCATCTCTTCAGGTTGGGGCGGTATCCGCGCAACCCCTGAGTTCTATGATCTCTTCCCATCAGGTGACGCCCGCGCTCTCTTCTACACCGGTTCCGGTGACGAGGATGACCAGCAGAAGGACATCGTAAACATCTCCGACTTCAAGTATGGCTATGCAACCATGAAGTTCAAGAATATCAACTCCGACGGCACCGCAGGCCAGGAGCAGGGCTTTGTCGACACAGATTTCCCTGTATTCCGCTATGCTGACGTGCTCCTCATGCTTGCAGAGTGCGGTCTCCGCGGCTGCTCCGAGGTGACCAAGACCCAGGGCACAGGCTACATCAACCAGGTGCGCGGCCGTGCAGGTATCGGCAACCTCGATGACAGCAGCTTCACAGAGCAGGAACTCATCAACGAGCGTGGACGTGAGCTCTATCAGGAGTGCTGGAGACGTCAGGACCTCATCCGTTTCGGCATGTTCACTACCAACAAGTACATCTGGCAGTGGAAGGGTGGCGTTCACGATGGCCGTGCCGTCTCTGACCACCTCAATCTTTTCCCGATCCCTGAGTCTGACCGTATCGCGAACTCCAAGCTCGCTCAGAATGCCGGTTATTAATGGATAGAATCGAATAATTATGAAAGCAATATACAGAATATCAATTCTTCTGGCGGGCCTCGCTGTAATGGCTTCCTGCCAGAAAGATGAAAAGCCGGTGCTCAATCCGGAGGCGGAGGGCTTCACTCTCTACACTCCTTCCGTTGCGGCAAACCAGCTCAGCCTCGTGGACTCCAAGTCGATCGAGTTCGTATGCGCAGGCCAGCCTGATTACGGCTTCACCGCCCCTGTAACCTACCAGCTTCTGATTTCCCTCACCGGAAACTTCGAGAACGAGGCTGAGTACAAGACTCTCAGCACTACCGCCGAGAATCCCAAGTTCACAGTCGATCCAGCAGAGATGGCAGCCGAACTTACCACTCTTTCCGGCAAGGAAGAGTCCGAGTTCCCATATGTGGCAAAGGTATACTGCCGCGCCAAGGCATTCATCACCGGAACCGACAAGTCGAACATGAGCGGTGAGCCTGTCGGCGTCGCATACTCCAACGTGGTTACCCTTGAAAAGGTATATCTCACTTATGCCCTTGCACCTCTGGCAGCTCCTGACGCACTCTACATGGTAGGTGCCATGAACGATTGGGATTGGGCCAAGTCTTACGAAATGGTCGTTACCTATGATAATAACGGCACATTCTGGAGAATCGTCCACTTCAACGCAAACGACGGCTTCAAGGTGAACACCGCAAAGGCATGGGATGGCGGCGAGCAGGGCTATGCAGGCTTCGAAGGCCGCATCACCGACAACGCTTCTTCCGGTATCACCAAGTCTGACGACGGCAACCTCGTCATCGCAAATGCCGGCTGGTATTTGATTACCATCAAGGCAACCCCTTCAGGACGCAAGCTCGAGTACTCCATGACTATCGACGAGCCTAAGGTATGGCTCATCGGCGGTTGCGCAGGCGACCAGTGGGATCTCCTTGACCAGTGGCTCTTCACCGTTCCTACTACCGCAGACGGCGAGTTCGTTTCACCGGCATTCAGTGCAGACAGCGAAGTACGTGCATGCGTAAAGATCGCCGGCGAGGACTGGTGGCATTCAGAGTTCATCATCCTTAGCGGCAAGATCGCTTACCGCGGCAAGGGTGGTGACCAGGACCGTGTGAACGGCAAGGCAGGCCAGAAGCTCTATCTGGACTTCACTGCAGGTACCGGCAGCATCAAATAATCTTAAATGAAGACTGTTATGAAAAAGATAGCAATTATCGCAAGCGCAGTGGCAGGCCTCTTCCTGCTTTCCTGCACCCCGGGCGACTATGGCATCAAGCCGGAAAGCCCAATTCATTACGATGCTCCGGAGGCTGTGACCATCTCTACCGACGTAGTCGTTACTCCGGTAGCTGAGATCAAACTCGCAGAGGTAAGCGAGCAGGAGGTTGTCGTAGCCCCATACACCGCAGAACTTCCAGAGGGACAGTCGATCAATTATGTAAAGCTCACCCTCAAGGCTGTCGATGCCGAGAAGCCTGTCGACCATGTCTTCGAACTCAACGCTGACGGCAAGATTGCCAAGGCAGAGCTCCAGTCGATGGTTACCGAGGACTACGGCAAGGACCTCGAGCCTCGCTCATACAAGGCATCCGTTGTCATTTCAGTGGTTGTTGACGGCGTTTCCGCAATTGACAGCCGCGAGTTCGAGGCAGTTCTCAAGATCACTCCTACCTCTGAGGTATGGGGTCTTGTAGGCTCCATCACCGGCTTCAGCTGGGATAACGACGCCGAGCTCAAGAAGGTATGCCCGGGCGTATGGGTAAGTGACGTAATCGAGGTTACCGGCGAGTTCAAGCTTCGTTTCGGCCGCGCATGGGATCAAAACCGCGGCGGCACCTTCGTGGCTGCAGGTCAGCCATTCGCAGTTACCAACAACGGCAGCAACATCTCCGTTCCTGCAGGCAAGTATCAGGTAATCTTCCGCGAAGCAAGCAACCAGGTTATCCTCAACCCTGCTTCAGGCTGGGGCGTGATAGGCGCTTTCGCCGGTTCAAGCTGGAATTGGGACCTCTTCCTCTCGGCAGACGGCTGCTCAGAGTTCTTTGCTGTGGCAAAGGGTGAGGACTGCCAGGTCAAGCTCCGCAAGGACGCTGACTGGGGAACCAACCTCGGCGGTACCTTCGCAGGCTACGACGAGGAGTGCGTCGAAAGCGGTGACAACATCTCCCTCAAGAACGACGCTGAAAACAAGGTGGTAAGACTCAAGCTCGTTTCCAACAAGGTGACTGTAGAGACTCCTGCCTGGGCTCTCATCGGCCAGGTAGAGGGCAGCGGCTGGGATATGGATTATCCTATGTACGAGACCGCTCCAGGCAACTGGGTAGGTATCTACACCATCCAGAAGGAGTTCAAGCTCCGCGCTCATTGCGACTGGGGAGTGAACATGGGTGGCACCCTTGCAGCTCTCGGTACTCCATTTGCTCCGGGCGGTGACAACATCATTGTTCCGGAAGAAGGCAAGTATATGGTTGTATTCAACAGCACTGCCAACACCATTACCGTAACCAAGGCTGAATAAGCCCCGTGAAATATGGCGACCAGCACACTTTTACCGGTGTGCTGGTTGCTGATTACAAATCAAAGTTCAGATGAAGAAGATTTTCCTCTATACGGCTGCATTAGTCATAAGCCTGTCGTGCTCCTGTTCCAAGCCGGGATCAGGCTCCGGTGATGACACTCCGGAACCTTCCGTGTCTTTCGTCAAAGGTGCCGACATCAGTTGGTACACAGAAATGGAATCCAACGGATATAAGTTCTACAATGCCTCCGGAAAGGAGCGCTCTTGTCCTGAACTTATGAAGGAACTAGGTTTCAACGCCCTGAGATTCAGAGTGTGGGTGGATCCGGCCGACGACTGGTGCGGCAAGGAGGATCTTCTCGTCAAATGTCTGAAGGCCAAGGAGCTCGGGATGAAGATAATGGTAGACTTCCATTATTCCGATTCCTGGGCCGACCCTGACAAGCAGAATGTGCCGGCCGCCTGGTTAGGCAGTGACATCAACGGCCTTCTCACAGCAGTGAAGGAGCACACCACCGACGTCCTCACCATGCTCCGGAATGCCGGTGTGGATGTGGCCTGGGTGCAGGTCGGAAATGAGGTCACAAACGGAATGCTTTGGGAGACGGGACGCGTGAAAGGTTCCACCGCCGGGGCTTTCGCCCGTCTTTTCAATGCCGGAGCAAAGGCTGTCAAGGCCGTATACCCGGACGCCCAGGTCATGATTCACACCGATAATGCGTGGAACTACGACACCCAGAAATGGTTCTACGACCTGATGGCAAGCAACAATGTCACATACGACATCATAGGTCTGTCCCTCTACCCATCATACTGGGACGACAAACTCGGCAACTATCTGCCTTGGGAAGAGAAAACCAAGGCTGCGGTTGAAAACATAGGCAAACTGAACGGACTCTTCCACAAGCCGGTAATGCTGGTGGAATTCGGTATGCCTGCATCATGGGCGGCGGAAGGAAAAGCGGCCCTGACGTATCTTCTTGAAAACCTGACAGAAGAAACTTATTTCAAAGGAATCTTCCTTTGGGAGCCTGAGTCCGAACATGACAGAAACGGATATGATTACGGTGCCTTCAACGGTGGCAAGCCGACTGAAGCACTCTCTCCAATCTCAAAATATTGAACAAAGTGAAAAACAGATTATTACTTTTTGCCCTGTCCCTCGCTCTGGTGTTTTCCTGCACCGAACGGGTGGGAACAGATAAAGGCACACTGAAGATCGATCCGGTTTCGATCGAGTGCTCTTCTGCCGCGTCCAACCACACAGTGACGGTTACGACCTCCGCATCCCTGTGGAAACTTGTCCAGACCGACGGTGCCGACTGGTGTACTCCGGGACGCAAAAGCGGAGCCAGCGGAGCCTCCTTCTCGATAGCGGTCAAGAAGAACCTCGGCGACCAGCGTGTGGCCACATTCACGTTCTCCGCCGAAGGCTGTAAGGACGTTGAATTCACCATCACCCAGCTTGCCCCAGGCGAGACTCCGGGAGGCCAGGGAGGCTCCGAAGTCTATCCTGATGCGGAATCCGGCATAACCCTCAGTCCGGAAAAACCGGATGCGGATGGTCCATGCACCATCACGTTCAAACCTTCGGCATCTTCGGCCATATCTTCCGAACTGGCAGACTGCAGCGAAGACCTCTACGTGCATATCGGCGTATTCTACGACGAAGACTGGAGATTTGTGCCTGCCGAGTGGGGAGAGAACACAGCCAAGTGCAAGATGACAAAGGTTGCGGCAAACGAATACACCCTTACCCTCTCGCCAAGCATCCGCGAATTCTTCAAATCGGGTGAGACACCTGTCTCCAAGATCGCGATGGTGATCAGGAATGCTTCCGGAACAAAGCAGACCAGGCCGGACCAGTTCGCTTCCGTGGTCGACAACAAGTACCAGGAAGTTGTCTTCGAACCGCACAAGGTCGTTGAGGCTCCTGTACCTGCAGGCGCCGTGGACGGCATCAATTACAACCCTGACGGAAGTGTCACCTTCGTGCTTTACGACAAGGGAAAGGACGGCTTCAGCTACAGGTATGCCTATGTCATCGGAGAGTTCAGCTCATGGGAAAGGCAGGAACAGTACATGATGAAGAGGGATAGCGACAAGGGCCGCTGGTGGTACACAATGACAGGCGTCGATCCGGATAAGGAATATATGTTCCAGTATCACGTGGGCAATGCAAGCCAGCACTTCAGAATCCCGGACCCATATACCGAGCTGATCTACGACCCATGGAACGACCAATACATCTCTTCATCGACCTATCCTGACATGCCTGCATATCCGGAAGGCACCAAAGACCGCGTGGGCGTGTTCCAGGTGAACCGTCCGGAATATAAGTGGGAGGTCAAGGACTACAGCATAAAAGACGAAAACAGCGTTGTCATCTACGAGATGCTCTTCAGGGACTTCTCTGAGACCAAGGATATCAAAGGCGCTCTCGAGCACCTCGATTACATAAAGTCCCTGGGCGTAAATGTCGTCGAGCTCCTGCCGGTACAGGAATTCGAGGGAAATGAGAGCTGGGGTTACAACCCTTGCGCCTACTTCGCCATGGACAAGGCATACGGCACCCGCGAGATGTACAAGAAATTCATCGACGAGTGCCACAAGCGGGACCTCGGCGTGTTCTTCGACGTGGTATACAACCAGGCTACCGGAGCCCATCCGATGGCAAGGCTCTACTGGAACTCCACAGACAATACGACCTGCACCTGGAACCCATGGTTCAATGTAACCTGCCCTCACGAGTTCGGCGTTTTCCAAGACTGGAACCACTCCGAGCCGATGGTACGCGAACATGTAAAGAGAAATCTCAAATACCTCCTCGAAGAGTACCATATAGACGGTTTCCGCTTCGACCTCACCAAGGGATTCACCCAGAACAAGGGCAAGGAAAGCTCCTACGACGCCAGCCGTGTCGGCTATCTGAAGGAGTACTGCCAGGCCATCAAGGCCGTCAATCCTAAGGCGATGATGATCTGCGAGCACTTCGTGGACGCGGAGAATGCGGATCTCGGTGCGGCAGGCATGCATATGTGGGGCAACAACAACTACAGCTTCGCCAAGGTAGTCAGAGGCACCAATGCCGACCTTTCATATATGTACGATCCTAACTGCTACAGAGTGGGATACATGGAGAGCCACGACGAGGAGAGGATCTGTGTCGGTCCGTTCGATGCTTCTTCCGCGGAAGGTCAGCTCAAACTGCGCCGCGCCGGACTTGCCGCCGCCTTCTCACTGCTCGTTCCGGGTCCGAAGATGATTTGGCAGTTCGGCGAGCTCGGTTATGACTACTCTCTCAGTTACAATGGCGGCAACACTGCCAACAAGCCGGTCAAGTGGGAATATTTCGACGAGGCTCCACGCAAGGAACTCTATGATACCTACGCAGCTCTCCTGAAGTTCAGGAACGATAATCCGGCATTCTTCACCAAGGGAGCGGATTTCCGCGAATACGTGGACGAGACGCAGTTCACCTACGGCAAGTTCATGTTCGGCGAGGCTTCCGGCAAGTCGTTCTGCGTGATGGGCAACTTCGACCAGGTCGAAAAGGAAATCACCGCCCAGCTGCCATCCAGTGATACCTGGTACAATTATTTCGATACCACCGACTCTCAGACCGGCAGCACCTTCAAGGCGAAACTCAAGCCTGGTGAATTCAGGCTTCTCGTCAACTTCAAGTAATGCAGAAGCGCCGCCATACTCAACTATTGCAAATAGGGAAATACACATAGATTTTCTATCTTTACGAAACAGATAATAACGATATGAAGCGCATAATCACCATTGCACTCGCCGCTCTGCTGATGGCGGCCTGCAGCCAGAAAGATCCTCATGCATCCTGGACCTACGACAGCGTAGTCTACGAAATGAACATACGCCAGTACACACCGGAAGGAACCTTTGCCGCGGCTCAGCAGCAGCTGCCACGTCTCAAAGAACTGGGCGTCGATGTGATATGGCTCATGCCTATCCACGAGATCGGTGTAAAGGGCCGCAAGGGAACCCTGGGTTCGTATTACGCAATCAGGGACTACACCTCCGTCAACCATGAATTCGGTACAGTCGAGGACTTCGACGCATTTCTTGCCGACGCGCACAGGATCGGGCTCAAGGTGATCCTGGACTGCGTCGCCAACCACACTTCTCCGGACTGCGCGTGGGTGGATGAGAAACCATCAGACTGGTATATGCGCGACTCTCTGGGCAATACCGTCGTGGAATACGACTGGACCGACATCGCAAAGCTCAATTATGACAATGCGGACATGCGCGAAGCCGTACGCGCCGCCATGCGCTACTGGCTTGACCGCGGCATCGACGGCTTCCGCTGCGACATGGCCTACATCGTGCCGCAGGACTTCTGGACAGAGACGATCAGCGTCCTCCGTTCAGAATACAGACGCGGTCTCTACTTTCTTGCCGAGGGTGAGGAGCCATGGCTCCATGATGCCGGCTTTGATGCTACCTACGCATGGCGTTGCCACCACCTGCTCAACGACATCGCACAGGGCAAGGCCGGTGCGGTGGAACTTCGCGCCTACATCGAAGAAGACGCGGAACGCTTCCCTCACGAGGCTTTCCGCCTGATGTTCACATCCAATCATGACGAGAACAGCTGGTCAGGCAGCGAATACGAAAGAATGGGCAAGGCGGCCGGTCTCATGGCTGTACTTTCATTTACCTTGCCTCAGGCCCAGCCTCTCATCTATACGGCTCAGGAGGTAGGTTATGACCACCGCATCGCCTTCTTTGAAAAGGATGCGGTCCCATCCTGGTCTCCGACACATGAAACAGTCTTCTACCAGACTCTGACCTCTCTCAAGCATAGGCATCCGGCTTTGCGTGCCGGAGAGAAGGGTGGCGAATTTGCCCTCCTGGAAGACCAGTGGGTACCGGAGGAGGTATTCGGCTTCACCCGTACGACCAAGAAGGAGGAACTTATGATACTTGCCAACTTCTCTGACAACTACACCACAGTGGCTCTTCCTGATGCCGAGGAATGGGCTGACGCCGTATCCAGCGAGGTCTTCGATGAGGAACTCAACTGTCCTGTCATCAGTCCGTGGGGCTACAGAATACTTGTACGCAAATAAAATCTCTTTGTATGAAAAAGCATATACTTATGGCAGCTGCCGCACTGACCTTTGCCGGCTGTTCCGGCAATTTCAATCCGGATTCCGTTGCGGATGCGACTTCTGAGCAGGTTGCCCGCGTAGAACCTCTGTCCTGGTGGGTAGGTATGAACACCCCTCTTCAGGTCCTTGTACAGGGCCCGGAAATCTCATCCTATCAGGTGAATCTGGAAGGCGACAGCCGCGTGGACATCACCGCTGTCCACAAGGCCGACAGTCCGAACTATCTCTTCATCGATGTGGACGTCTGCCGCACGGCCAGTCCGGGTACATATTATTTTGTCTTTACCAAAGGCGATGAGCAGTTCAAGGTTCCTTACGAAATCGCGGCCCGCCGTGAAGGATCCGCCGCACGCAAGAGTTTCACTACCGCGGATCTGATCTATCTTATCATGCCTGACCGTTTCGTGGATGCGGATCCGAATCTGGACTGCGTTCCGAGGCTGTACGAAGGTGTGGACAAGGAAGCTTTCTTCGGCCGCCATGGAGGCGACATAGCCGGAATCCGCAGCCAGCTCGACTACATTGCCGATCTGGGAGCCACTGCAATCTGGAACACCCCTCTCCTGGAAGACAACCAGCCTGAAGAATCGTATCACGGATATGCCTGCACCGACTACTATCACATAGACCGCCGTTTCGGCACCAACGAGGATTACAGGAACCTGACGTCCGAGGCTCATGAAAAGGGCCTCAAGATGATAATGGACATCGTTACCAACCATTGCGGCTCAGCCCACTGGTGGATGTCCGACATGCCTTTCAAGGATTGGGTGCACCTCTGGCCGGAATACACCCACAGCAACTGCTGCTTCTCGATACTGAATGACCCTCATGCCTCCGACATCGACAGGGAGAACATGGAGGGCGGCTGGTTCGACACTTCCATGCCGGATATGAATCTGGACAACCCGTTCGTGCTCCAGTATTTCAAGCAATGGGCGGTATGGTGGATAGAATACGCCGATCTGGACGGCCTTCGTGTGGACACCTACCCATACAACGAAAAGTATCCTATGAGCGAGTGGTGCAAGAGTGTGCGCGCCGAGTATCCCCACATCAACATCGTGGGCGAGGTGTGGACCTGCAACGTTCCTCAGCTGGCCTACTGGCAGGCCGGGAATCCGAACAGGGACGGCTTCGACAGCAACCTCCCGTCAATCATGGATTTCCCACTCCAGGCCGCTATCTGCCAGGGCATGCCACGCGACACTGTCCATTGGGATGAAGGCATGGTAAAGATCTATGACGCCATATCCAATGACCTGTATTACCACGACATGTCGAACATGATGATATTTCCGGGCAATCATGACACAGACCGTATCGCCGATGTCCTCAACCGCAGCGTTCCGCGTCAGAAGATCGTCATGACCCTCATCGGAACCCTTCGTGGCATCCCTCAGATACTTTATGCAGACGAGCTCATGGCCGTATCCAAGGATCTCAGCCAGGGCCATGGCGGCCTGCGCATAGATTTCCCTCTCGACTGGCAGGAGGATGCGACTGCAGTGGAGGTGCATGATTACTGCAAGACTCTGTTCAACTGGCGCAAGGGTGCGTCGGCAGTCCATGACGGCAAGACCATCCACTTCCTGCGCAGGGACAACACCTACGCTTATTTCAGATATGACGAAGAACAGGTGGTATTCGTCTATGTCAACAACTCCCGCCGCAACGAAACCATTCCTTGGGCGGACTATGCCGAATTCACATCCGAGGGAGCTTCCCGCCGTGGTGCCGACGCTCCGGCCCTCACAAATGGCGTGAATGTCATTACCGGGGAAACAGTGGACTTTTCCGCTCCTGTCAAGGTCAGTCCGCGCAGTTGTATCGTAGTAGATTTCAAACTTAGATAACATGAAGAATATTTTTTCTGCTGCCGCTGTGATAATGGCTGCCAGTTCACTTTTCACCATCTCCTGCACCAAGGCGACCGTCCTTTCGGAGCAGCAGACACTCACTTCTCCTGACGGACGTCTGAGCATGACCTTCGGACTTACCGAAAAGGGAGAGCCGGCTTATTGTCTCAACTATGGCGACACCGCAGTGGTGCTTCCAAGCCGCCTGGGTTTCGAACTCAGGGGTACGGTCAAGGCCACCGACCTTGATTTCAAGGGTGCCGGAATCACCAAGATGGATGCGAAGCCGGCCTATATGTTCAACTGCGACTTCCGCCTGCTCGATGTGAAGACCGACAGTTTCGACGAGACCTGGACTCCGGTCTGGGGCGAGGAATCCGCAATCCGCAACCACTACAATGAAATGCTCGTATGTCTCGAGCAGGGTGAGACCGGACGCCTGATGAACATCCGTTTCCGCCTCTTCGACGACGGCCTTGGATTCCGTTACGAGTTTCCCGGCGACCAGGAACTCAACTATTTCGTGATCAAGGAAGAACTCACGGAGTTCGCCATGGCTGACGACTGCCTTGCATGGTGGATCCCAGGTGACTTCGACACCCAGGAGTACCAGTACGCAGAGACAAAACTCAGCGGCATCAGCCCTGAACTTCCTGCACATGTGTGCGGCAACTCATCGCAGACTCTCTTCTCCAAGAGCGGCGTGCAGACCGCCCTCATCATGAAGACAGACGAGAACCTCTATGTGACCATCCATGAGGCCGCTCTCGT
Organism: Candidatus Cryptobacteroides caccocaballi; assembly: GCA_018064725.1. Lineage (GTDB taxonomy): Bacteria > Bacteroidota > Bacteroidia > Bacteroidales > UBA932 > Cryptobacteroides > Cryptobacteroides caccocaballi. Next base: position 21,205 of record JAGHUQ010000064.1, read on the forward strand.
GGACTATCCTTGCATGCACCTGGATGTGAACGAGAAGACCCATGTCCTTACATCCGTGCTGACTCCTGACGCTCAGGGCTGGAAGGGCTACATGCAGACTTCCTGCAAGACTCCTTGGAGAACCGTCCAGGTGACTGCCACCGCCACGGAGATGCTTGCAAGCCGTCTCGTGCTCAATCTCAACGATCCTTGCGCCTACGATGACGTAAGCTGGATCCACCCAGTCAAGTACATGGGCGTATGGTGGGAGATGATTGCAGGTGCCGGCTCATGGGCATACACCGACGAATATCCGTCCGTGCATCTGGGACAGACCGACTTCTCTGCCGCTAAGCCGTCCGGCCATCACAGCGCAAACAATGAGAATGTACGCGCATACATCGATTTCGCCGCAGAGAATGGCTTCGACGCCCTTCTCGTCGAGGGCTGGAACATCGGCTGGGAAGACTGGGCCAACTGCAGCAAGGACTACGTGTTCGACTTCCAGACCCCATATCCGGACTTCGACATCCAGGCCCTCAACGACTATGCCCACAGCAAGGGCATCAAGCTCGTCATGCATCACGAAAGCTCATCTTCAGTGCGCAACTACGAGCGTCATCTCGAGGCCGCTTACAGCCTGATGGACAAATATGGCTATGATGCCGTGAAGAGCGGCTATGTCGGCGACATCCTCCCTCGTGGCGAGCATCACTACGGCCAGTGGCTGGTGAACCACTATCTCTACTGCGTCACCGAGGCTGCAAAGCACCACATCATGGTCAACGCTCACGAGGCTGTACGCCCTACCGGTCTGTGCAGAACCTATCCGAACCTCATCGGCAACGAGTCGGCCCGCGGCACAGAGTACCAGGCCTTCGGCGGCACAGAGCCGAACCACACCACAATCCTTCAGTTCACCCGTCTGAACGGAGGCCCTATGGACTTCACCCCGGGCATCTTCGAGCAGGATCTCAAGAGCTGGTGCGGCAACGACAGCCACGTGAATGCCACAATCGCAAACCAGCTGTCACTCTACGTGACTTTCTACTCTCCTCTCCAGATGGCAGCCGACACTCCTGACCACTACCGTCCGTTCATGGATGCCTTCCAGTTCATCAAGGATGTGGCTGTAGACTGGGACGAGACAAGGTATATCGCAGCAGAACCTAACGACTACCTGGTTGTGGCCCGCAAGCCTAAGCAGAGCACCCTCACCGGATCGGCTGCAAGCTTCAACAAGGGACAGGACACCTGGTTCCTCGGCGGTACGACTGACGAGCAGCAGCGCAGCGTGAACGTAGCCCTGGACTTCCTCACCGAAGGCAAGACCTACGAGGCTGTCATCTACGCCGACGCGGCAGATGCCCACTACAAGACCAACCCACAGGCATACACGGTCACCAGAAAGACAGTGACCTCATCCGACACCATGGACTTTACCATGGCTCCGGGTGGTGGCTTTGCGGTAAGCTTCCGCGCTCTCTAAAGGGAAAATCTGACCCGGTAATCCGGCCGGGTACCTTTTGAACAGGATAATCTGATACGGCTCAGCACAGGTCCCCAGACCTTGCTGAGCTTTTTGTCTTCAAGGGACATCTGTTCCAGCTGTACATCCATCTGCGGGCTGAACGTCATCTTTACGGCCAGTCCGCCGTCGCACAGCACGGGCACATTGTTTACATACTATTTCGCAGTTGATTGTTCATCAAGCAGGTATTCATATTGTGATAATTCAATTACCTTTACAAATGTTTCATGACCAACCGTAAAGACAACCAGATATGAAGAGAACACTGACCATAATAACCATCGCGATCATTCTACCTTTCCTTGGATACGCTCAGCCGAGGATTGAGCGACGCGACAATGGCACTGCAAGGATCATTGCGGATGGGAAACCCATGCTGATGATAGGCGGCGAGCTTGGCAATTCTTCGGCATCGACTCCAGAGGACGTCAAGCGCTGCTTCGAACATCTTCACAAGATGGGTCTGAACACAGTGCTGGCTCCCGTGTCGTGGGAACTGATCGAGCCCGAGGAAGGACATTTCGACATGAGTTCGCTTGATGTGATCCTTTCGGAAGCGCGACGCAACGATCTGAAAGTCGTGCTGCTGTGGTTCGGAGCATGGAAGAACTCGATGAGCTGCTATGCTCCGGAGTGGTTCAAGCGCGACACGAAGCGCTTCCCACGTGCTCACGCACTGGAAGGCAGGCCTGTGGAGGAGGCATCCTCGCTCAGCAGTAACGTCCTGGAAGCCGACAGGCGGGCATTCTGCCGCATAATGGAGCACCTGCGCGACCATGACGCCGCGGAGCAGACGGTCATCATGGTGCAGGTTGAGAACGAGATAGGCATGATCGACGTGCCACGCGACTATTCGGAAGATGCCACCAAGCTCTATCAGAGTGCCGTCCCTCAGCAGCTGGCAGAATACATAAGGAAGAATCAGAAGTCGCTGCACCCATACCTGAAGGAGAAGATCCAGTCCCATGCGAAAGCGAATTCCACTTGGGTACAGCTCTTTGGAGACGACATCTATACCGAAGAAATCTTCCAGACATGGACATACGCCACCTACGTCGAACAGATCGCCAAAGCCGGGCGCGCCATCTACGACCTGCCGATGTACGTCAATGTGGCGCTCAACAGCCGTGGACGCAAACCGGGTCAATACCCATCCGGCGGTCCTCTCGCCCACCTGATCGACCTCTGGCATTGCGGAGCACCGTCCATCGATGTGCTTGGCGTCGACATCTATGACAGCGGCGTCAAGTCATGGCTCTCGAAATATCATCTGCCGGACAATCCGCTCTTCGTTCCGGAGATTCGTCTGGAGGACAAGGACGCCATGTATGCACTCTACGCGTTCGGCCACCATGGAGCGATGGGCTTCTGTCCGTTCAGCATCGAGGATTATCCGCTCCATGCAGACAGGAAGGACAGCGGCATGAGCGGAATGGACCTCTCGCAGGATGATCAGCTCAACGCCTTCTCTGCCGCTACTCCCACCCTCTCCCCTCTTGTCGCATCCTATCGTCTCCTTCGCCAGGCTGAACCTCTTATTCTGGAGCGGCAGGGCACCGGCGACATGGATGCCGTGCTGCTTGACAATGAGCAGCGTGAAGCCGAGATCATCACCCCTGACGGCGTACGTCTAACCATCAGGCACAGCTACTCGCTGGGCTGGGAACCTGGTGCCAGGGATGCAGAATGGCCGGAAGCCGCATGCATCATTCTGCACATCGGCAAGGAAGCCTATCTGGTCATCGGAAGCGGTGTTGTCATCACCTGCGCAGATGCGAAATCAGGAGAGACATGGAAGCCAGGAGATG
>JAGHUQ010000018.1 GCA_018064725.1 Candidatus Cryptobacteroides caccocaballi
CCGCTGAGCTTGACGTCCACCTTGAGGGTTCCGTCAGCGTAGTTTGCGTCAAGGTCAGGGGTTGCACGGATATCTGCTATGTGCTTCTTCGGTCTGGCATAGAGATATGACTCACGAGCCACACCGCTGAAACGGAAGAAGTCCTGATCCTCGAGATACGACCCGTCGCACCAGCGGAACACCTGGAAGGCGATGAGGTTCTCCTCGCCAGGCTTCACGAACTTCGTGAGGTCAAACTCGCACTCAAGCTTGCTGTCCTCGCTGTAGCCCACGAACTTGCCGTTGACCCAGAGATAGATATTGCTGGTCACAGATCCGAAATGGGCAATGATCTCCTTACCCTTCCAATCTGCAGGGATCACGAACGAGCGACGGTAGGAGCCGACGTGATTGTTCTTTACCGGAACCTTTGGCGGATTGCTCCTGAACTGGTTGCCCCAGGCGTAACCGTTGTTCACGTAGATAGGGTCGCCGTAGCCGTTGAGTTCCCACATTCCTGGAACAGACATCTTGTCCCAAGAATCTGTATTGTACTCAGGCTGCCAGAAACCCACCGGACGCTGATTTGCATTTGAGACATAGTTGAAGTCCCAACTTCCATGGAGAGTCATGTAGTTCGCGCTCTCCTTCGCAGGTTTCTCAGCCGCATCAGCATCCTCGAATGCGAAATACGCCGTATGCATAGGCAGACGGTTGACCTGGTTCACCATTGGATTCTGCCACTCGTTGAAGGTCTGTGCTGACGCCAACGAAGTGACCATGAGCGCAGCTGCAGACAGGATGGTTCTTATTTTCATATCAAAATCGGTTATTATATTTCAACAATGAGGGCCGCCCTATTTGAGGACAGCCACAGATTTCTTCCAGTTTCCGTATTTGAGGTCGGATTCCTTTATCTCTATGCAGAGGGTATGCTCCGGATCGAAAGCGATTTGTAGCAGGTTGTGATAGCCTTCCCTTGCAGCCTTGCCGTACAGACGGATGCCGTCAAAGTCCTCCTCGCATGGAGACATGGTCAGGAGCATAGCCCTCTCCGTAAGGCTATCCCCTTCGTCATCAACCATCATGCAGCTGTTGAAGGTCTCGAAGTTCACTTCCTTGGTATATTTCACCATCACGCTGCCTTTCGGCCACTCACCTTTTCCCAGGTGCACGGGAGAATCATATCCTATAAGTTCGTCGACGGCCGCAAAGAAATACAGCATACCTTCCTTGGGCATGAGTCCAGAGGCATCTGACTTAGACGCTTCCTCGCAATCAATCTGGCAAAGGAATGTCAGAGGATATGCCCCATCAGGGGTCTGCATCATCGGATATTCCATATCTGCGGGCATATCTGGATCGCCCCACCATTTGCTGCAGCAGAAGAGTTCTCTCTCCGTTGCTTCGATATCTATTCTGACGGCCATAAGTTCAGTGTTTGATTCCGCGAATATACGAAAAAATCCCTTACCTTTGCGGCAAATGAACTAAGCAATGAGCACTAAGCCAGAAATAGAAATCATTCAGGTCAACATATCCGGAGACGATAAGCCGGGACTCACGACCTCCCTCTCGGGCATTCTCGCGAAGTATGACGCAGTCATCCTCGACATGGGACAGGCGAACATCCACAATTCCCTGACCCTCGCGATGCTTCTCAAGACCACGACCGACAAGAGCGGATTCATCATGAAGGAGCTCCTCTTCAAGACATCGGAGCTGGGACTCATGATCAGATTCAACCCTGTGGCAATCGAGGACTACAACGCATGGGTGGCAAGGCAGGGACGCAACAGGTACGTCGTCACCCTCCTGGGCAGAACCATCACCGCCCAGAACATCGCAGACGTGTCCGGAGTCGTAAGCCAGTATGGGCTCAACATCGATGCGATCAAGCGACTTACCGGCCGCATGCCGCTCGACGAGAAGGACAGCAGGACAAAATCATGCATCGAGCTCTCAGTGCGAGGCATGCTTACACCGGAGCAGAGGCAGGAATTCCAGCAAGCCCTCCTCGCTGCGGGCGGCGGAATCGACCTCTCCTTCCAGAAAGACGATATCTACCGTAGGAGCCGCAGGCTCATCTGCTTCGATATGGACTCCACCCTCATTCACACCGAATGTATCGACGAGCTCGCAGAAAGAGCCGGCGTCGGCGATCAGGTCAGGGCCATCACGGAAAGCGCCATGCGCGGAGAGATAGACTTCACCGAGAGCTTCACCCGCCGCGTTGCTCTTCTCAAGGGCCTCGACGTATCAGTGATGGAAGACATCGCCAGGAACCTTCCTTTCAACGAGGGTCTCGAGCGAATGATGACCATACTCAAGAGAGTCGGATACAAGACTGCAATCCTCTCCGGAGGTTTCACATATTTCGGCAAATACCTCCAGCAGAGGTTCGGATTCGACTACGTTTATGCGAACGATCTGGAGATTGAGGACGGAAAGCTTACTGGAAGGTACAGCGGCGAGGTGGTGGACGGCAGGCGCAAGGCCGAACTTCTCAGGCTGCTCTGCCAGTTCGAAAATATCAACCTCGAGCAGGCTGTCGCTGTCGGAGACGGTGCGAACGACCTTCCGATGCTCAGTCTCGCAGGTCTCGGAATCGCGTACCATGCCAAACCGAAGGTGAAGGCCAATGCCAAGCAGTCGATCTCTACGATCGGCCTCGACGGAATCCTTTATTTCCTCGGTCTCAAGGATTCTTACATCGACCCTACGGGAAAATAAGAAATATTACATATCTTTGCATCCGATTCGGATTCTTGTCCAAGACCGGATGCAGAAATAAGCGGGCGTGTTGTAATTGGTAGCCAAGCCAGACTTAGGATCTGGTGCCTCGT
>JAGHUQ010000103.1 GCA_018064725.1 Candidatus Cryptobacteroides caccocaballi
TCAAGGCTCATTCCCTCTGGGAGCCCGGTCATCTGCCTGGTACCCTTTCCCACGACCTTGTAGAGAAGGGTGAGCACACCGTCATTCCAATCGCATACCGAGATAGGGCGTCTCAGGAAGAGGCCATCGAGAGCGAGGTTGACGAACTGGCCAGGGCGCTGAGCAGAGCATCCGCTGAGCTTCATCTCCCAGACACTGCCATTGACCTGGCGGTTTGATATTATCGTAAGAGTTTCTCTTTTCATATTCTATTTACTGATCTGGGGAAGTTCGCTGTACACAGGCACACCGTCCTTGAGGGTGAGCACGCAGCGTCCGCATACCTTCCAGCCCTCGAAAGGAGTGCTTCTGCCCATGGTCTCGAAGTCCTCCGGATCGATCACATATTCCTTTTCAAGCTCGAACACGGCTATATCCGCACGCTCCCCCTCTGCGAGCTTTCCTCCGAGGGAGAAGATCCGGCGCGGATTGTCGCACATGAGCTCTATGAGTTTCTCAATGGTTATGACACCAGTCTTCACAAGCTTGGTGTACATGACAGGGAATGCAGTCTCGAGACCGACGATTCCCATCAGGCTGCCCCAGTAACCCTTGCTCTTCTCCTCTGCGGTATGAGGCGCATGGTCAGTTGCGATGACCTCGATGCTGCCGTCCTGGATACCCATGATGAGGGCATCGCGGTCAGCCTTGGTCCTGAGCGGCGGATTCATTCTGAAGCGTCCCTCGTCGAGCCTGTCATCCTCGGTTAGGGTGAGATAGTGCGGTGCAGTCTCGCATGACACCCTGGCGCCTGCAGCCTTTGCCTGCCTTACGGCATCGACGCTCTCCGCGGTCGAGACATGGCAGACATGGTAGCGACAACCGATCTCGGCAGCCATCTTTGCATCACGGCATACCTGCTTCCATTCGCTCTCGGAGCTGAACGGAGCCTCGTCCATGTCCTCGCAGTGGGCTGAGATGACGACATCCTCGCGGAGTGCCATCCTCATCGCCTCCTCCATCCTGCTTCCTGCCTGCACTCCGCTGCCATCGTCGGAGAAGCCCATCACCTTATCCTTCATCGCAGCCATGTCCACGACAGGGCCGCCGTTCCTGCCACCGGTGATGGTCGCGAACGGAAGGACGTCGATGACTGCCTGCTCCCTGATAAGGTCGAGCTGAACCTGAAGATTCTCAGGGGAATCCGGCGCCGGATTGAGGTTAGGCATCGTGCCGACTACGGTGTAGCCGCCACGAGCCGCAGCCCTGGAACCGGTGGCAATCGTCTCCTTGGCAGAATAGCCTGGCTCACGGAAATGAACATGGACATCAGCGAGGCCATAGCTTACTATGCACCCGGTGATGTCCACAACTGTCATCGAACTGTCAGGCTCGATATTCTCCGCGATACGGGAAACAGTACCACCGGAAAACAGGATATCTGAAATGAAACTATTGCCCCCTGTGATGAGGCGTCCGTTCTTGAGAAGAATATTCCTGTTTTCCATGTATCGTTTATAAGACTTTTATTTCAAGTTTCGAATAAGCTCTTTCCGCCTTTGCGAGAGCAAGCTCCACTGTCTTGTCGGTCGCCAGGATGACGCCGAAGCGTCGGTGTCCGTGGACCTCAGGCTTACCGAAGAGGCGTATCTGGACACCTTCTTCCTCGAGCACCTTCTCGAGATTTCCGATCTCAACCTGGTCGCTGTCGCCCTCGACGACGATCGCCTTGCTGGCGCTAGGTCCGTAGAACCTTACCGAAGGGATCGGAAGCCCGAGCAACGCCCTTGCGTGGAGTGCGAACTCCGAGAGATCCTGCGAAATCATCGTCACCATTCCGGTGTCGTGCGGTCTAGGAGAGACCTCACTGAAGATGACCTCGTCACCCTTGACGAACATCTCCACTCCGAAGATTCCGTATCCGCCGAGAGCGTCGGTGATCTTCTTCGCTATGTCACGGGCCTTTGCGATGGCATCGGCGCTCATAGCCTGCGGCTGCCATGACTCGCGGTAGTCGCCGTCCACCTGATGGTGTCCGACAGGTTCGAGCATGGTGGTGCCTGCGCAATGCCTTACGGTGAGAAGGGTGATCTCGTAGTCGAAATCTACGAAACCCTCTACGATCACGCGGCCGGCTCCTGCCCTGCCACCTTCCTGCGAGCATTCCCAGGCCTTCTGGATGTCCTCAGGACGCTTGATGGTGCTCTGACCGTGGCCGGAAGAACTCATCACAGGCTTCACGACGCATGGGATACCGACGGTCTCGACACCCTTGAGGAAGTCCTCGTAGCTGTCTGCAAACACATACTTGCTGGTAGGGAGTCCGAGCTCCTCGGCAGCGAGCCTGCGGATACCTTCCCTGTTCATCGTGAGCAGTGTCGCATTTGCGGTAGGAGTCACGCTGTAGCCTTCCTTCTCGAGAGAGACGAGCGTAGGTGTCGCGATCGCCTCGACCTCAGGGATGATATGGTCAGGCTTCTCGAGCTCTATTATCTCACGGAGACGTTCTCCGTCAAGCATTGAAAGTGTATGTGATCTGTGGGCTACCTGCATGGCAGGTGCATTCTCGTAGCGGTCCAGTGCAATCACCTCCACGCCGTAGCGCTGAAGTTCGATTGCCACTTCCTTTCCGAGTTCGCCAGAGCCGCAGAGAAGCGCTCTTTTCGCGATGGGAGTAAGGGGGGTTCCGATCTTGGTCATGTTGGTCAAAAATAATGATCAATGGTTTCGGAATACAAAGTTAACCCATATTAAGAATGTTCAAAAAAATATTTGACCAAAAATGAATTTTTGTCCTATCTTTGCGGCTTAAGAAAATAGAGATGTTCCACTGCACCAGAAAACGAAATCATTTCACGCCGGACGCGCCCAGTGTCCTGCGCCTGTGCAGGACAGCAATATGATGACGAAGCCACTACGCGGACAGCGCAGTGGTTTCTGCGTTTTTAAAAATTGAAATGAAATAAAATACTCAAGATATGAAGGTAGCTATCATCATGGGGTCAACAAGCGACTGGGGGACAATGTCAGCCGCTGCCGAAACCCTCAAAGAATTCGGCGTAGAGAGCAGTGTGCACGTGATTTCAGCACACAGGACACCAGACCTTGCAGCAGATTTTGCAAAGAATGCGAAGGCCAATGGTTACGGAGTCATCATCGCTGCCGCAGGCGGCGCCGCACATCTCGGCGGTGTGCTCGCATCTATGACCACACTCCCTATCATCGGCGTCCCTATCAAGTCCAAGGCCCTCGGCGGAATGGATTCTCTCCTCTCGATCGTACAGATGCCATCAGGCATTCCTGTAGCGACCATGGCAATCGACGGAGCCAAGAATGCAGCCCTCTATGCCATCCACATCCTTGCCCTCAACGATGAGGCACTCAGTGCAAAGCTCGACGAGTTCCGCCGCAAGCAGACTCAGAAGGTACTTGACGCAAAAATTGAATTCTAGATCATGAACACAAGATTATTCGTCGAAAAGAAAGAAGGCTTCAGGGTAGAGGCACAGAGTCTCCGCAGCGAGCTCAACGAGAGCCTTTCCCTCAAGCTCAGCGGCCTCAGGCTGCTCAACGTGTACGATCTCTTCGGATTCACCGAGGAGCTCATCGAGAAATGCCGTTACAGCGTATTCGGTGAGCTCGTGACTGACGACGTCACCGACGTGAACCCGCTCAGCGAAGGCAGCAGCTATCTCGCCGTGGAGTTCCTCCCTGGCCAGTTCGACCAGAGGGCATCTTCTGCGGTTGACTGCGTGAAGCTCATAGACCCTGAGGCAGACATCAGGATCCGCAGCTCCAAGCTCCTCATCTTCGAGCCTGCTCTCAGCGAGGCCGAGATGGCAGCCGTGAAGCATTACTACATCAACGCCGTGGAGTCACGCGAGAAGGATCTCAGCCGTCTCTCTGACAGCGAGCAGGCGGACGTCAAGGCTATCCCAGCACTCGACGGATTCCTCCAGATGAAGGATGAGGACCTTGCCCCATATTGCAAGGAGAAAGGACTCGCGATGAACGCGGATGACCTTCGCACCATCGTCGAGTACTTCACCAAGGAAGGTCGCAACCCAAGTGAGACAGAGCTCCGCATCCTCGACACATATTGGAGCGACCACTGCCGTCACACCACATTCACGACCGAACTTCAGGACATTCAGTTCGAGGAGTCCTTCATCAAGGACGACATCGAAGGTTCATACAAGCTCTACCTCGACCTCAGGGAGCAGCTCGGCCGCACCCAGAAAGGTCTCAACCTCATGGACATGGCCTGCATCGGCGCGAGATATCTCCGCAAGATCGGCAAGCTTGACGACATGGAGGTCAGCGAGGAGAACAACGCATGCAGCATCTTCGTCGACGTCGACGTTGACGGCGTGACCGAGAGATGGCTGCTCCAGTTCAAGAACGAGACCCACAACCACCCTACCGAGATCGAGCCGTTCGGTGGTGCAGCCACCTGCCTCGGCGGTGCGATCCGTGACCCGCTTTCTGGCCGCAGCTATGTATACCAGGCAATGCGCGTCACCGGCGCAGGCGACATCTGGAAGGAAGTTTCAGAGGCAATCCCAGGCAAGCTTCCACAGAAGCAGATCTCACGCAAGGCCGCTGCCGGATACTCAAGCTACGGTAACCAGATCGGTCTCGCGACTACACATGTACACGAAATCTATCATCCAGGCTATACTGCAAAGAGGCTTGAGATCGGTGCCGTCGTAGGCGCCGTGAAGGCCGAGAACGTACGCAGGGAGAGTCCTGCGCCTGGCGACGTGATCCTCCTCCTCGGAGGTCGTACCGGACGTGACGGTATCGGAGGTGCAACCGGCTCATCAAAGGAGCACAAGGAGAGCTCACTCGAGACCTGCGGAAGCGAGGTACAGAAGGGTAACGCACCGGAGGAGCGCAAGCTCCAGAGGCTTTTCCGCCGTCCTGAGGTAACCAAGCTCATCAAGAAGTCCAACGACTTCGGAGCAGGCGGAGTCAGCGTTGCCATCGGCGAGCTTGCCGACGGTCTTGACATCTACCTCGACAGGGTTCCTACCAAGTACAGCGGACTCAACTCCACCGAGATCGCGATCAGCGAGTCTCAGGAGCGTATGGCCGTAGTGCTCGAGGCCAAGGACCGCGCACAGTTCGAGGCATACTGCCGCAGTGAGAACGTCGAGGTCACCTATGTTGCCGACGTCACCGACAGAGGCCGCATGAGGATGTTCAACAACGGCGAGATCGTCGCCGACCTCTCACGCGCATTCATCGACACAGCCGGTGCCAAGCATTACGCGAAGGTCACCGTATCTGCAGTCGAGGACATAGACCCGTTCGCAAAGCCATGTGACAAGCCGCTTGCAGAGCGTCTCCACGCCCTCATGCAGGATCCTAACGTCACCTCGCAGAAGGGTCTCATCGAAATGTTCGACTCCACCGTCGGACGAAGCACCGTGCTCATGCCTTTCGGAGGCCGTCTCCAGACCACCGAGGCTCAGGTATCGGTACAGAAGCTCCCAACCGACGGATACACCACAACAGCCAGCATGATGGCATGGGGCTACAACCCGTTCGTATGCAGCTGGAGCCCATACCACGGTGCAGCTTACTCGGTAGTCGAGGCCTGCGCGAAGGTAGTCGCTGCCGGCGGCCGCTACGAGGGCATGAGGTTCTCTTATCAGGAGTACTTCGAGAGAATGACCCAGGACCCACACAGCTGGGGCAAGCCTATGAGCGCACTTCTCGGTGCACTCAAGATGCAGATCGCCCTCAACCTTCCTTCAATCGGAGGTAAGGACTCCATGAGCGGAACATTCGAGAAGATCAACGTCCCTCCTACCCTCGTCGCATTCGGTATCACTCCAGTGAAGACCGGCAACGTCATCAGCCCTGAATTCAAGAAGGCAGGCAACAAGCTCTACCTCGTAAAGCATACCCCACTCGCAGACAGGATGCCTGACACAGACCAGCTCTCAAGGAACTGGATCTTCGTCGAGGACGCAATCCAGGCTGGAAAGATCGTTTCCGGCTGGGCTCTCGGAGAAGGCGGTCTCGCAGAGGCTCTCTGCAAGTCAAGCTTCGGCAACCTCATGGGTGCCGACGTAAAATACTGCGACAAGGCTCTCTTCAGCTATGACTTCGGTTCGATCCTCGTGGAGGCAACCGAGGAACTCAGCTATGAGAACGCTCTCTATCTCGGTGAGGTACGCGAGGACGGCAAGCTCATCATCAACGGTGAGAGCTTCTGCGTCGCTCAGCTCATGGAAGAGTGCGGAATGAAGCACGATAAGGTATACCCTCAGACTGCAACCGCCCTCAAGCAGAACATCGTTCCTGGCTCCGAGGTCAAGAAGGAAGTCCTCAAGTACAAGGGCGAGCCTGTCGAGCATCCGACAGTATTCCTCCCTGTATTCCCTGGTACCAACTGCGATTACGATATGGCCAAGGGATTCCGCAAGGCTGGCTGCGTAACCCGCTTCGGTGTGTTCTGCAACCTTGACTCCAAGGCTATCTTCGATTCGATCGACATGATGGTGAAGGAAATCGACAACGCACATATCCTCGCATTCTCAGGCGGTTTCTCACTCGGTGACGAGCCTGACGGAAGTGCGAAGTTCATCGCGAACGTCATCAACAATGAGAAGGTCGGCGCAGCAATTCACCGTCTCCTCGACCGTGGCGGCCTCATCATCGGTATCTGCAACGGTTTCCAGGCTCTCGTGAAGTCAGGTCTCCTCCCATACGGAAGGCTCGGCCATGTGACCACCGCTTCTCCTACCCTCTTCCGCAACGACATCAACCGTCATATCTCACAGGTTGCATCGACCCGCATCTCGACCAACGCGTCTCCATGGCTCGCAGGTCTCGAGGTCGGAGACGTATACAGCATCGCTGTCAGCCACGGTGAGGGTAAGTTCGTGGTAAGCGACGAGCTCGCAGCAGAGCTCTTCGCAAACGGACAGGTGGCATTCCAGTACGTGGATGCAGGCGACCCGACCATGAAGTCACCATGCAACCCTAACGGTTCTAACGACGCGATCGAGGGTATCATCAGCCCTGACGGTCAGGTTCTCGGAAAGATGGGACACCACGAGAGGTATGAGAACGACCTTCTCAAGAACATCCATGGAGAGAAATTCCTCCCACTCTTCGAGAACGCAGTAAAATATTTCAGAGGTAAATAAATAAGAAAAGATATATGGCACAGAGTTACGAAAAAGCCGGTGTTAATCTCGAGGCCGGCTATGATGTGGTAAGACGCATCAAGAAGCATGTAGCATCTACCGAGCGTACCGGTTCAATGGGCAACATCGGCTCATTCGGCGGAATGTTCGATCTCGCATCCCTCGGCTACAAGGAGCCTATCCTCGTGAGCGGCACCGACGGTGTGGGAACAAAGCTCAAGATCGCTTTCGCGATGGACAAGCATGACACAGTAGGTATCGACGCTGTTGCAATGTGCGTGAACGACGTACTTGCACAGGGCGCTGAGCCTCTCGTATTCCTCGACTACGTGGCAGTAGGTCACAATGACCCTGCACAGGTGGAGGCAATCGTTGCCGGCGTTGCAGAGGGTTGCCGCCAGGCTGGTTGCGCACTTGTCGGCGGTGAGACCGCAGAGATGCCAGGCATGTACGAGGGTGGCGAGTATGATATCGCAGGTTTCACCGTCGGCTGCGTCGAGAAGAGCAAGCTCATCGACGGTTCCAAGGTGAAGGTCGGAGACGTGCTCGTCGGCATCGCATCTACAGGTGTGCACAGCAACGGCTTCAGCCTCGTGAGGAAGGTCGTTTCTGACAACAAGCTCGATCTCGGCAGCACTTATGAGGAGCTCGGAGACAGGACTCTCGGCGACGCACTCATCTGCCCTACCCGCATCTATGTGAAGCAGGTACTCGACGTGATCCGCAACTGCGACGTTCACGGCGTGGCTCACATCACCGGCGGCGGCTTCGACGAGAACATCCCACGTATCCTCCAGGACGGAATGGGTCTCGCCATCAAGGAAGGAAGCTGGGAGATCCTCCCTATCTTCCGTCTCCTCGAGAAGTACGGTCAGATCCCTCACCGCGAGATGTTCAACATCTTCAACATGGGTATAGGTATGGTACTCGCAATGGATGAGTCAGAGGCTCCTAAGGCTATCGAAATCCTCAAGGCTCACGGCGAGAAGGCTTCTGTCATCGGATGCATCACTGACAGCGGCAAGGTAGTAATCGAATAAAAGGAACTTGACAATATGAGAAGAGCACTTTTCAGTGTAAGCGACAAGACCGGAGTCGTTGAATTCGCAAGCGAGCTCGTGAAGCTCGGATGGGAGATCATCGCTACCGGCGGCACCCAGAAGCTCCTCGAGAGCAACGGCGTAAAGACTATCGGCATCAGCGAGATCACAGGTTTCCCTGAGATCTGCGACGGCCGCGTAAAGACACTCCATCCAAAGGTACACGGCGGTCTCCTCGGCCGCAGGGATCTTGAGAGCCATCGTGCACAGCTCAAGGAGAACGGCATCGAGTACATCGACCTCGTATGCGTAAACCTCTATCCTTTCGCAGCGACGATCGCAAAGCCGGACGTGACCATGGAGGATGCAATCGAGCACATCGACATCGGAGGTCCTTCAATGGTACGCTCAGCAGCAAAGAACTGGGAGTCTGTAACCATCGTAGTCAATCCTGAGGACTATGCCGTAGTCATCGACGAGCTCAAGGCTGAGGGTGACACCAAGAAGGAAACCCGTCTCCAGCTCTCTGCAAAGGCATACACCCACACAGCAGAGTACGACATGATGATTGCAGCATGGATGCGCAAGGCAGCTGGTCTCAACGAGAAGCTTTTCCTCGAGTATGACCTCAAGCAGAGCCTCCGCTACGGTGAGAACCCTCATCAGAATGCAAAGTTCTTCGCATCTCTCAAGCCAGTACCGTTCTCTCTCGCAACCGCGGAGCAGCTCAACGGCAAGGAGCTTTCATACAACAACATCCAGGACGCCAATGCAGCCCTCAACATCGTACGCGAGTTCGATGCACCGTTCTGCGTTGGTCTCAAGCACATGAATCCATGCGGTGCTGCCATCGGAAAGGACATCACCGAGGCTTGGACCAAGGCATACGAGGCTGACAAGGTCAGCATCTTCGGCGGCATCGTTGCAGTGAACCGTGAGCTCACCAAGGAGGTTGCTGAACTCATGAAGCCTATCTTCCTCGAGATCATCATGGCTCCATCGTTCTCAGAGGGTGCACTTGAGGTTCTCTGCACCAAGAAGAATCTCCGCCTCCTCAAGGTCGACATGACCAAGACCACCGAACCTCAGATGCAGTATGTCAGCATGAACGGCGGCATGCTCGTTCAGGAGCAGGACATCGACATCATCAAGCCTACCGCAGAGATGTGCGTTACCGAGACCAAGCCTACCGAGGCTCAGCTCATCGACCTCGACTTCGCATGGAAGATAGTGAAGCACGTGAAGTCAAACGCAATCGTAGTCGTCAAGGACGGCCAGACCCTCGGCGTAGGTGCAGGTCAGATGAACCGCGTCGGTTCTGCAGCCATCGCAATCAAGCAGGCTGAGGAGACCCTCGCCGCTGCAGGCAAGGATATCAGGAATGAAGGCCTCGTGATGGGTTCAGACGCATTCTTCCCATTCGGTGACAGCGTCGAGACCGCAGCCAAGTACGGCATCAAGGCCATCGTTCAGCCAGGCGGAAGCGTTCGTGACCAGGAGAGCATCGACGCAGCGAATGCCAACGGCATCACAATGTTGTTCACAGGTGAAAGACACTTCAAGCATTAATATATGAAGGTACTCGTAGTAGGAAGCGGCGGAAGAGAGCACGCCATCGTAGATGCTCTCAGCCGCTCGCCACAGGTAGATAAGATATACAGCGCACCCGGAAATGCGGGTATCGCAGCTCAGGCAGAGTGCGTAGCCATCAAGGACACTGACGTAGAGGGCCTCCTCCGTTTTGCTAAGGAGAACGCCATCGACCTCACCGTCGTCGGCCCTGAGGCTTCCCTCGCAGTTGGTATCGCAGATGCTTTCCGCGCCGAGGGCCTCAAGATCTTCGGCCATACCAAGGCCGCTGCAAGGATCGAGACCAGCAAGGAGTTTGCGAAGATCATCATGGAGAAGTATGGCATCCCTACCTCAGGATACCAGTCGTTCGGCTCATACGAAGCGGCATACGCATTCGTGAGCGGCCGCCCTTTCCCTGCGGTCCTCAAGTATGACGGACTCGCTGCCGGCAAGGGTGTGGTAATCGCACAGGACCTCGAAGAGGCCGATGCGGCTCTCCGCGACATGCTCCTCGACACAAGGTTCGGACAGGGCAAGGTGGTCGTAGAGGATTTCCTCACCGGCCCTGAGTTCTCGTTTATGTGCTTCGTGAACGGCGAGGATGTTTATCCTATGCCTCTCGCGCAGGACCACAAGCGCGCCTACGACGGCGACAAGGGTCCCAACACCGGTGGAATGGGCGCCTATACCCATCTTCCGTTCATAACCGATGCAGACACCGAATATGCGCTCGAGAAGGTGCTCAAGGCAACAGCCAAGGCTATGGTGGCTGAGGGCTGCCCTCTCACCGGCGTTCTCTACGGAGGACTCATGAAGACTCCTGACGGAGTAAAGGTGATCGAGTTCAATGCACGCTTCGGCGATCCTGAGACAGAGGTCGTGCTCCCTCTTATCGAGAGCGACATCTACGACATCTTCGAGGCTGTGGCAACCGGCCGCAAGGCTGAGCAGCCATGCTGGAGCGACGATGCGACCATCGGCGTCGTGCTTGCTTCCAAGGGCTATCCCGGATCATACGAGAAGGGATATGAGATCTGCGGAACCGAGGACGTGGACGGAGTCGTATATCATATGGGTACATCAAACAAGGACGGCAAGCTCCTTACCGCAGGCGGTCGCGTGATGATAGTCACCTGCCGTGCAAAGGACCTTGCATCTGCTCATGTAAAGGTGAATGAAGAGGTGGAGAAGATCAAATGTGACAATCTCTTCCACCGCACAGACATCGGTCACAGGGCATTTGAAGAATAGACAGAAATGGAGAATCAGACACTTCTCGCCGTGACTCCTATCGACGGACGTTACTACGGCAAAACTTCTTCCCTCACGGAATATTTCAGCGAATACGCGCTCATCAAGTATAGGATCAGAATCGAGGTCGAGTATTTCATCGCCCTCTGCAAGGCTCCCGTCCCTCAGCTCGCAGGCGTTCTCAACCCTGAGCTCGAGGACAAGCTCCAGGCCATCTGGAAGGACCTTACTCCTGATCAGGCACAGAAGGTAAAGGACATCGAGAAAGTTACCAACCATGACGTAAAGGCGGTTGAGTACTATCTCAGGGAGAGGTTCACCGAGCTCGGTCTCGACAACTGCCTCACCTTTATCCACTTTGGTCTCACATCCCAGGACATCAACAACACCGCTACTCCTCTCATGCTCAAGGAGGCTCTCGAGCAGGTATACATGCCGGCTCTCAAGGAGGTTCTCGCCATCATCGCAGCAGATGCTCAGGAGTGGAAGGACATCCCTATGCTCGCGAAGACCCACGGTCAGCCGGCATCTCCTACCCGCGTAGGTAAGGAGTTCAAGGTATTCCAGGTGCGTCTCGAAGAGCAGATCCGTCAGTTCGAGCAGATGACCTATCCAGCAAAATTCGGCGGCGCTACCGGCAACATGAACGCACATAAGCTTGCATATCCGCAGATTGACTGGATCGCATTCGGTGACGAGTTCGTATCATCGCTCGGTCTCAGCAGGTCCTTCCCTACCACCCAGATCGAGCACTACGACAACCTCGCCACAATCTTCGACTGCCTCCGCAGGATCAACACCATCCTCATCGACCTCTGCCGCGATATATGGACATATATATCGATGGAGTATTTCCGCCAGAAGGTCAACAAGAATGAGGTCGGTTCATCGGCTATGCCACATAAGGTGAACCCTATCGACTTCGAGAATGCAGAGGGTAACTTCGGAATGGCAGATGCAATCCTCACCTTCCTCTCGATGAAGCTTCCTATCTCAAGGCTTCAGCGCGACCTCACTGACTCTACGGTCAGCAGGAACATCGGAGTGCCTCTCGCACATGGCCTTATCGCGTTTGCTTCTCTCAAGAAGGGACTCGGCAAGCTCATCCTCAACGAGACTGCTCTTCACAGAGATCTCGAGGCCAACTGGGCTGTCGTAGCTGAGGCCGTTCAGACCATCCTCAGAAGAGAGAACTACCCTAATCCGTACGAGACGCTGAAGGCTCTCACCCGTACAGGAAAGCCTATCGATGAGGCTACCATCAAGGAATTCATCGAGACTCTCGACGTTTCAGAGGAAATTAAGGCAGAGCTTAGGGTCATTACTCCTTGGAGTTACACCGGATATTAGGATTATACGGAAAAAACGTAAATTCCGATATATAATATCTTGAAAAACAACAGCTTATATCCATCAGGATACATGCTGTTGTTTTTCTGAATAACAGGTCGTTGTATATAAAAATCCCATGTTTTATAAAGTTTTTTACGAATTGATAATTGCAATTGTGAAATTCAGTATATATTTGCAATTGAAATAGACAAGTAACTAAGTGTTGTGTGTAAAGTAGGAATCGGCAGTGACCGACGTGAGTCGAGCTGGAAGGTTCCTTCTTTTTTTGTATATTTGCACAGTCTGAGGTTCCGGGCCGAAAGTCTCGGATCAAAAGGGAAACCACGTGAGAATCGTGGACAGTGCCCGCTACTGTAAATCCCTTCCCCGTCAAGGAAGGGCAAGCCAGAATGCCTGCCTCGGTGTTATTACATATATTGATTCCGTGACGGGAATATCACAAACAATCAAAATGAAAAAATCACTTTTCATCATCGCTGCGGCAGCAGCAATCCTTGCGTCATGTACGCATGATCCAATCCCAGAAGGATACGAGACAAGAACTCTCGATTTTGAGGACGACTCTTTCTCCGCACTCATCGACTCACCTCAGTATTTCGGTCCTCTCCTGTACTCACAGGACGAGTACAGCTGGAGTGACGGAACCATCAGCCACACGAACAGGAAAGCTGACTGGGGAGAATACGGCGGATGGGCCTGGGATTCAGGGGCCGCAATCTCAAACTACACCAGCAAGACCTACGGAGACTACAAGATACAGCTCTCCGTTGCCACGGAAGCAGCCAAAGGCGGCCATGATGGTTCATCCAATTTCGCAGTATGGTACGGCCATGACTGGGGCTCAGGCGAGCTTCCTGTATTTACCGTAAAGAATGGCTGCCATGTACAGCTCAAGGAAATGTATGTGAACAATACAGCATACGGTCTTTCCAACTGCTACGACGAGGAAGGGAAATGCATCATTGCAGACGGCCAGGTGATAAGCGTGGAGCTCAACGCTACCCTCGAAAGGGACTTCCCTATGGACGGAGGCATCAATGTTGCGACCAAGACCGTCACATTCAATCTCGTGGATGGTCCGTCCAAGATCATCAAGGAGTGGTCAAAGTGGGACCTTTCAGGAGCAAACCTCGACGGTTTCCACCTCGTCAGCTTCTATTTCAATGTGACCGGTAACATCGAGGACTCTTTCGGGTTCTCATATCCGGCATATTTTGCCTTCGACGATCTCTGCTACGAAATCGCAAACAAGTAAAAAGAAATCATGCCGAACAGGTTCCAGATACTCTCGGTCCTTGCCTGCTGCGCAGCCATCGCGTCATGCACCAAGCCCAAGGTACCCCACGACTACAATCCATTCATGTTGATCAAGTGCGCGGAGGTGCTCGAGTATTGCCCGGCACCGGGCCAGTTCATCGGTGACGGTTATGATGCCGAAACCATGGAAGAGGCCTGCGAATACGCGTACCAGAGGATGTCTGAGAACAGATATGTGTCTCTCGGAGCCTTCGGCGGATACATGACAGTCAGGCTGGAGCACCCTGTAGTTTCCAATGACGGAAAGATAATCGTCGTCGGCAACTTTACCGAATCCTCGTCCGAGCCGGGGATAGTCTATGTCATGGATGACAGGAACGGCAACGGACTTCCGGACGATGAATGGGTGGAGATCAAGGGATCGCTCTACGGCAGCAGCGAGGAAACGAGAAACTACAGCGTAACCTACTACAGACCTGAGAATATACACTCCGACGTACGTTGGACAGACAATCAGGGCGGTGAGGGATATATCCACTACAATGACTGGCACAAGCAGGACAGCTACTATCCTCAGTGGGTCAGCGAAGACAGCTACACCCTCTCAGGACCGCGGCTTGCCAGCAGGGCATACGACACTTCCGGCAACGGGAGCATGTGGATCAGTCCAAGCTACGGCTCCGGCTATGCTGACAACTTCACCATCGAGGACGTCAGCATCATCGACACCGTGAACAAGAAGAACAAGGACTTTCTTATCCCGAGGTGTGCGAACGTGCTCGACGTCCCAAAAGAATGTGCCCAGGTTTCATTCGTCAAGGTCCAGTGTGCAGTGCAGGACGAATGCGGATGGATAGGTGAAGTCTCGACCGAAGTCTGCGGAGTCTATGGATTGCAATGTTTCTACCTGGAATAGCATGAGCCACCATTGCCGCAGATGTCAGCATACAGACATATGAAGAGAATAGAGTTGGCCGCCTCACTGATGATGGCGGCCTTCGGTTTTCACGTCATTGATGCAACGGCACAGACGCTGGCGGGACGCAGAGGTCAGGTAGGGACCGAGTCCCCCGACACCCTGGAACTGAACTCCTCAACCGTATCCGCATGGCGAAGCGAAGTATCGGTCACCCCTGCCCAGACGCTCGATGGAGAAGCCCTGCACAGGCTCAGCGGAATGAGCGTCAGCGATGCGATACGTTACTTCTCCGGAATGCAGGTGAAGGACTACGGAGGAATAGGAGGTCTCAAGACCATCAACGTCAGGAGCCTCGGAAGCCAGCATGTCGGTGTGTTCTATGATGGAGTGCAGATCGGGAATGCCCAGAACGGAACAGTCGATCTGGGGCGCTTCAGCCTCGAGAACATGGAAGCCATCAGTCTCTACAACGGCCAGAAGACCACCTTCCTGCAGTCCGCTACCGACTATGCATCCGCAAATACGGTATACCTCGTCAGCCGTGTCCCACGCTTTGAAAGCGGCCGCAGGCACAATCTCAAGGCCACACTCAGCACCGGATCGTTCAAGACCGTGAATCCGTCGCTCCTATGGGAATTCAGGCTCACGCCGAAGATCTGCGCATCGCTCGATGCATCCTGGCTCTACACCAGCGGCGAGTATAGGTTCACCTACGCAAAGAAAGACGGATACGACACCACCGCTGTACGGCAGAACGGTGACGTCAAGGCGCTCAGAACCGAAATAGGGATCTTCGGTAACATGACCGGAGGCTCATGGAAAGTAAAGGCGTATCTCTACGACTCCGAGCGCGGATACCCGGGTGCCTTCGTGCGCGAGACCCCTGGTTTTTTCAGGAACGAGGACAGGCAATGGGACAGGAACATCTTCGTGCAGGGTTCGCTGGACAGGCACTGGGGCATCTACAGGCTCGCCGCGAAAGTCCGCTACGCCGATGACTTCCTTAGGTATGTCTCAGACCCGAGGAAGGACGTCAGCACCATGTACGTCGACAACAGATATCACCAGAGGGAGGGCTACCTCAGCCTCGCGAACGGCTTCAGCATGTTTCCATGGTGGAATGCGAACATAGCTGTGGACTGGAAGTTCAATGACCTGGACTCCGACCTCCAGGGCTTCTCGTTCCCACAGAGAAGCAGCCTGCTCAGCGCGGTCGCATCAACTTGGAATTGGAAATTTCTGAAAGCACAGGCCAGCCTGCTGCACACATGGATAAATGACAGGACCACCGACGGAGACGTCAGCAACCGCAGCCGATTCTCCCCTGCCGCATCGATCTCGGTACGGCCGATCAAGGGAGAGGACTTCCTGATAAGAGCCTTCTACAAGCGTTCATTCAGGATGCCGACCCTCAACGACCTGTATTACGTCCAGGTAGGAAACCGCGACCTTGACCCAGAGACCACAGACCAGTACGACCTCGGAGTGACATGGCAGAAAAGATGGTCACAGGGCTTCTGGCGCAGCATAGAGGGCAATGCCGAGACCTATTTCAACCAGGTATGGAACAAGATCGTTGCCGTCCCCGCCCGCAACCAATTCCAGTGGACCATGATGAACCTGGGCTATGTCGAGATACTGGGAAGCGAGCTCAGCGCCACGGCGGAAGCGGCAATCGGAAGTGTCAGGAAGGACGAGCTCATTGCAGACGTCAGACTCGCATACACCTTCCAGCGCGCACAGGACCTCACCGATCCCCAGAGCGAATGGTACGGCGGGCAGATCGCCTATATCCCGCGTCACAGCATGTCCGCGGTCGCAGGCCTCAGCTGGGGCGGATATACCCTCAACTACAGTTTCCTCTATACCGGAGAGAGGTACGAGAGCTCGGCGAACATACCCGAAAACCACCAGCAGCCGTGGTACACCAGCGACATCTCCCTGTCTGGTTCATGGCCGGTGAAAGGCCACGAGCTGATGGCCCGCCTCGAACTGAACAACATCTTCAACCAGCAGTACGAGATAGTGAACTGCTACCCCATGCCGGGAACAAATTTCAGAATTGTCCTCAGCTTTGCACTATGAGAAGAAGCCTTGCGTTCATATCAGCCATAATGCTCCTCTGCGCCTGCGTGCACGAGGAACCGGTCATCAGGCCGGTGCAGACCCGGATCGAGGGTGCGACGGCCTTCGACGGCGGATTCTACCTTCTGAACGAAGGGAACATGGGATCGAACAAATGCACTCTGGACTGGTTCGACGGCCAGAGCGGCATCTACGAGAAGAACATCTTCGGATACAGGAATCCGAGGGTGGCGATGGAGCTCGGAGACGTGGGAAATGACCTCAAGATCCACCGGGAAAGGCTCTATGCCGTGATCAACTGCTCCAACCTCGTAGAGGTGATGGACGCAGGCACGGCCGCCCACATAGCCGGCATCCCCGTTCCCAACTGCCGATACATCTGCTTCGACGACGACTTCGCCTATGTCTCATCCTATGCCGGGGAGATACTCAGCGGCCCTGCAGACAGGCTGGGCTGCGTCGTGAAGATAGACCTCGGCAAGATGGAGATAGTCGGAAGATGCGAAGTTGGGTACCAACCCGAGGAAATGGTCATCAGCGAAGGGCGGCTCTATGTCGCCAACAGCGGTGGCTACATGGCCCCTGACTATGACGACAGGGTCTCGGTTATCGACCTCGAAAGCTTCAGCCTCAGCGGGCACATCCACGTCGGAATCAACCTCCACCGCATGTGCCTCGGCCCGGACGGTTCGATATGGGTATCCTCGAGAGGTGACTACGGCAGCAGGAAATCCTCAGTAATGGTAGTCCGTGACGATGCGGTGACGGATACGCTTGATGTACGCTGCAATGTCATGACAAGACGCGGGGACGACCTGATAGTCTATGGATACGACGGGAAGAATACTGTCTTCTCCAGCGTCGACATGCGCACCATGGAGATTTCGGAAGGATTCATCAAAGACGGCAGCGAAAGCCGGATACGCACTCCCTACGGTCTCGCCGCCAATCCTCACACAGGCGAGATCCTCATCACCGACGCCACCGACTACGTCACACCGGGAAAGCTGATCTGCTACTCCCCTGACGGCCGTAAGCTCTGGTCAGTCACCACCGGAGACATCCCTTCATCGATCGCATTCTATTGATTTCGTTTTCTCTGTACTATCTGTCTGCCACGTCCTCCGGCATCAGGAGCTTGACATGGGTGGTATCCTTAAGTTGTTTCCCGTTACCGAGGCCGATTTCCACGATGAAGTCTGTTTCCAGGGATCCCCTCTCTATCAGCTCAACCGGAGCATCCACAAGTTTGAA
>JAGHUQ010000114.1 GCA_018064725.1 Candidatus Cryptobacteroides caccocaballi
GTGCCAACCAAACCAAATTAACAAGAAATGAGTAAATTTGTATCGTGGAGACGAGTTTCTACCGCCGCGCAGGGTATGTCCGGATTGGGTCTCGAAGCCCAACAGGACATCATCCACTACTTCGTGGAACGGGAGAAAGGCGTTCTCATCGCGGATTACCGCGAGGTGTACACCGGCAAGGAACTTTCCGGATGTACCGAGCTGCGCAAGGCGATGGCGCACTGCAAGCGTGAGGGAGCTACGCTAATCATAGCCAAGTCCGATCGTTTCAGAAACACCATCGAGGCGCTGCAGATTTATGACGAGATGGGGGAAGGGAACATCCTTTTCTGTGACCTGCCCCGGTCTGACAAGTTCACACTCACGCTGTTCTTTGCGCTTGCGGAACGAGAGGCACTCCTGGTGTCCATTCGTACCAAAGCAGCTCTCAAAGCTAAAAAAGAACGCGGGGAGGCACGGTGCGGAGACAACGAATGTTGGGGTAAGCATACCGGTGCCAACCGAGCCGAGGTGACGAAGAAAGCCAGCGAAGCTGCTGCGGCCCTGAAGAAGGAAGCCGCGAAGAACAATCTGGCGAACAAGGACTTCCGTGACTTCATCCAGGATTGGGAGGCGATTCACGGAAAACTGGGGTGGCAGGCCGATTGGAAGTCCATCTCGGAGAAGCTAAACCAAAGAGGCAAGAAGACGGCCACGGGGCTGGAATTCACGCCGAAACGAGCCAAGTCTATGTATGATAAGATCGTAAAACTATATGAGTTATGAGAGAATTTTGTAAATATCTCTGGTGGGTACTCTTCAGATACAAATCCTTTCGGGAGTATATGCAGAGGAAACACTTCAAGTTGGGCACACTGTCACTCAAGGTGTCCAGATGTGCGATATTCTCTTTCGCATTCACTGTTGTTCTGACCGCGCTGCTTGCTGTGGAGGAACACAGGTTCTGGCACGTTCCTCTAGAAGAGCAATGGCTCGAGCAGCGTATTGATTTTAGCGTAGGCTTGACGGCCTTCATGGAAGAGTTTACCTATGCGGTATGCGACTGGTATATGCTGATGGCGGTGGGCTTCATATTCCTCGCCTGGGGCATCGCTACGATAGTGGGTCTATTTATGGGAACAGATATAAAC
Organism: Candidatus Cryptobacteroides caccocaballi; assembly: GCA_018064725.1. Taxonomy (GTDB): domain Bacteria; phylum Bacteroidota; class Bacteroidia; order Bacteroidales; family UBA932; genus Cryptobacteroides; species Cryptobacteroides caccocaballi. Next base: position 1,131 of record JAGHUQ010000114.1, read on the forward strand.
GAATAGATTATGCTGTCAGTATTACTCGCATTCCTTACAACGCTGTTCCTGCTGATAAGCACACTGCTCATAGCGCTTGCGTTTATTCTTCACTTCTCTTTCATCTCGAAAGAGGCAAAGTGGCAGCTTACTCCGGAAGACGCCAAGTGGTTCCTTGAGAACGAAAAACGAGACGACGACGGAGGTGTCACCCCTCAGATGTGGAACAAAGATAGGTATGCCTATCGCGAATGGAGGCGGTGCCATTTCACCGCAACTCGTGAGTTTCCTAAGACCGACCTCCCGTTCACGGAATGGGTCGAGACCCTGTCTCCAGGCAGACGTCAGCACTACCGCAAGTATGGTCATTCCCTCATGGGGGCACATCCTTCCGGCAGTTGGAGAGACGTGAAAAGTTATCGTCCGTACTTCGATAAAAAGAAAAGGAGACGCAGATGAGAGTGGGCATTTCATTAACACGCGTACCCGGGGCGGAGATTATCCGCAAAGATGGCGAACGCGGAGTGTTCATACCGATTGAGGGTAACCTGGACGAGGTGAAGCACAAGGATGGCGTCACCGACGTGTTCCTTGGTATCTCCTTCAGACCCTCTAGGTCCAGAAAGTTCTCCTACAGCGGATATCACAGCGTTCCGAGGAAATATCTGGATAAGGCGATAACGACCCCGCTCAAGGGTAGAAAATCGCCGATTGCATGGATTTTTCACCGGCACACCGACGAGTCAAGCACACTCGCGCCGCTTGATTCCTTATAATAAAGAGCCCCGGGGACAGCATCCTCGGGGCTCTTCGACTATATTCTAACATTCGGTCATTCCGACTCCTGCGAGCTGGATTTGATCTGCGCCTTGAGCAAGGCAATCTCGCGGAGCAGCCCCTTGAGCTCCTCGTCCTTCCGGGCGAGGGCTTTTTCGTATGTCTCCACGATGCTCTCTTCATAGGCTTTCTGCCTTTCCTGGTCGTTCTTCGCGGCCTGTCTCGCCTGCAGAATATCCCTGTCAGGCTCTTCTCCTGTAAGCAGCCACGTCAGGTCCATATCGGGGCAAGCGTCTATTATCTTGAGGATTATGGTCTCTCCGAGGTCGGCCTTGCGCTTCAGCATCGTACCGAGGTAGCCGTTTGACATGTCGTGTTCCTTCTCGAACCTTGTCAGGGGAACATTGTGCTCTTTCAGGTAGGCACACACCCTTTCGATCGCTTTCATTTC
>JAGHUQ010000047.1 GCA_018064725.1 Candidatus Cryptobacteroides caccocaballi
ATGACAATGATGAACGGCTTGATCTTACCCTCTGCGATGAGGTTATCCATGATGAGGTTTGCGTGACCCTGGTTTGACCATGCATACTCGTTCTCACCCCAACCGTGCTGGAGGTAGAGAACCGGATACTTGGTCTTGTTCTTAGGATCGCCATAGCCTGCAGGAGTGTATACGAATGCCTTGCGGAGCTGGTTGGTGCTCTTTGACCAGAAGAGGATCTGCTGTACGTTTCCGTGAGGTACGTCCCTCTCCTCGTAGAACGCCCTGTCATGAGCAGGAATCTCGATACCAGACTCCCAGCGGGTAGAACCGTAGTAGTTGTTGGTACCAGGATCGTTGAAGATACCGCCGTCGATAGATACGTGATAGTAGTGGAAGCCCTCGTCCATAGGACCAGAGGTTGTACCTTCCCAGATACCGTCACCCATGTGCTTGAGAGTGGTGCCGCCCTGACCGCCGAGTCCGAGGCTGACCTTTACCTCAGCGGCGCCTGGAGCGTTGATGCGGAAGCGAGCATAGCCCTGAGAGTTTACCATCGGATACTCCTGGCCTGGCTGATTGAGCTCAGAAGGCTTGAAGTCTTCCTTGATTTCCTGTGCATTGGCACCCATGCAGATAGCGAGAGCTGCCAAAGATGTGAAAAGAGACTTTTTCATGAATGATAATTTAGTGGTTTTATTATGTGAATTGGTGTATCTCAGTATAGTGCTCGACAAATATATAAAAAACATTGGATAAGTCACCATCTCCGTCCACGGAAGCAGACGATGGCACCGCAGAAAAGAAAACCGCTGACCAGCAACACCGCCAGGTTGTAAAGAATGGTCAGCAAGCAGTTGACCGGATGTGCGAACTCACGGTATGGGGTCTGGATGCCGAACGCCGGAGCGGAGGAGGCCACAGGGCCGTTCCACCTTGCGAAAGGATTGCTGAAAAGGACGATGCCGTCATCGTAACGGGCGACGAAACGGATGTAGCTGTCCGACGCCGTGAAGGAATAATCGATGGCGCAGGTGTCACGGAGGCTCTTGACGACCTCGCCATCCTGGCCTATGGCCTGAAGTTCGGCGGCATTGCGTGAAACCTTCATATACGGAGTTTCTCCCAGAAGCCCTATCCCGACAACAGCCGGCAGATTGTGCGATGCCTCAATCTTCACATCCCAGTTTCCATATCCGAAGTCAGGAATGTGCGCCGTGTAGAAATCGCCCTTCAGCAGGCACTCGCGCACGTCCTCATAGCGCTCGGACTCAGTGTTCAGGAAGCTGCAGCGACGTCCTATCCTCCTGGTCTCGCGAGGCTTGTGGAGGTCGTCGCTGATTGCGCTCGGAACGTAGTGTCCGGTCGAAAGCGCAACATCCCATTTATGACAATAGGTATCCCAATCCTCGAAACCGCAGTCGGCCTCGACCAGGCGATAGCCGGTCAGGCGGGCCATGTCCCTGTCATCGGTGAAGTTCGTCCTGTCCGGATGGTTGAAGAATATGAAATCAGCATTCCTGCGCAGCATGTCCATCTTGAACTGCTTCTGCGATACCATCACCGGCAGAAGTGCATCGAAATAGTTCACACCCTTGTGCGGGCCGAAAACGAGGTTGTGGTGCTTCGCGAAGTTGTAGCCGTGCTCATAGACCCATATCTGGCCGTCAGTGCCGCGAGGGTCGGCGGTAAGTTCCATGTGGTTGGAGAAAGATACGAGATCATATCCGAGGCGGTCGTAATATGCCCTCACCGAATCCGGATACAGCTCGCACTCGTTTATCCACTTCGTCGCATGCGTGTGGGTGTGGAAATTCGCACGTGTCCATACGGTCGCCGAATCGACGTCCGTATATGGGTTGTATATCTCATTGCCCTCGAACGCCTTGCCCTCCTCGAAGTCGTAGATCGGGCTGACGTTCGTCACGACGATGATACCGAGCACCGTCAGCAGCGCCCCTGCAGGGACGCGCCAGATAAGTGATAATGCCTTTTTCAATGTACAAAAAGATCTTTTTCAGGGTCAAGCACAGGGCTGTCGACGTCGAGCAGATCGAGAACGCTGCTGTATACCCAATGCTGGTCAATCAGCTCAGGCTGCTTCACCTCTCTGTAACCAGGGGTTAGCCAGAGGAAGCATGGTATCTCGTACTGTTCCTTCGGAGCGACCTTGACAGGCACGCCGTGCATGTAAAGGTTATTCTCGCCCAGCGACTCTCCGTGGTCAGATATATAGAGCATTGCGCAGCTGCGGTCAGTAATGCCCTTGAGGGTGTCGATGATCGAATTCAGCAGGAAGTCCGTGTAGACCATCGTATTGTCGTATGCATTGATGAGCTCCTGCGGCGCCTTTGCCGCCTGCTCCACATTGTCGCAGACAGGAGTGTAGATCTCAAACTCAGAAGGATAACGGTTGCAGTATGCCGGGCCGTGACTCGTGCTGGTGTGGAGGATGATCAGCACCTTGTCTTCAGGACTGCCCTCGATGGTCTCGCGCAAGCCCGCAAGCAGCACTCCATCGTATCGGTCATCCACGCCCTCATACATGGCTGCGAGATCTTCCCTCTTGAGGTATTCAGGACCATGAATCGGCGGCTCGCCCCAGTTTGTCGTCCTCCACTGCACCTTTACTCCATGCCTGTAGAGATAGTTCGGCAGAATCTCGAAGAGCTCGTCGCTCGCCTTGTACTCGAGTATGCTCTTGACGCCCGCGGTCGTATATGTGGCGTTGGAAACGGCGTTTAAGACATGCAGGTCCTCGACCTGGGAGAGCAGAGGGTTGGTCTCGCGTCCATATCCGTAAAGCGAGCAGTTCGCCTTGCGCGCGGACTCGCCGATGACAAGCACCACGGCTCGTTTCTCGTCGTTCAGGATGGTTGCGTCAGGCAGCGGTGTCTCCTCGCGGTTGGCACTGGCATGCTGGCCGGCGATCCTTGCAGTGTTCACGATATATGACCACGGCATGACCAGACCTCCGAGTTCGGTATCATGCTTGCCGATCCATAGCGTCTGGTTGATGTTGCAGAGTATGATGAGTAGCGAGATGCCAAGGGAAGCACCGATTGACGCGCCGAAACGCTTCCATGTGCCGTAATTCACCTTCGCACCGATTATCCATATCATTGGAAGTATGCCGAGAATGATCACGCATGCCACGAACGGGAAAGTAATGAAAGGCAACGCCTCTTCCGGACGCGTATTGAAGAAGTTGCTGAGCATGGAGGCGTCCATCATCGTCTTGTACGAGATGACATAGTAGGTACATATCGCACTGATGCAGTGGCAGAGCGCAACCAGGACGCGTCCAATCCTGCGGAGCAGGTAGCAGACGAGGTAGCATGCGAAGAAATTCAGAGGCAGGAGCAGCAACGCCAGGCAGATGACGAGGAACGTGCTGTCGGCGTTCCTCCATGCGAAGAGCAGGAACGGAACGTTGAATGCAAGCAGGTTGACCACGCTGAGGATTGCGCTGTATGTAGTGAGCTTGATTTCCTTTTTCATATCGTGCAAAGATAAGGAGTGTGGCGAATTATTGTTACCTTTGGGCGCGTTTTTATGCATATGAAGAAGCTCGTCTGTATAATAAATCCCATAGCCGGCAAGGGCAACGGCCGCACTCTCGCTGACATAATCTCGAAGAACCTGGACAGCACTGTCTATGATTTCAGCATCAGATTCACCGAGTATGCAGGTCATGCCGGGCAGATTGCCGCCGAAGCCGCAGCACAGGGCGTGGATGTGGTCATTGCTGTAGGCGGTGACGGCACAGTGAATGAGGTTGCATCAAAGCTTTCAGGCACCAATACCGCACTCGCCATCATCCCGAGAGGCTCAGGCAACGGTCTGGCCAACCACCTCGGACTGCCGAAGAAGATACGCGAGAACCTTGCCCTGATCAATAAGGGCACAGTGGCATGCATAGACACGGCATGTGTCAACGATCACCCGTTCTTCTGCACCTGCGGTGTCGGTTACGATGCCAAGGTCGCGATGGACTATGCCAAGGCAGGAACGAGGGGACTCATCACCTATGTCCGCAAGACACTCGAGGCATGGCACAGCTACACGCCGGGCACCTACCGCATCACCACCGACAGCGCTGACTTCGAGATCAAGGCTTTCCTAATCACTATAGGAAATGCCAACCAGTGGGGCAACAACTACCACATCACCCCTAGGGCATCGCTCCAGGATGGGCTCCTTGACATCACGATAATCCATCCGTTCAACCTTCTCCAGGCCATTCCAATTCCTATCCAGCTGCTGGACTCACACATCTACCACAACAGCAAGGTGGACGCACTTCGCGCCGGCTCCGTACGTATCGAACGCATTGACCGGCTCACCGAGGGACCCGCCGCGCAGCAGGAAGCCCATTTCGACGGCGAAGCCTTCATGGCCGGCCCCGTCCTCGACATCAGCATCACCCCCGCCAACCTCAACGTCATCGTCCCATAGGCATTGCACCTGCGATCCTCGTTGTTATCGTTCATTTGGCATTGCACCTGCGGCGCCAGATACCATTGTTATCAATAGGCCATGCAGTCTACAAGCATAGTTGAACTCCGGAAACCGGGCAACCTGAAATTCGGAGCGCACACCAATGTGCAACTCTGCGCATAGGATGGGCTTTGCCGTGCGCTCCCAGCCCAAATCGTCGCGGAGCGCACGCTGACCCTCATTATATACAATCAGTAATGGTTATGTGTGCGCTCCGATTTTCGGGTTTGTCTCATTGGCCATAGAATCATTTCACTTGTTTGACCACATGTAAGACAAAAGTGGGTGACCAACAAGGCGCATAGTGCCGTGGCAAAGTGTGCGTAATGGAAATTGAGCCACGGAGACAC
>JAGHUQ010000098.1 GCA_018064725.1 Candidatus Cryptobacteroides caccocaballi
CGTTTCGGAAGGCATGTCACCGTGTCTCACAGGAAAAAGGACGGGGCGCTGGGCGAGTCCGATCCCAAGATTAGGGAAAGCATATTCTGCGTTTCTCAGCTGAAGGATGGGCGGACTGGCCTCACTGTGGTCTCTCAGTCGAGCTATGCTCCGATTCGAAGATCCCTCAGGCGTCTCTATCCTATTACTTCGATGACATGGTACAAAAGCAGTGACCCGTATTTCAGCCGTTTCCCGCGTATCCGCACACCGAAGATTTATCTCGTAGACCCCAAGAGGCTGGCCGAAGCCCTGCGTGATGCCGAACTTCTCTGATTTCTTCCGCGATTGTAAAATAATGCGTAAATTTACGGCCTTCCGGAATGCTCTGCATTCGGGGGAGAAGAAGTAGGAGACATCTGAGAATGGAAGAAGGAAACATCATAGTAAAGCGCGCAAAGGTCAATAATCTCAAGGATATCACGGTCGAGATACCGCGCGGCAAGTTTGTCGTCATAACAGGCATTTCAGGCTCTGGAAAATCGTCCCTTGCCTTTGATACACTGTTCGCGGAGGGTCAGAGACGTTTTGCGGAGAGCCTTTCTTCATACGCCCGTCAGTTCCTCGGCAGAATGTCCAAGCCTGATGTAGAGCTCATTGAAGGCATACCTCCTGCGATTGCGATCGAGCAGCGTGTGAACATCCGCAACCCCCGTTCTACCATAGCGACATCCACGGAGATTTACGACTATCTCAGGATGATCTTTGCGCGTATCGGAAGAACCTATTCTCCGGTCAGCGGCGAGGAAGTGCGCTGCCATAGCGCCAACGACGTGATGGACCATATATTCTCATCCGCTGCGCCTGTCGCCTATATTATCACGGTCATCGCATGGAACGGCCGTGAGGACAAGGTAGAGCTCATGCTCTCGCTCAAGGAGGAGGGTTATACGAGATTCCTCGTGGATGGAAAGCCGGTCAGGATAGAGGAGGTGATGAAGTGTGCGGAGACGGGTGAATATCCCGAGAATGTGTACCTGCTCCATGACAGAGTCCGTACTGACATCGTCCGCGAAGGGCAGCAGTGGGAAGATACATCGACCAGGGTGCTTGGCTCCATAGAGTCGGCATTCACCAAGGGCGGCGGTGCGCTGCTCGTATATACGGACGTCCTTCGCCAGTTCACCAACCGCTTCGAGGCCGACGGCATCACCTTCGCAAAGGCGGATGAATACCTTTTCAGCTTCAATAGCCCTCTGGGCGCATGTCCTGTCTGCGGAGGTCTAGGAAAGATAGTCGGAATCAGCGAGGACCTCGTGGTGCCTGACAAGAGCATGACCATCTACGACGGTGCAATCGCATGCTGGCGCGGCGACAAGATGGGCTGGTTCAAGAACCTCGCGGTGATGAACGCTGAACGCTACGGACTTCCGGTGTTCAAGCCGTATTGCAACCTTACCGAGAAGGAGAAATCCATTATCTGGGAAGGCCGTGCGGGTAGGACAGAAGAGGAAAGCATCATCGGACTGAATGAATTCTTTGACTGGGTCGAGAAGAACAGATATAAGATTCAGTACAAATACATGCTCAGCCGCTATTCCGGCAAGACCAACTGCCACTCGTGCGGAGGCAGTCGTCTCCGCAAGGAGGCGCTCTATGTGAAGGTCGGTGGAAAGACCATCCATGAGCTCCTGTGCATGAATGTAGACCAGCTCATGGATTTCTTCAGGAATCTCGAGCTCAACGGCTATGAGCATACCATCGCCGACAAGGCAATCAAGGAGATTTGCTCACGCCTGAAGTATATTCAGGACGTGGGACTTTCTTACCTTACTCTCAACCGAACATCAAATACCCTCAGCGGTGGTGAGAGTCAGCGCATCAATCTCGTGACCGCGCTTGGAAGCTCTCTCGTGGGTTCTCTCTATATCCTTGACGAGCCGTCAATCGGACTCCATCCTCGTGACACGGAGAAGCTGATCGGGGTGCTCAAGCGTCTTCGTGACCTTGGCAACACGGTCGTGGTCGTCGAACACGACGAGGAGATCATGCGCGCAGCGGATGTCCTGATCGATATGGGACCACGTGCAGGAATCGACGGCGGTGAGATTGTCTTCGAGGGCAAGCTCCCTAAGGACGCAGTCTCACTCGAGGCTCCTGAATTCAAGGATGCAGTGTCGAAGTCACTTACGCTGAAGTACCTCAGCGGCGAGCGTCAGCGCTATGTGCGAGAGAAACGTACTCCAAATTATTGGATTACGGTCGAGGGCGCCATGGAGCACAATCTCAAGGACGTGGACGTGAAGTTCCCGCTTGGCGTGCTTACGGTCGTGACCGGAGTCAGTGGCAGCGGCAAGTCTTCTCTCGTCGGAGACATCCTTTATCCTGCTCTCTATAGGCGCATCAATGAGACAGGGTCTGCGCCGGGTACCTTCCGCGGCCTAAGCGGAAACCTCGACAGGATCAACAGGATCGAATACGTGGACCAGAATCCGATAGGAAAGAGCTCCCGCTCCAATGCGGTGACCTACCTGAAGGTCTACGATGACATACGTAAGCTCTTCAGCGAGCAGCAATATGCGAAGATGAACGGCTATGGACCGTCGTTCTTCTCCTTCAATCAGGACGGAGGACGCTGTCCCGAGTGCCAGGGAGAGGGCTTCGTAAAGATAGGCATGCAGTTCATGGCGGATGTGTCAATGGTATGCGAGGCATGCGGAGGCCGTCGATTCAAACCGGACATCCTCGAAGTCAAGTACAAGGGCAAGAATATAGACGACGTCCTGAACATGAGTGTCACGGAGGCCATTGAATTCTTCGGCTCGCAGCCTGAGAACGATGCCAGGCGCATAGCGCAGAGACTTCAGCCGCTGGTCGACGTAGGGCTTTCGTACATCAAGCTGGGCCAGAGCAGCAGTACGCTTTCCGGAGGCGAGAGCCAGCGTATCAAGCTTGCATACTTCCTTGCCATGTCTGAGGAAAGCAATTCCTACAAGCGTCAGCATATAATGTTCATTTTTGACGAGCCTACCACCGGCCTCCATTTCTATGACGTCGAGAAGCTTCTGAAGAGCTTGGACGCATTGATCTCGAAGGGACACAGCGTCGTGGTGGTTGAACATAATCCTGACGTGATGCGCTCCGCGGACTGGATCATCGACCTGGGCCCTGACGCGGGAGACAGGGGAGGCGAAGTCGTATTCGCCGGCACTCCTGAGGATATGGCCGCAAATGCGGATACTTTCACTGCAAAATACATAAGATAGCATGGCAGAAATTGGATACTATTGCCTCAAAGGCTTACTCTCGGCTGTTGCTGCTCTTCCGTTGAAGCTGCACTACTTCAACGCGAGATTGCTTTCGCTGATTGCACGCAAGTTCTATCGCACCAACGTCGTTCGTGACAATCTGGAGAAATGCTTTCCCCAGAAGAGTGCACAGGAGAGGGAAGTCATCCTCAAGAAGTTCTACGACCATTTCGCAGACCTTGTCGTTGAGGCTATCTGGTTCGGCGG
>JAGHUQ010000130.1 GCA_018064725.1 Candidatus Cryptobacteroides caccocaballi
GGTAATAGAAGCGATTCAACTGGAGGCATTCCTAGATAACTTTACTCACCTGAAGTCTATCCAATCAGGTAAGAAGTGCGACTTGATGCTCGTGAGTGAAGATAAAGTCGTTTTTTGCGATATGACTTGTAGCATGTCCAAATACATAAGTCCCTATAAAATGAAAGACGGGCAGTTAAAAATCGGGAAGCGAAATACTGTCAAGCAACAAGTGGAAAAAACGCGCGCGCGTGACCCCCTGCAACGTTTGCATTTGACCCCTCGTTACGAAAATGCGCTGACCCCTTTGAACGAAACAAAATTGACCCCTACAGAGAAGACCCTGCAGGGGATTTTTTTATAGTTTTGGATTCCGTCCTGGCCGGCGGAGTCTAACAACTAAAACATGACAAATTTAAAGAACATTCTCCGTTGTTATACAATGGGGATGGGGATAAAAGGAATCAGCAGCGCATTCCACATATCCCGCAACACCGTGCGCAAGTACGTCCGCAAGTATCTTGAGAGCGGCTTGACGCCCGAGCGGCTGCAACAAATGTCCGAAGAGCATCTTCAGGAGATGTTTGTCGGTGGTGTAAAACGAGAACAGACGACATCGCCTCGTCGTGATGAACTGGAAGCTCTTCTTCCTGACTATGCCAAGCGGCTCAGCCGAAAGGGAGTCCGTGTCAAGGACATATACGAAGAGTATACCCGCAAGTATCCCGACGGCTATAAGCTGTCCCACTTCAGCACCTTACTCCGTCGTTATACACTTCAGGTCCGTGCAATCGGTCATGTGGAGCACCCTGCGGGTGACCAGATGTACATCGATTATGCAGGAGATAAGCTGGAGATAGTCGATGCGATGACAGGTGAGGTCCAGAGTGTCGAAGTCTTCGTCGCCATCCTTCCATGCAGCCAGTACACCTACTGCGAGGCTGTGTGGTCTCAGCGGAAGGAAGACCTCATACAAGCGTGTGAGAATGCCCTTCACTTCTATGGTGGAGTCCCGATGGCAATCGTGCCGGACAACCTCAAATCAGCGGTAATCAAGAGCGACAGAAACGAGCCAATCATCAATGATGAGTTCGCCGCCTTCGCCGAGTTCTACAACTGTGCGGTGTACCCGGCCAGAGTCCGCCATCCCAAGGATAAGGCACTCGTGGAGAATGCCGTGAAGCTGATGTACCGCTCTGTATATACGGATATAGAAGGTAAGGTCTTCCACGACTTGCAGTCACTCAATGAAGCCATCCTGCAATCGCTTGCTGCCTTCAACGACCGCAAGCTGACCGGTCGCAAGGAATCACGGAGCCAACTGTTCAAGGACCTTGAGGCTGACTGCCTGCAGCCATTGCCCGGACGTAGATATCAGATGAAATCCAGACGCAGCGTGACTGTGCTGAGAAACAGCTATGTCACGCTGAACAAGCATCATTACAGCATGCCCAAAGAGTATATCGGCAAGCGTGTGGAGATCATCTATGACACCGACACCTTGGAGATCTTCCATGGTCTCAAGCTGGTGACGACCCATCATCGAGACGATACGCCTTACGGCTACACCCAGAAGGCCTCTCACAATCTCCCCGGTCATCACGGAAGCTACGAGAAAGACATGGATGAGATATATCAGAGGGCATCTGCAATCGACAATATCGTGCTGGTATATCTCCAGGAGGTGACCGCCGACAAGAAGTATCTCCCTCTGGCGTTCCGCGCCTGTCGCGGCATCCTCTCGCTGGAGTCGAAGTACGGCCTTGCCCGACTCGTGGCAGCCTGCGCGTGCGCTTCTCAGGCACGTCGCTACGGCTACAACGATGTCAAGGAAATCCTGGAACATGGCGATGACCTGAGCTTCATGCCGTCATCTGATGGCCAGGAGACTGATGCCTCCGAGAGGCAGCCGGCTCAGCACAAGAACATCCGCGGCCGCGAATACTACTCAAACAACTCAAAGAAATCAAACAATGGAAACGAATAACAAAACAGCACCTATAACACCGGAGAAAGACCGCAACACGGTATCTCTGGACCTCATGCACCGCATGAAACTCAACGGCATGGCAGCGGCCTTTGAAGAGAGTCTGTCATCTACCTTCGCAGAAACAATGACTCCTGACAGCTTCCTCAGCTGGCTCCTCGCACGCGAGTGGGACTACCGCTCCGCAGCTGCGATAGAGAGGCTTATCCGTCAGGCCTCCTTCCGTTACAAGGCCTATCCTGAAGAGATCGACTACACAATCAGTCGTGGGCTCGACAGGAACCAGATGGAAAGGCTCATGTCACTTGACTTTGTAAGTCAGAAGAAGAACCTCTTCATCACCGGATCATCCGGAACCGGAAAGAGCTTCATTGCAACAGCCATCGGCTATCAGGCATGCAAGTCTGGTATCAGAACGATGTATGCAAATGCATCCAAGTTGCTTGGTTCTCTCAAAGTGGCGAAGGCCAAGGGCACAATAGAGGCCGAACTGAAGAAGATCGAGCGTTGCCCGCTGCTAATCCTCGACGACCTCTTCCTCGTCCCTCTGGACGCAAAGGAGAGGCCTATACTGCTTGACATAATCGAAGACAGGCATGAGCGTAAATCGATCATCATCACTTCGCAGTTGCCAGTGTCAAGCTGGTATGACTCTATCTGCGAGCCAACAGTCGCTGACGCAATAATGGATAGACTCGTCCACTTTGCTCATCAGATAGAACTCACGGGTGAAAGCCTCCGTAAAATGAAGGCGCAGAAGAATAAGTAAAACGAAATAAAAATGACCCCGTCGGCCAGGACTTTATAGGGTCAAAAATAAAAAATTATCGGGGGTCAAACACAAATCGGAACCAAGGGTCTCACGAGAGCGGCGCTTCCAGACGACTATTCACATGCATTGCAGATGCTTCAGCTTGAACTCAATGCTGATTACTCAACCATTTGGGGCGAAAACTCATTCGGCAAGTTGGTAGAATACTTCTCCGAC
>JAGHUQ010000156.1 GCA_018064725.1 Candidatus Cryptobacteroides caccocaballi
ACTCGTATTCTCTACCTCTAAGGGTAAGGTCGTTCTCGCTGTCAATGTAGAGGAGAAGGGCGTTCTTACCGGCGAGTATGATGTTGACGCAGCCGCTGACCACCGCGCAAACACATTCTCTCTCAACAATTCAGGTTCTGATGACTATTATACTACAGTCTGTGAGGGTGATGTTGAGATCCCTGTAGCTGACGGTCTCATCACCATCGAGGAGGCTGAGGGTGTGCTTACCGTTTCTGCAGCTCTCATGGACGAGCACGAGAACGTACGCGCCTATACCTTCAGCGGTGAGATGCCTGAGGTGATCGTCGATAACTACCGCGCAGAGATTGGAGTCAACTTCGATGGTGACTACTGGACACACTTCGCTAACGGTGCACAGCAGTACTCAATCAATCTTTACCCAAGTGCTCCGCTTGCTGAGGGTGCATACGATATCTACGCCATGTCATTCAAGATTTTCGGTGACAAGAGCTGCACAAATGCAAAGCTTCCTCTCGGTTCATTCTCCTTTGTAGAGGAACCTGAGATCGTGGAGCACTACTCAAAGAACGGTAAGAACCTCTATCCTTACAACTCATTCACCGGCAACTCTATCTACATGAACTACAGAGGTGACTATGAGATGGACTATGGTGACATCCTCGGCGGCACCCTCTCAATCGCTGAGGGTTCTGAGCCAGACCGTTACGATATCACAGTCGATTTCAAGGTCAAGGGTTACTGGTATGACGAGAACTGGGATCTTGTGTATGGCGATGAGCAGGCTTACAAGTACGAGTACAAGGATGTGAAGATCGTCATCTCTGACAACCACACCGGTGCAGTAGAGGACGGCGACGATGTATTGAAGGCTCCTGCAGTTGGTACTAATTATCTCGGATATGCAGCTGAGAATTACTATGCAGAGGGTGGTACTGCATTCATCCTTTACTGGTCTGGAGTAAGCAACGAGTACCAGATCTATCTTCCTCTTCACACTGCTTCTGAGTGGACTTTCGAGAAGAACTACGCAAACCGTTTCTGCAACACTCCTGTTCCTGACGGTGTCTATGCAATGGCTGAAAAGCCAGTCGATGCAGAGGGCAAGCCGGTAGATTGCTTCGCATTCATTGACAGCAAGGGCTACAGGTCAGTAACAAACAACTACACCGGTACAATCACCTATATCAAGGAGGGTACTGTTACCATCTCCGGCAACGGAACCCAGGTAGAGATGGATCTCACTACTGTCAAGGCAGACGGCTCTGAGGGTTACCACTTCACCGGTTCATTCGCGACTACTGTCAACTATCTCCAGAATGCAAGCGCAACCTGGCAGAACCGTATGAAATGGACATACTAACAGAAATCGCATATAGCGTTTTCTGACTAGGGAAAAAGGCATCCGGTGCTCCCGGATGCCTTTTTCAGTTTTAACTGCGGCATGTTGACGAATTATTGTAAATTTGTATCTGACAACCAAATAACTGATTAACACATGAAACTGACCTTATTTTCTCCTGTCTTCGTGATGGCCGCGCTTGTCTCTTGCGCTCAGCCTACTCTGCAGGACAGACTGCTTGCCAATGACAAGGCTATCGACGAGGTGATCGCAAAGATGTCACTCGAAGAGAAGGTGATGATGTTCCACAGCAAGACAAACATGTCCTCGGAAGGTGTCCCGAGTCAGGGAATCCTTGCTATTCAATATGCTGACGGCCCTTTCGGCATTCGTGAGGAGGGAGTTCCCAACGGTTTCGCTTCAGCCGGCTGGGTGACGGATTCGGCCACATATTTTCCGACGGGCTCGGCTCTTGCCGCCACATGGTCAAAGGAGCTTGCACACAAATACGGAAATGGAATGGGCACGGAGGCTCGCGTAAGAGGTAAGGACGTGATTCTCGGCCCGGCCATCAATATCCAGAGGCTTCCGGTCGGCGGCCGCTCGTATGAGTATCTTTCCGAGGATCCTTTCCTTTCTGCGCAGCTTGCGACCGGCTATGTACTCGGAGTGCAGGAGATGGGCACGGCTGCGTGTATAAAGCATTTCGCACTCAACAATCAGGAGACCAACCGCGGCAGCGTGAACGTGATCGTCGATGAGAGAACCATGCGCGAAATCTATCTCAAGCCGTTCGAGGCCGCGATTGTCGATGGTGGCGCGATGGTGGTGATGCCTGCGTACAACAAGGTCAATGGTGATTATTGCTCCGAGAACGAGCATCTGAACAACGAGATTCTCCGCGGCGAGTGGGGATTCAAGGGCTTCACCGTCTCTGACTGGGGAGGAACTCACTCTACCATGGGCGCGGCCATGCACGGTCTGAACGTGCAGATGACCGGCGACAGGTATCTCGGCCCGGCGCTGATAGATTCGGTCAATGCGGGTAAGGTTCCGATGGACGTGATCGACCAGAAGGCGAAAGAAATCCTTCGTGTGCGCTATGCAATCAAAGGTATTCCGGAGGGTGAGCACGATCTCCCTGGTACTATCGCATCGCAGCCTGAGAGCCGCAAGATTGCGTATGAGGTCGCACAGAAATCCATCGTCCTGCTCAAGAATGACGGCATCCTTCCTCTCCGCAAGGAAGTGAAGAAGATCGCTGTCATCGGCCGCAATGCCGTTGCTCTCACTCAGTCCGGTGGCATGGGCGCAGGTGTGACGGCTCCGTACGAGGTGACCCCTCTCCAGGGTATTCGGAACAAGGCTCCGAAGGGTACGGAGGTCATCTACGCAGCAGCATACAAGGATTTCAAGGGCATGTTCGGACGCAGAAGGCCGGGTGATGCTCCGGATCCGACAGTCGCTGTCGACATCAATGAAGGACCATCTGCGGAAATGCTCGCAGAGGCGCTTGTCGCAGCGAGGGACGCAGATGTAGTCATCTATGTCTGCGGTACCAACAAGTCCATCGAGACCGAAGGATCAGACAGGAAGGATATCGACCTTCCGTTGGGTCAGAATGACATCCTCGAGGAGCTGGCACAGGTCAATCCGAATATCGTTACTGTCGTGATATCAGGTGGTCCATGCGACCTTCAGCTGGTTTCTGAAATATCTACTGCAGTGGTCCAGGGCTGGTGGAATGGTCTGGAGGGTGGTAATGCACTCGGCGATGTTCTTTTCGGCAGGATTGCACCTTCAGGTAAGCTTCCTTTCACATTCCCTGTGAAGCTTCAGGATTCGCCGGCTTTTGCTCTTGACAATTTCCCTCAGAAAGAGGAAGTCGCAGGAGACCTTTTCGGAAATCAGTACCGTCAGGATGTACAGGGTCAGGCAGGATTCAGGCAGCGTATGGATCCGAATGCATATTATTCTGAGGGTATGTATGTCGGTTACAGGTGGTTCGATTCAAGGAATATCAAGAGTCTGTATGCCTTCGGTCATGGCCTCTCTTATGTGAATTTCAGCTACTCAAATATCAAGGCTAATAAGTCGAAGTACGGCAAGAATGACGTGATCAAGGTGACTTTCGACCTGACCAATGAGGGAGAGATGGAGGCTGATGAGGTTGCGCAGCTCTATGTGCATAGAATCGATTCGAATGTCGAGTTCCCGTATAAGGAGCTCAAGGCGTTCGAGAGAGTTACCCTCGCAGCAGGGGAGACAAAGACTGTCACTCTCGAGATTCCGGTGAAGGATCTCAGGTACTGGAACGAGGCCATCGGCGGTTGGGATCTCGATTCATGCAATATCGAGCTTCAGCTTGGTTCTGCCTCTGACGATATCCGTCTCAAGACTCAGGTCGCCATCTAGTTCCCATTCTTCCACGCAGTGATTCAGCGCTGTTTTCGACATTATTCCCGCTGAAATCTCAGCCCTGGCCGAAAACAGCGTGAAAATTGCGGGATTTCCCGCTGAAATGACAGTTGCTGTGTGATTCAGCGTGTTATCTGGCAGAAATCCCGCTGAAATGACAGTTACTGTATGATTTAGCGTGTTATCTGGCAGAAATCCCGCAGAAATCTCAGCCCTGGCCGAAAACAGCGTGAAAATCGCGGGATTTCCCGCTGAAATGACAGTTGCTGTGTGATTCAGCGTGTTATCTGGCAGAAATCCCACTGAAAATAAGCGACGGAGACGAGAAAAGCATAACGGAGCAGAAAATACCGGGAGAAGCGAGGTTGGAGTGTGAGAAGGGGGCAGAAAAAGCGACCAGGCAGCGCCTGATCGCTTTGTTCTAACTAATCACAGCCAGGCGATGAACCGACCAGCCTAATAAGTGAAATTCCCTATCTGGTGAGATCCAGGATGCCGTTGATCACTGTCAGAGGGTGTGCTGGATTGCCAGGGATGTAGAG
>JAGHUQ010000033.1 GCA_018064725.1 Candidatus Cryptobacteroides caccocaballi
CTCACCACAGCTCCAAGATAGACGGTGATGAGGAACAGGGCACGGTAGGTGTTGATGAATGCCTTCGTTCCGATCTTATCACGAAGTCTGGTCTTTGCTGCCATGTATTCTACTGCGCGTTCTCCATAGTAGCTCCATCCGAGTATGGTGCTGAACGCGAAGGTCAGCGATCCGAACGCAAGAAGAGGGGAGCCTATGTACGGGATCTTGCTGAATGCCATGGTTGTCAGGATGCCTCCGTTCTCGAAACTGATGTCCGGGAATGCAAGAATGCTGCTGACGATCACGATGCCGGTGATCGCACAGATCACAACGGTGTCCCAGAATGTTCCTGTACTGGAGACGAGCGCCTGACGTACAGGGTTCTTTGTCTGTGCCGCAGCCGCGACTATGGGAGCGGAACCGAGACCGGATTCATTGCTGAAAAGACCGCGTGCGATACCATATCTGGCTGCCATCATGAGGCCTCCTCCGACCATTCCTCCGCCCACGGCTGAAGGGTCGAATGCGGATTTTACGATGAGCTTCACCGCCGGCCATACGAATGAGGAGTTCATTATCAGGATCACGATACATCCCAGCACATAGAGAAGGGCCATCAACGGTACCAGTGCGGTACAAACCTTTGCGATGTTCTTGACTCCTCCCACGATGACCATCGACGCAAGTATGGTGATGATTCCGCCGATCACGACAGGGTCGATGCCGAATACATTGTGAGTCATAGTGCTGATCGCATTGGCTTGCACGGTGCTGCCGATTCCGAATGATGCGATGGCCGTGAACAGCGCGAACAGGATGCCCAGCCATTTCAGACCGAGGCCACGTTCGAGAGCGTACATCGGACCTCCCTGCATCTTTCCGTCCTCAGCAGTCACTCGGTATTTGATCGCGAGCAGACCTTCTCCATACTTGGTGGCGATTCCGAAGACACCGGTAAGCCAGCACCAGAATACTGCGCCAGGACCACCGAGTGCGATGGCTGTCCCGACTCCGACTATGTTTCCGGTACCGATGGTTGCTGCGAGTGCGGTGACCAGGGCGCCGAACTGACTCACGTCGCCTTCAGCTCCCTTGTCCTTGCGGACAGAAAGTTTGATCGCCTTGAATATATGGCGCTGGGGGAAGCGCAGTCTGATGGTCAGGAACAGGTGGGTTCCGAGCAGCATGATGATCATCGGCCATCCCCACAGGAAGCCGGAGATGGCGCTTAGAATATTGTTAAGTCCGTTCATGACTGCAAATTTACCAAAAAATCATTTACGAGTTTCCCCGTAAATGATTTTTGATTGAGCTGTATGGTGAAGCAATGCTTAATGCTCGCACTTGCTGCCCCAGATTGTCTCGTTGGATAATCCGCAGGCTGTGAAGGTGACCCTGTTCACATTGTTTGCATGATCATACTGGTAATGGAATACACCCTTGTATGTCTTTCCGTCGATGTTCAGGGAGATGATCACGGATTCTGTGATGTCGGCAGTGATCCTTGTCCCGTGGTTCACGAACTTGTATTCGCCGGTAACGTCCTTCTTGCTGAGCTGGACGTTGAGGTCTCCTGAGTAGCGGTGCGGCGCAACTACAGGCCATCCGTCCTCATTCATGAACATCTCATGAACCCTGACCTGGAATTTATCTCCGTGACCTTTGAAACGGGAGTGGAAGAAGTAGAAGTACTGACCTGGGCTCGTAATTATGAAAAGTCTGAATTTTTTAGCTAGATTTGCACAAAATACGTTGGGGTGCCCGTTAGGAACGGTGCTGAGATCATACCCATTGAACCTGAACGAAGTCCTGAGCGGCTTCTGCCTGGTAATCCGGGACAGGGAACGGACGAGATGAGCATCCCAAACGTACAAACGGATTTGACTTTGTATTATTATGGGATATCAGGCATTTGACCAGTATGCATCGGAATACGATGCGTGGTTCATGGAGAACGGGAATGTTCTCGAAACCGAGCTCAGGCTCGTCGCAGCAACTCTTGAAAACGCGGGTCGCATCCTCTCTATCGGCTCCGGAAGCGCCCTTTTCGAAAAACTACTCAAGGACAGATATTCGATCGAGGTCTCCAGATGCATCGAACCGGCCGAAGGCATGGCTGCAATTGCAAGGAAGAGGGGTTTCGAGGTCGAGATCAACACCGCGGAGGAAGCTGACTATGGCACCTCCGAATTTGATACGGTGCTTTTCAACGGCTGCCCATGCTATATGCAGGACCTTGGCCTCGCCCTCAGGAAAGCGTATGCAGCCTTGCGTCCGGGAGGAAAGGTGGTCGTCATCGATGTCCCTAAGGAAAGCCCGTACGGAACTATCTACAACCTTGCGTTGGCGTTAGGGACATGGGATCACCCGCTGCTCGAAGGCTGCAAGCCGAAGGACCCATATCCGATCGAACTGGTCAGGCAGGCCGCATGGCGAACCACGGCCGACAAGGCGGCAACCATGATTGATTGCGGCTTCACCGGCCTTGAATATCAGCAGACCCTTACTCTCGACCCTTGCTATTCTTACACGCTCGTAGAGGACCCAATGCCTGGCCATGACAGAGGTTCGTACGTGGCAATCATCGGATATAAGAAGTAGTCGCAAGATGGACTGGAAATTCAGCCAACGGGCTTGGAAAGAGGTCGAACCCATCCTCGAGCGGATCAAGGCGCACCCGTTTCTGACAGGGTTGGCGGACGGGACTCTTCCCCGTGAGATGTTCATGACATATATCCGGCAGGACAGCGTGTATCTCCATGCAAATGCAGAGGAGACAAGCCTTCTTGCCGACATGCTTCCGGATGGCGAGCTGAAGGAAATCTTCCGTCGCACGGCCATCGAAAGTATCCAGGCTGAGAAAGACATGCAGGCTATGCTGGGCGTCCGTGAGGACGAATATATCGAACCTATGGAAGCTACCACAGGCTACATTCGTCACACACGCTCTATAATCGACAGCGGAGACTTGGCGATGAGCCTTGCTGCCATGCTACCTTGCCAGTGGGTATATGATCATGTCGGACGTTACATCCTCATGTGCGAAAAGACTCCCAATCCCTACCATGAGTGGATCAGCTGCTACACCACCGATGCGATGGGCAGAAGTACCATGCTCACGATTCAGCTGACAGACGAAATGGCTGATGGCGTCAGTCCTGAGCTCCAGGAAAAGATGCTCCAGGCTTTCGTCCGCTCGACTCAGTGGGAATATGAATTCTGGGACCAGGCATATAGAAGACATATTTGAAAAGCATATATGAAAAAGTATTCTA